>CAYXVE010000018.1:0-78085 GCA_964468435.1 uncultured Bacteroidia bacterium | reverse complement strand
CCCCAGGCACATCCGGATCAATAAATCCCTCACCAGGATTTTCATCCCTTGAAAACATCTGGAAAAAGCTGATATCTACTGTAGCATTCGACTGTGTAGTGTTGGGATGAGAGACATATATACCGACAGGCGATTCAGTCTGTAGAACATGATACATGTCCTGATAATCAGACATGGCCAGAAATGCCGTGATGTGTGTTCCAATGATCGAGGTAGGATTTACACGCACAACTCGACCCAGAGAGTCGGGAAGCTGATCGAGCCTGTAAAAATACAAACTGGCAGTCTGACGGATACCATGCACGTTGGCTGGGCCAGAAACCGTGATGATCCGCTCTATGACCTGACGAGGTCTTATGATCAGGCTGTAAGCTTCTATATTGAACTGGATGGCAGCCATAGGTATTTGATGTAGGGTTTTGTAAAAAATAAATATCCAATAAATTCCGTAGGATAAATTACAAAATTCTTTTGTATTAACCTTTTGCTTCAAGTGTCTGAATAGCGATCCAGGCCATTAGGCCCGTGGAGATAGCCATAGCCTCTTCATCGATATCAAACTTTGGTGTATGCAAACCGTGGACAATACCTCGAGCTTCATTTTTGGTACCCAGCCGGTAAAAACAACCCGGAATTTCATGCGTAAAGTAGGCAAAATCTTCTGCTCCCATCCAGAGATCCAGGTCTACTATATTTTCTTCTCCCATGTATTGAACGATTGCTTCACGTATTTTGGTTGTGAGATGTTCTTCGTTATATAGTACCGGATATCCCTTACGGATTTCCAAATCTACATTTGCTCCAAAACTTCTGGCTATGCCTTCGGCTATACTCCGGATTTGCCGATGTGCTTCTGCCCTCCATTCCTCGTTCATGGCTCTGAATGTTCCCTCGATATACACTTCATCCGGTATGACATTGGTGGCCCCATCGGCAATGATCCTGCCAAATGATAGTACACTCTGCAACCGGGGATCAGAGCGACTGATTACCTGCTGTAACGCAGTAATCATCTGAGCTGTGATCACCACTGGATCAATACATAGGTTAGGAGAGGCAGCATGCCCACCTTTTCCCTTGACAGTCATGTATATCTCATCAGCAGATGCCATATATGTACCAGCGCGAATGCCGATCTTGCCACAATCCATATAGGGTAATACATGTTGTCCTATGATAGAAGAAACCTCTGGATTCTGAAGCACCCCATCTTTGATCATTAGGGAAGCACCTCCAGGTATCCTTTCCTCTGCAGGCTGGAAGATTAGCTTTATCTGTCCTTTGAAATGATCTTTCAACTGTTGCAGAATATAGGCTGTACCCAACAGGGATGAGGTATGTACATCATGTCCACATGCATGCATAATGCCCGGATGCAGGGATTTATAAGGTACATCATTAGCCTCATGTATTGGCAAGGCATCCATATCGGCTCTCAATGCCAGAGTTTTTCCTTCTCTCCTTCCTCCCTGTATTATACCTATCAGTCCGTACCCACCAATCTGATCTTTAACGAGTATTCCCATTTTTTCCAACTCCTGCCTTACATAGACCGAGGTCTGAGCCTCTTGAAACGACAACTCAGGGTACATATGCAGGTGTCTACGCTTGTTTATTACATCCTGGTGAATCTGCTGTGCACAGGTTTTAATTTTAGACAAAAGGTTTTTCATACGAAGTTTATACAACTTTTGGGCTTTATTTAAAACAAATTTATAGGTAAAGTCCTAAATCTAAAGGCTTTTCCATATCTTTTTATAAATAGGTAGTACATTCTTTTGCCCTCAAGCAGGATATTTATTAGTTTTGCAGGCCAAAATTAAATCAGATGAAACGTACATTTCAGCCCAGTAAGCGAAAGAGAAGAAATAAGCACGGGTACAGAGCTCGTGCAAAATCTGTTGGAGGTAAAAAAGTTCTGGCCAGAAGAAGGGCAAAAGGCCGTCATAAACTCACGGTAAGTGATGAAGGACGCCCAAAGATCAACAAATAATTGTGAGAAAGCCAGATGGGATTTATCAATTCCCCAAAACTGAACGCCTTTGCAGCAAAAGAGCTTTTGAATATATTTTTGAGCACGGCAGTTCCTTCAGATATGGTGTGCTCAAATTTTTTTATGCCTTCGATCCACCCATTGACATTGGAGAAAGCCACATATCAGTAGCGTTTGCAGCTTCCAAAAGACAGTTTAAACGTGCAGTTGACAGAAACCTGCTTAAACGTCGTATGCGTGAAGCCTTTCGCCTGAATAAACCTCCACTCATCACCATTCTAGAAAAGAACCAATATTGCCTAATTATCTTGATCAAATATCAGAAAAATACAATTTTATCGTATAATATTATAGCAGAAAGTATGGCAGGTGGCTTAAGACGATTAGAACAAATTAGTAAAACAGTTTCATAAACTATACGTAATAAAGGAGATTAATCTAAACCGATTTTTTGCTATCTTTAAGTAAAAAGCAGAAATTAACACTCCTGCCTTTAATGAAGATTTATAGATCATGTTGAACAGAAAGTATAAATGGCTGCATGTAGGTTTGCTCGTTACAACACTAGCGGCATTCAGCGTAGGGTTCGTATCCTACAAATCAGACAATATCTATGAGATTAATAAGAACCTGGATATTTTTGGACAGCTTTTTCGTGTTGTCAATAATTTGTACGTAGATGAGACTGATCCTGAAAAGCTTATACGCACTGGAATTGACGCAATGTTAAATTCTCTAGATCCTTACACCTCCTTTATTTCTGAAGAAGAGGCTGAAAAAGTAAGCTTCATGAGTACGGGTAAATATGGTGGTATCGGTGCCTTAGTTGGTAAAAGGGGTGAGAGAATTCTCATCATAGAACCCTATCAGGGAGCACCTGCAGACATGGCAGGTATCAGAGCCGGAGACCAGATTATCAATATCGATGGAAAAAGTACCAAAGGTCTTGGTATTTCAGATATCAGAGATATTCTACGTGGCGCATCCGGTACAATCGTCAATATCACTGTACTCCGCGGTGATATAGAACATAAGGTCCAGGTCAGACGTGATGAGGTTCAGATTGAAAATGTTTCCTATTTTGGAATGGCTGATGACGAAGTAGGCTATATACAGCTTGCTGGTTTTACTGAAAATGCAGGTCAGGATGTGAGAAATGCACTAGGTATGCTTTCACAACAACCCAATCTGAAGGGAGTCATCCTGGATCTGAGAAATAATCCCGGAGGCAGGTTGGATGAAGCTGTAAATGTAGCCAATGTCTTCCTTCCTCAAAGAGAGGTAATCGTAGAGACAAGAGGCCGCCATGAGGGTACACGTACCCTACATATCTCCCGGCGCACGCCTATGAATACAGAAATACCACTTGCGGTTCTGATCGATGAGGGAAGTGCAAGTGCTTCTGAGATCGTGGCAGGTGCTATTCAGGACTTCGACCGGGGAGTAATCATTGGCAATAAGAGCTTTGGAAAAGGGCTTGTACAAAACATCCAACCCTTGAGCTACAATACACAGCTGAAGATCACCACGGCGAAATATTATACCCCAAGTGGAAGATGTATCCAATCGCTGGACTTTCGCAAGAGAGATGAAAATGGTTCTGCTTCCCGCATTCCCGACAGCCTACAAAATACCTTCAGCACACGCAATGGACGCGAAGTAAAGGATGGAGGAGGTATTCACCCGGATATACCCGTTTCAGATCCGGAAGCGCATCCTATGATCGCCACACTCATTAATCAAGGTCTTTTGTTTGATTTTGCTACGTACTATGTAGCTCAACACGATAGTATAGCAGCTCCCAGAGATTTTCATATTAATGATGAAATCTTCAATATGTTCAAAACCTACATCACACAGCAATCTGTAGACTATCAGACGCCAGCAGATCAGCAATTAAATCAGCTTAACAAGCTACTTCAGGAAGAAGATTACTACGAGTCCCTAAAGGATGAAATTCAACAGTTGGAAGCTTTGATAACTCAACACAAAAGTGAAGAACTTGATCGACTCAGAAAAGAACTATCTCCTCTCCTGGAAACTGAAATTGCCAAGCGTTACTACTACAATAAAGGTATGGTAGAAGTACTGTTTGACGATGACCGAGACATTCTTAAAGCGATTGAAATCATCCAAGATCCACCTTTATATCAATCGATTCTTTCCCCTCAAGATCCAAAGTCCGGGAAATAACCAACGCATATGCTAATTAGTTAAGTTGGTATGAAAAAGTTATTAGTAACTCTACTGGGAGTGTTTTACTTCCAAGGTATTTTAGCTTGTGTATGTCCGGACTCCCTTACACATACTCAATATCATGAGAATGCTGACCTGATCATTCAAGGTATAGCCGTACGGGTTACAACCAACTGGATGTCTGGTGGATGGAAATATACCTTCAAAGTCTCCCAAAGCTGGAAAAGGTCTACAGATCAGGTCTTATTTATCAATTCACCCTGGGAGAAGGATTGCGGATTTATTTTCAAGGAAGGCCTGGAATATCTGGTTTACATTAATAAAGGTTTCACAATGAAAACATTTCAGTGCAGTGGTAATGTGCTACTTTCTGAAGCTGACACGCAACTGGTATCACTGGGCAAAGGCATTACTCCTAAAAGATCACCCCAGGTAGCTTACATGTATTGGACAGTCAGCATTTTGGCAGCATTGGGATTGATCTTTATAGGTTTTGTCGTTCTGAAGAAAAGAAAATCATAAATCTACATTACCTCTCGCCTATTAACCACTCTTACTTAAAACCATACACTTTTCATCAGGTTTTTTAACTTTATCTAATCATAGAATTAAACTCCAGTATATGTCTGATCTTGCTACATCTGTACAAATTGAAAATGGATGGAAAGAAGTTCTCAAAGACGAATTTAGACAACCCTATTTCCAGGCATTAAGAACATTCCTTAAAACTGAAAAGGCTCTAGGTAAAACTATTTATCCTCCCGGACCTCTGATTTTTAATGCGTTCAACAGTACACCATTTGATCGGGTAAAAGCAGTAATTATCGGTCAGGACCCTTACCATAGACCTGGTCAGGCCCACGGGTTGTGCTTTTCTGTAAAGCCTGGGGTCGGGATTCCCCCTTCACTGGCCAATATCTACCAGGAACTCCATGATGATACTGGCTTTGAAATACCCAATCATGGATATTTGCAAAAATGGACTGAACAGGGTGTTCTTATGCTCAATGCAATCCTCACGGTTGAAGAGGGCAATGCAAGTTCCCATAAGGGAAAAGGTTGGGAGAATTTCACGACAGCAGCCATACAGGCGATCAATAAGCATAAAGAAGGTGTTGCTTTCCTCCTTTGGGGCAGGTACGCACAACAAAAAGGATCTTTCATCAATCGAAATAAGCATCTCATACTCGAAGCAGCACATCCCTCTCCTCTGGCAAGAACAGGATTTCGCGGATGTCGGCATTTTTCCCAAACCAACCAGTACCTTGAGGAAAAAGGCAAAGAGCCTATCGACTGGCAGGTGTGACAGGATTAGGGATCCCAAACAGCCTAATTATGATGGCGCTCTTTTGCAACGAGAGCCATCTTTAGATGGATTCACGTCTTTATTTCCCAAAATAGCCATAAATAATCCCATGCACATTTTCTCAAAACTCACATATCAGCTGTTATTTTTATTCATCCTACTTCCTCCTCTCCTAAGTTCTTTTTTGACAAACACCTCTCATCATTCTTCAGTTGGTCTAAACAGTACCACAACACCACCTTGATCAAACCGATCTGTCAGGGAAGCCTGATCCAGTATGGCAATTTAAATACTGAACCTGCCAAAATGACATTTATGATGGGAGGCTGTCCGTCCTAAAAACTGAATCCATACACCGGGTTTATCCCTGCTCTTGATTTACCCATATTCAATAGAATTCAAATACAAAGGGTAGATCTGTCATCTATAGACTAACATCTTTCCTTCAATAGGATTTTCTATACCCTTCTACTAACTTTAAAAAATATTCTGCGTAATCATCAAGGCAAGAATAAGACCTATGGCAAAACGACAGGTGATCATGCATATAGAGGGAGTTCCCAACCCTAATGCAATGAAGTTTGTACTGGAAAATGGGATATTAGTAGATCAACCTTATGAGTTTCAAGATCTTACTACAGCTAATTATTCTCCTTTGGCACGTAAATTACTCATGCTGCGTTATGTCAAACGCGTGATGCTTAATGATAATTACGTAACTGTAGTGAAAGATGAGCGATCCCATATACAATGGGATCAGGTATTATTTGAGCTAAGGAGTCTAATTCAGCAGCATCTGGAAGCCGATGAACCTATCTTGTTTTACGGCGTAGAACCGCTAAAACATAGTAGATCAGATGAGGTGGTCACAGGACTGATCAATGACTTGCTGGATAAACATATCAGGCCTGCCGCACAGGCAGATGGCGGAGATATCGTATTCGAATCTTACGATAACGGTGTGCTGAATCTTACGATGCATGGTGCATGTCATCTATGTCCCCATGCTATACAGACCATGAAACAAGGGGTAGAACCCGTCATCAAAGGGATGGTTCCAGAAGTGAAGCGGGTGGTAGCCCGTGAAAACCAGGTATTATAAAAGATATGAAGGAAAAGGTACATGAAATACAGCAGGTAAACCTACGCGATCTGGGTATGATCCCTTATCAGGAAGCCTGGGATTTGCAGGAACAGTTGCTTAAGGCCAATTCTGAATTCAAGCTAGCTGCAGCTTTTGATATCCCTCCTCATGATGTCTCAACTCAGCACCATCTCCTGCTCTGTGAACATCCCCATGTATACACACTAGGCAAAAGCGGTAAAGAAGAGCATCTACTTATACAAGAAGAACTGCTAAAGGCTCGAGGAGCCACATTTATCAAAATTAACCGAGGCGGTGATATCACCTATCACGGACCTGGACAGATGGTTGCTTACCCGATCCTCGATCTGGAAAAATTTCAGAGCGACCTGCACTGGTATCTTCGTTCGCTAGAAGAATCCATTGTACTACTGTTGGCTGACTATGGCCTGAAAGGCGATCGCATAAAGGGTGCCACTGGCGTCTGGCTGGATGTGGATACTCCCCATCCCAGAAAAATCTGTGCTATGGGCATTCGCTGCAGCAGATGGATCACCATGCACGGACTGGCCTTCAATGTCAATACTGACCTTTCCTACTTCCATCATATCGTCCCTTGTGGAATCTCAGACAAAGGCGTTACCTCCTTGAAAGAGGAACTAGGCCGGGAAATCGATTTACAAGAGGTAAAGCATCGCTGGCTGACTCATTTCTCCTATGTATTTGATCTTCAGTTAGTATAAATATCCACGCTCAGGTAATAGCTTTTCAGGCAGTTCCACTTCACCTAACTGCTCTTTCAGGTCACGCTCAAGGGTATTGCACATGGAAATTACTGGAATATCTGCTTGAGAAAATGACTTTCAAGTCACATCATGAGATATTAAATTAATGCGTTACTTTTTGTGGACTTAGGTCAACAAGATTGCGTCTATTTAGATCATTTTCCGTTTATCTTCCTCCAAACATACCGTAGAAATAAGTATTCTCTGCGAAAATCCCTCAAACCTTACTTACGTGCTTGAAAGATGCCTCAGTTCTCACCAACGGAAGTATCGGATGAAAATGATACAAAAGAGAGTACTCCTATGTACGCTGGGAATGAGTAGTTTCGCGAAACTTTACCAATTGATCTAGCTGATCATAAAATGACTGACCATATTTGCGTATGATAGCCGCTTTGGTAAACTCGTATACCTTTACGCGAGTTTGCTTTCCCAATTCGCAGGCAGGGCTACAAATATCCCATCGGTCGTAGTTGAGTGCTTCGAGATTTTTCTCTTTAGTTACACGTATAGGGTATAGATGACAAGAAACGGGTTTGCGGAACTCAATTACCCCATCGTTATACGCTTGCTCAATCCCACAACTGGCAACACCTTTCTCATCAAATACCGTGTAGGCACATTCCTTTCCCTCTACAAGGGGGGTGGTATATTCACCTGTAAAATCCAGTACCGAAGTACCCTGATCCAGAATTGCACGCTTACCAGCTTTGGACAGGTAAGGCTTCACCTTGTGATAGATCTCTTCGAGTATCTCCAACTCCTCATCCTCCAGAGGTGCTCCAACATCTCCTTCCACACAGCAAGCTCCTTTACAGCGCGCGATATCACAGGCAAACATGTCCTCTGTGATATCGCCACTGACCAGGATATCATCTATGGCTATAATCTCTTGTTGCTTTTTCTTCATGAGGCAAATATACGTATAGATCAAAGATATGCCTAGATTGAGGTTGAGAGATTGCATAATACAGCGCATCAAAAAAATCAGGTATTTTTTGTCTTGTAGCAAGTTGTATTTCGGCAACTTTGAAAAACGAATTGAAAAGGTACTTCGCAATTTATTTGTGTTTGCAACAAAGTGCAGCCGTCCACCACAATCATTGAATACCATCTCATCACGATAGTACAACCATAGAAGAATATATCGCTCTGGCATTTGATCCAAGAGGAATTGATGAGCCTTCTCATTATATTCTTCAGGCATTGGAGCGTATAAAAGTATATACAATAATGGACTATGATCACTTTCATGATGTAGTTAAAAATTCCAAATTTTTGAATTTAAATAAAATGGGACTTGAGCCAAAAAGGAATGAGGCAAGCCTTTCTAAGGGTTGAATCATTGGTTTTATTGTCCCTTGAAGAAAGGTATCTAAAATGTATGAAGGATTATCCGACTGTTATAAACCGGGAACCAGATACATGTATCGCAAAGGTATTGGGTATCACGCCTGTTTCATTGAGTAGAATAAAAGGACGGATCACTTCAAAAAAAATACAATTAGCTTCATTTATTATCTTTTGTTATTGTCATATCTTTTAGCATCTACCTATATTAGCTTTTAAAAACAACAATGATAAAGAACTTTTTATTACCCTTATTTATTTTAACTAGCACTATTTCCCTAACCTTTGGTCAGGATACAACCATTACCTATCCAATTGGGCCTTTTGCCACTTTTTTTGATGGAGATTTAGTGGGGGCAGATTACTGGTCTGAAGAACCCAAAATTCTTTCCGCTGGAGTGGGCTTTGATGGTATTGGCGGGATTCCCGTACCTGATGCGCCCACCCAAGAGGTTAACGGGTTTATAGTACCTAATGTGCCCACCGAAGAAATAGTCAGACAGGCCAACGGTGCGTGGTTGTCTGATATTGATTGCGACACAACAAATACTGGATTATTCACTACTGCAGCAACTCAGCAACAGCTAGGAAGCATATATATCTTACAAACTCCTTACGGAGAGTTGAGAGATGGATCCATCGGTTTGGATGGACTACCTATTGTGTTTAGTTGGCCTGTGCTGACCAATACTATTGATCTGACCGACTTCCAATTCACCTTGAATACGGGAGAAATTATGAGGCCATTAGCCGCTAGCTCTCAGCCGAATTGGGAGAACAATGAACGGAATTGTGTGGTGGTTTGGAATGACTGGGCAAACAGATTGCCAAGTAGTGATCCTAACGCTCGTTTTCCAGTAAAGTTAGAAATTGTAGCGGATGATACGCCTTTAACGCTGGTAGGTCCGAATGGACAGTTGGTGAGTGCGGTAGGACTTACTTGGGAAACGGACTACAGTCCTTATGATGAAAATCAAGGGCCCAGGTTGGTGGGGGCAAAACTGAATTATGTGGGCGATGGTCCTGTTGGCGAAGGGGTAAGTAACTCTTTTACTGAACAATTATTAGCTGACGTAATACCTTCAAACTCTGAGTTCGACCTATATGGCGGTGGCGACTTCCGGCTTCGCATACTAACGACTGGCGGTTTTTCTCCGGATGGAGTACGTGGTGTATTGCCTACGGATTATGAAAAGTTCTTTAGAATTCATGTAAGAGGTGAAAATGGTGATACGGTACTGATTACAGAAGAAAATGTTGATTATCAGGTGCTAGGCGGTACTTTAAGAGTTATTGGACTTTCCGATTTAGGACCAGTAGAAGGAAACGGTGTGGAGTACGGCGATTGTTACCAGGAAGATCGAGATAATTATATCGACATTATTCTAGTGGGAGATACCGCGGCTGCCAGAAATATCTTGATTCTCGAAATCCCTAGCTTGGAAGAGGGTTATTCCGCTTTTTACAACCCTGGCGGACCAGGAACCACTCCATTTCCCGGAGTAAACTATACGCAGCCCGGACCACGGGATTTGGAGCCGGTCATCATGGCACTAGACGACCCCATGCGCGTTACTCTCGATGTAAGACCAGAGGCAAGTGAAATAGACTTTGTGGATTACGCTATCTTAAATGCACCAATATTGCCAGAAGGAATTGAGTACGATCCTAGCAGAGAAGCCTTTCTCGTTTCATCGGCAAGTTTGGGAACGATCAGTCTGGTTCGCACCGATGGTTCTTTTTCCAATTTGGTTCCACAAGGGGTATTCAATGGCAATGGAACGTTCGGTTTGCAAATAGACAAAACCAACAATCGATTATTGGCAGTGGGTGCTAATATACAAGATCCAACTGTTGCCTGGTTGTTCCGCTTTGATTTGGCAAGTGGTGGATTGATTGATTCTGTAAATTTAGCCTCGGTAACGCCTCCAGGAGGGCTACCATTGAATTTTGTTAATGATGTAGCAGTAGATAATGAAGGTAATGCTTATGTGACGAATTCGGACAAAGGTATTATTTATAAAGTTGATGTAAACGGTGTAGCATCCATCTTTCTCCAGGATAACAGTTTAGCTCCGCCAAACGCACTTACACAAAGTGGCTTTAATGGCATTGAATACCACGAAGATGGGTTTTTATTGGTCGTTCATTCTGTCAATGACCTGATTTACAAGATACCGATTGACAATCCAAACGGTATCACAGAAGTTAGTTTGCCAGACGGTTCCCTGCGCAGTGGTGACGGCATGTTTTTGGATGGCGACGAGCTGGTCGTTATAAGTAATGTTGTGAATGCGGCTGCGAATCCAGATGATAATGACCCTACCGTCCCTTTTATTACCAAGTTTGTGACCAGTGATAATTGGAATTCTGCCGTTGTGGAGGGCGACACCTATGCCACTGGTGATGTTTTCCCAACCACCGCCGTCAAAGTCGGGGAGGATTACTTCATCAATTATGCTTATTTCAATTTCCTTGCTTACCAAGAAATTCCAGCAAGCTTCTTGATTTCAAAGGCAAACTTTGAAGTTAGCCAAAGATTTTCAGGTTCGGCAACGGAAATACCGAGGGTAAACACACCCATCGTGCCGTTTTCCTACGGAGCAGAATACCCAGAGCCTTATTATGCAGACTGCACTACTCCAATCGCCGATGGTGTTCCAGATATGAGAGGAGACTGGGCTGAAACTACGGTTACCATCAATGGAATGGAAATTGCTGCTCAGCTTAATCCACGCCGGGAACGCATCGAACAATGCGGTAACCGCATTCTTATTGTTAGTAACGGGGTGCTTCACGAAGTGTTTGATGCTGATAGTACCATGTTTAATGGTGTCAATGATGTAAGTCCAACGGGTCAACCCCTGCATTTAACGGGTAGCTTTGAGGATAATATTTTTGTACTTACGCCTAGAATTACCGATACCACTCAAACTGTTATCGACATCACCAGGGAAATCATTCAAGATGATGATGGCAATAACGTATTAAGGCTGTTCAATCCGATGTTAGGTGGAACCCGATATTTGAAATTAGAAACAACAGTCTCTACTAGAGATTTTACCGTAACTAATAGTTTTAGAGTTGCACCAAATCCTTTCCAAAACCAGGCTTTAGTTACTTGGAATAATATAGACAATGCAACTTTCCAAGCCCAATTATTAAATGTAACGGGTCAGGTAGTGAGAAGATATCCAAAGGTAACAGGCGAATCCTTACTGATAGAAAAGGGAGATTTGGTACCCGGTATCTATTTTTTGAACATGATTGATGGTGCTGGGAATTCCGGTACTTTGAAATTACTATTACAAGAATAATCCATCTTGTCGATATGATTTTGGAAGCGTATCAAAGCGATGAAGTAGCTTTGATACGTTTCCAAATTTAACTGAATATATCGTAACTATCCAGAAGTGTTATCTACTCAATTTCAAAAAAAGAATTATCATTGGAGTTGAATATCATGGAACTACAACTTCAGATCAAGAGATTAGAGCCTACACCCTCAATTGTTACAAATAATTTTCACTTCTTTCCTTTTCTTATCTTATGTTATCGTCAGTTATGCTTGACTTCACATAGTTTTAGGATACCATATGTCTTGTCTTGTTGGCATACAATTCTACGGTGTCCTTTAGTTAGAAAGTTCATTAGATATGCTTGTGTTCTCAAATAAAGCGCATAAATATACTTGAGAGTTGTATCGCATTAAAAAAACTGTAAATGCAGAAGCATACCTTTGTATATCTACTTACTTTTTTGAGTAGTATTTCCATGGCCTTTGGTCAGGATACGACGATCACTTATCCAGCTGGGCCTGAGCCTATTATATCAATCCCAGATACGTGGGTAGAACAACCCGGATATCGTGTTTCCTTATATAACACAGCGTGGCCATGCGATATGGCCAATTTGAATCGCTCGAATACTGTTGTTAATGCAGGACTGCCAAGAGATGCTGCATCGGAGGACATCGTAGTAGAAACTATAGAAATGCCATTTCCTGTTTTTTCATATACACGTAATGATAATGAAGTTTTCGTAGTAGGTGGTACTCCCTTCATACTTGATAGCTACGTTAGCGATATTGACGGTCTTCCAAAAGGCGAAACAAAATCTGAGCCACATATAACCAAATATAATCCTATGACTGGAGAACAGGTTCGACTTTTACTCGACAAAGGTCAAACAGTAAACTATATTGGTGGCGCATTAATTCATGAAAATGGTTACGTTTATGTAATCAGTCAGTCTCACCTTTATAAGATTGAACCTTCGACTATGACTATTTCCATGTCTATTGATTTACCGACGGCACCTTTCCCCAATGGTCAATCAACGATATATAATGGATTATCCGTGAATAGTGCAGGATACCTTCTGACAAAATACTTTTCTCTTACAAGTGCCTCCTCTGAATTTTTTGTGATTGATCCACTGACATTAGATATTTTATCGACATTAGAGTATCCCGGCGCATCACCTAGATTAGCACTGGCAAACTACGATGGGAACGAATATCTGTATCATCTTAACCAATCAGAGACATTCAGATTATTAGTCGACGATAAGTTTATTCAAGTGGATACAACATGGTTATCAAAATATGACCCCTATAATACCGGGGAACCAGAAAACGAAGAACCTACGTCTCCGGTTATCGTCAATAATATCGCCCATTATACAACGAATACAACGACTCAGGCACCTGAAGCCATGAAAATATTCTGGCAAAATGTCGATAGAAACTATTCACTCAATGACTCTCCACTTCAAGGAGAATATTTGTTTGAAGGTGCATCAGAAGGCGGATTTAGTTTTTTCCATCTATCTATTGACGAGGAGACGGGAATAATTATCGGAAACGATCAGGGGAACGGTCTTCTTACTGCAGTAAGAGTTGCAGATGATGGTTCTCTTGAAAGAATATGGGAAAAGTCTTATGCTGTGAGTGCTAGGCCTGCTATTGTATCTGACAGACGAATGGTTTATGCAACAGATTTTACCGGAAGCCATAATGATCTGATTGTTTTAGATTTACTTACAGGCGATGAACTTATTCGTGTGCAAACACCTGCAACGAGGGCAACTATATCAACCATTGTAGTCAGTACGAATAATGAGGTTTATTTTGGAAGTAATGAGCCGGGTGAAAGAACCGGTTTATATCATCGCATTTATGTCAAAGAAGCAGGTCCAGTTTCTACTAAAGATTTAACCGTAAGCAATAACCTTAGAGTAGTACCAAATCCTTTTCAAGATCAGGCTCTAGTTAATTGGAATAATATATACCATGCAACTTTTCAAGCTCAACTATTAAATGTAACGGGTCAGGTGGTGAGAAAATATCCAAAGGTAACAGGTGAATCCTTACTGATAGAAAAGGGAGATTTGGTACCCGGTATCTATTTTTTGAACATGATTGATGGCCTTGGGAATTTCGGTACTGTGAAATTATTGCTACAAGAATAATCATCCTAGTGAGATGATTTTGGGAGCGTATCAAAGATCCTTGGTCGCTTTGATACGCCCTCGATATTTAACCGAATATGTTAGCCACAATTCAAAAAGACGTTATAATATGAAAGTAGGGATAATTCAACCTCTGATTACTTTACTATTGTCAATAGTTGCGGGTTGTACTTCGAATGATTTTGTTTCCAAAGCAATTGAAAAGCAAATAGAGCGAAGGGTTCCGCCTGAATATATCTACGACAAAGAAAATATCGTAGTGGTGACTGTGGGAACAGCCTCCCCCATGCCTGGTAAGCGAGCGCAAACAGGAACAGCTGTTTTTGTGAATGGCAACTTTTTTATGTTTGACGTAGGTGCAGGGGTGGTGCAAGGATCCGAAAACATAAAGCTTCCCTTAGATGAGTTGGATGGTATATTCCTGACCCATTATCACTCGGATCACTTCATGGACTTACCCAATATGATAAGCCGTTCATGGCAACTTGGCAGAGCTGATGACTTGAATATTTATGGACCTCAAGGTCTAAATCAGTTGATGAATGCAGTAGATGAATTTTTAGAGATAGATAACTCCTATCGTTTGGCACATCACGGAATTGAGGTAATGGATACGGCTTATGCCGATGGAATCGCAAATGAATTTACTATCGAGCAAAATTCCTATCAAATGATTTATAATAAGGATGGAATCAAGATTACAGCATTTGGTGTAACACATGAACCCATCGAGCCTGCAGTAGGCTATAAAATCGAGTATAAGGGTAAAAAAGTTGTGATCAGCGGAGATACTAAAAAGAACGACCTATTAAGGGAGATGGCAATGAATTGTGATTTACTAGTTCATGAAGTCATGTTGATGTCTTTCCAAAAGATGCTCGAGGAGGAATTAAGAGAAGCGGGAATGGATCGAAATGCTGCAATCATTTTTGATATTCAGGATTACCATACCGACACTAAAGAGATAGCTGAATTAGCTCGAGATGCGAAGGTCAAAAAACTGGTTTTAAACCATTTGGCGCCGGCTCCTGACAATAGGACTATAAAAAAATTATACATGGACGAATTAAAGGCATTTGAAGGTCCGATCCATTTGGCCGATGACGGGGATGTATTTATCGTGAATAAGAAAAACGAATAAAAAATGAAGTATTTTATTAGTACAATTTTTATTATTGGATTGCCGTTTATCGGTATAGCGCAGCAAACCATCTACGACTCAATTGCCCATGATGGTTTAATGCGAGAGTATATATTGTATGTACCCGCATCATACACTAGTAGTGAATCTGTACCCTTGTTATTCAACTTCCATGGCGCAGGAGGTACAGCGGATGAGCAAATGGAATGGGGCGATTTTCGAACCATTGCAGATACTGCAGGATTTCTAATTGTTCATCCCCAGGGAACAGGTCCGGGAATATGGAACATTGGACCAGGACAAGCAGATGATATCGGGTTTACCGAAGCGATGATCGATTCCATCGCTGCGGAATATATGATCAATCGGGATAGAGTTTACGCCACTGGCAAATCTCTGGGTGGCTTTTTTAGCATACACCTGGCTGGTCAGCTGAGCGAAAAAATAGCAGCAGTTGCCTCAGTTTCAGGCACTATGACACAAGGAATGTACGATAGCTCTGCTCCTGTCTATCCAACGCCCGTTATGCAAATACATGGAACAAATGACCTCCTTGTGCCTTACGACGGAAATCCTATTTACTTATCGGTTACCGATGTCCTCGATTACTGGATTAATTATAATAATGGCGATACAACACCTATTGTCACACAACTACCGGATACTGATACCACCGACGAAAGCATAGTTGAGCGTTATGTTTATAATGATGGTGACAACGGTGTTACGGTTGAACATCTCAAAGTCATTGGTGGTGGTCACTCTTGGCCAGGATCAAATGATCCATATCCGGGAACAAATTCTGACATCGATGGCTCTGAAGAAATCTGGAACTTTTTCTCCAAATACGATATCAATGGTTTAATTGGTGGAATAGCAGTAGGAATTGAATCAATATATGATAACTATAAATCGGCAAGTTTTACCTTGTTCCAGAACTATCCAAACCCCTTTAAATCTCAAACAACGTTTGGGTTTGTTCTAAAAAAGTCCGAACACATCACCTTAAAAGTATACAACCATACCGGCCAACTTATCCAAACTCTGGTTGATAATCATAAAAATTCAGGAGAATATTTTATTACATGGAATGAAAAGGATACAAAAGGTAAAACGTTGAATTCGGGTATATATTTCTACCGAATATGTGCAAACAAAGCATGTGATACAAAATCAATGATTTTGCTCAAGTAAGGAACATTATCATTTAGACTTATTTTTTGCCAGGTAGTAGCGAAGATAGGCTATGAAGGTGCATAGGTAGTAGGAGTAGGTAGTCAAGGTCGCATTTCAGTTATGAGGTGGGTTTTTTGTGAATGGGAAACATAAATAAAATGATAAATAAACTGGATAGTAAGTTTTATTCATAAACAGGAAGTAACTCGAAAACATGAGAAAGCTCATCATCGTTCTGTTGGCGTTAGCGGCAACGCATTTATTATATGCTCAAGAAGAAGGGCAAGCACCCAAATTCTATCTTGGCTTATCTTATGGTACAAGCTATTCCATCGGAGACTTTGCAGATACGGATATTACCAATCTTGATGCTGGCTTTGCGAAAAATGGTCAAAAAATCGATGTCTTTGGAGGTTTTTTTCTAACTGATAAAACAACGCTGAATGGTGTATTCCGCTATCAATCCTTTGAGACGGAAATAGAAGACATCATCAAAATGTTTAACTCTGAAAATCCTGGAACTGAATTCGCAGGAAGTACGGAAGACTGGCAGACCTATTCTTTTCTGGTTGGTCTGGCTTATAAAGTGAATATTGGGAAGCGATTTAATTTCTTTCCTAGAGCCAGCGTAGGTCCTTTGTGGGTAACAAATCCGGGCATAACAGTTAATGCACCTAATGCGGTTGTTACCAATAATTTTGACAGAAGCTCAGACACAGGCGTGGGTTTAGGGTATGAAATTGGAATTGGTTTCCAAACCAATTTGGGAAAACGCTTCGCACTGCTACCAACTTTCACCTTTAGTGGTGGAATTGTGACCATCAACGACATCATAACGGTAACCGATAATGTAATCATCAGAAGTGATTATCAACCTGTTATTCAGTCCTTCAATTTAGGATTATCCCTTGGATATAGATTTTATTAATTCATAAAAACAATTTCTCAAAATGAAAATCATTAAATTATTAGTCGTAACCGCTTTTCTTTTTATCGGAACGATTTATTCTACTACTGCTCAAAGTATTTTATCGAAGGAGCAACAAGAAAAAATCGTTGTAAACGTAAATAACTTTATTTATGACCTCAATTTATCCGAAAGAGACAAGCCTGCCTTTCGAGTTATTATCGAAGATTTGTTTATTGGCTTGCTTGCTCTTAGAGCTACTGACTTTCCTGTGGATACCGATAAAAAAATAATGAAAACACTCCTTAAAAGCATGGATGGCCGGGTGAAGGATTTATTAAGCACGGACCAATACAAAGTCTACAAAGCACGTGTCAAAGAGAGACAGGCGAACATCAAAGAGTTTATGAAAGAAGTCTGATAATTATTTTTGACTTCGATTCACCTAAATGCAATTAATATGAAACTCCCATGACTAATTTTGAACACACAAAAGAATGATTGAAATTTAGTCATGGGCATTTTAGTAAAAAAAAATGTTAAACAGATGAAAAATCAATTAATCCTCTCATTAGCTCTATTCTTACTGAGCAATCTAGTGATAGCTCAACGAGGAAGAAATGCTGCTGAAGCTAATCAGAATCAGCAAGCCATGGCGGCTAATCAAGTACAATTGGAAAGAGACATTGACGAATTAGCTATTTTTAAAGCGAAATTGGCTCAATTTGATATCGCATTTGCCAACAAAGATGCTTCAAAAGCGACTACCTTAAAAACCAAGCTTATCGCCGATATGCGAAGAGAAATTGAGCAAAGCGAAAAGAAGATCGCTCAAGACAAAAGTGAATTGACCCAGAGCAAGTCGGAAGTAACTGCTTCTGGTAGAGAAACCAACCGTAGCCGCTTTGATAGAGCAACAATAGATAATGATGCTAAAGATGCCTATGATGTAAGAGATGATCGTCGAGATAAAAAGGACGACAAAAGAGATACCAAGGACGATAAAAAAGACTTGGAACAGCAAATAGCTCGTACCAATCGCCAAAAGCAAATTTATGCTGCCCTTAAGGCATTTACCTTCTCATTTGACCCCTCCTTGCAAGAGAAAGTAATCGCCCATAAAGCCTTGCTACAAGAATTTGCATCTATTATGGAGGTGGATATCGCCGCTACCAAAGCAGAAATTGAGGAAGATAAAAAGGAAGCTGCAGAAGATAGTAGAGAACGAAAAGAAGATAGACGCGAAAGAATAGAAAAACGCGGAAATATAAAATGGTAGCGCTGGCATCATTTCAAGATTTAGATTATTTCATATACACAAATTAATTTAATTATGAAAATTGTAATAATGAAAATTTTATTTGCGTGCTACATGCTTTGCTTAACCATCTCAATGCAGGCACAAACGTCATTGGTGGGCATTTGGAATATGGGAACAGACAACACCAAAATTGAAATTACAGAGGACAATGGGGTCTATGAAGGTAAAATAGTATCTTCTGATAATGCCAACGCTAAAATCGGAAATCAAATACTCAAAGACATCAAGTCGGAGAGTGGAAAATGGAAAGGAAAAATGTACAGCCCCAAAAAAAGCAAATGGTACAATGCGGTGCTGGAAGAAAAAGAAAGTGAACTATTGATTACGGTTAAGGCAGGTATGATGAGTAAGACGATAGCGTGGCAAAAAGAGCAGTCCAAATAATTTGATGTGCCGTATCAAGCCAGCATTGTATGCAATTACCATTAAGTGTATTGCAATTTTTGATTGATGATTAAGGTGATTTAATCCTTACTTTGTATCCGCACTAAAATCGGAAGATTTTTACTAAGATTTTAAAAAATGGCACTCATAACAATCAATGATTTAGAAAACACCCTGACAAAAACTTGCGAAACTCTGCTTTCCGCAGCAAATGGAGACGGAATCGTCAGTCGGGAGGACTTTCAACAGTTGTTTGACCAAACCGAAGACGCAATGGAAAAAGCATTTCTGGAACACTTTTACAATTTTCTAATTCAATTAGAAGATAGATCGGGCGTGCGAGTTACGGGAGGCGTTATTGATGACGGATCTGCGTTCATCAAAGAGCAAATCATGCCCAACTTTGAAGTGAAGCTGCGTTTTACAGAAAAGACAAATCAGAAAATAGCGCAAATCAATCAGTTGGCATTTCCAATGGCAGAGGAACTCCTCAAAATTACCGATTACCACCAAACGCTTAGTCCTCTTGAAGTAAGCGAGGAAATTGGAGCCTACACTGGGGAGCTATTTTTTGATGATTTAGGTTCAGAAGCTGCTATCCCAATTACTCCATTTTTCTTGGAACATTCGAGCCCAAGTTTGAGTCCAAAAACCTTTGTGGAAGCCTTAGGGTTGAACCCTGATGAACCCAAAGGTATCGTCTCTCGATTTGAACCTGCAGGTTTAATCCTTCAAAACTTCATTGATAAACACAGCGACGAGCTCGTGCCAAAAGCAAGAGCCGTCGTGGAACTCTTGGAAGAAAACTTGAGCGATTTAACCGCTATTGTACTCGGAGAAGAATACACGCCTGTTTACGAATCGAACCATCCTGTTTATGTGGTGGGTGTCGGGCTGAATGGCGATCTGGCAGGCTTTGAAGCTTTTGTAGTTTGGACTTAAATTAGGATCGCCCTAAGCAACAGATAAAAAATAGATTATAGTCTAGCGAAGTTATTTGAAAATACATACAAACAATCTGTAATACGACGATTCATTCTAGTTTCAAGTTTGTTTTATACAATGGTGGCTTCCGTGGCATTGCCCATGGAGGTGCGTTAAAAGCATTGGCAAGGGCAGCACTACTTCCCAACATTCAACACAAAGTATAGACAGAATCATGGACCTCAACATCATAGCTGAAAAAATTATCAAGCTAAGAAATAACGACGAAGCCCTGAGAAATGAACTTATAAAAAAAGGTATCCTTTCAGATGGTTACAATGAGGAAATGGAAGCTTTGCATAATAGCCATTCAAAAGAGTTAAACCGTATCATGGACATGATAGGCTATCCAACATCAAATAAAGTAGGCGAGGATGCTAGTGAAGCAGCCTGGTTCATCATACAACATGCCATCGGACAGCCTGCCTTTATGAAAAAAAGTGCTGAATTGTTGCAACAGGCTGTACAGGAGAATAAAGCAGACCCAGTAAGTTTAGCTTATCTGACCGATAGAATAGCTGTCTTAGAAGGAAAACCACAACTCTATGGAACTCAATTTGCCTGGGATGAAAATGGAGAAATGAGTCCGAACTCTTTTGACGACTTAAACAACGTAAATCATAGAAGGAAATCTATTGGTCTTAATACTCTTGAAGAACAGATTCAGATGATGAGAGCAAGGGTCAAAAGCGAACATCAACATCCACCAAAAGATTATGAAGAAAAGAAACGAGCATATAACGACTGGAGAAAAAAAGTAGGTTGGATTAAATGATGCTATGCGCATGAAATATGTTAATTTTATGAGGTATGGACATCGAAACCCTTAGATTATACTGCATTGCTAAGCAAGGTACCACAGAGGAATTTCCTTTTGACAACGATACGCTGGTCTTTAAGGTTATGGGTAAGATGTTTGCCTTGATATCCATTGAAAGACCCCTTACGGTGAATCTTAAATGCGATCCAGAATACGCCCTGGAACTCAGAGAGCAATATCCCGAAGAGATTTTTCCTGGCTACCATATGAATAAAAAGCATTGGAACACTGTTTCGCTCACCACCGGACTACGTGAAAGCTTTTTGAAAGAGTTGATCGACCATTCCTATGAAAGAGTTGTTGCCGGACTTCCTCAGAAAGTCCGGCAACAACTAGCAGAATAGTAGGTATGCTTAAAAATTAATATCCCGCTTTCCAGCGCTCGTCCTTGACATTGGCAATATCCATGACAGCCTGAGGTATTTTTCCCCCAAAACTGTTCTTTTCCGTCGTGATTTCTGTTTGACGCTTGGTAATCAGTGCATCTTCATCCAGTTCTGCAGCTTTCTGTACCTGTGTAGCCTTAATGACAAATACACCATTGGTTCCCTTTAGGGGCTGTGTAACTTCCCCTTCCTCCATGGTAGATACCTTCCCAATAATATAGGGATCAGCACCAATTCCAGGTATAGATGGACTCTGAAAAGTGATGTTGTTGGCGTTGCTAACGAATGCACCTTCTCCATAGGCATCTTTGATCGCTTGCAAATCATCACCTTTAGTGATTCCAGCCATTTTTTCCAGAATGATCTCCGCTTTTTTCTGGTTGAGTACTTTGGGGTAAACCAAGCCTCTTACATTCTCGAGGCTTTGCAATCCTTCCTTACGACGCTCGATTACCTGAGCATATACAAAAGCATCTGCAATCTGTACAACTTCGGAGAAATCTCCCATATCAGCCTTGATAGCCCAGAGAACCAGATCTCTACCACCAGGAAGTCCCGTAATCTGATTGGTGGACTCATCCAGCGGGTTACTGCGTACAGCAGAAATCCCAGCAGCTGTAGCAGCACTATCCAGATTCCCTATGGCGTTCTGTGCCTGATCGGCAATTTGATTGATCTCGCTATATACCCGGTCTCTAGTGGTAGAACTTGCATATATTTCACTTTCCACTTCAGCCAGCACAAACTCATTATTGGTCTTATCCAGGATTTCTACAATATGGAAACCCTGATTACTTTCTACAGGACCTCTCACTGTACCTAAGGGTAGATCAACAACTTCATCAAAAAACTCAGACCCGTAGCGGTTATTGGTTCCGATCCAGCCCAATTTTCCATCTACCCTTTTAGATACAAAATCTTTGGTGTGTTCCATCACCATATCAGAGAAGTTTGCTGCGTTGGTCTCTCGCGCGATCTGTCTAGCCTCCTGGAGAGCTTCCAATGTATCTGCATCTGTATTCCCGACGGGGTTGATGAAGATATGATTGAGCTTAACGGACTGCTCTTCACTTGCCTGGATATCTACAACTTTGTATAGTTTCCAGTATCCTCCTGCGCGGACCGGACCGATTACCTGACCCACTTCTGCAGTATTCACACTATCGCGAATATTTTCAGGCAGCGACTGAATCGCTCTGGGGGTACGATTAAACGGCACTCTGGAGTAACCAGCCATAAATGCAGAGTCATCTACTGCATTGATAAACCGTTCCTTCATCCTCAGCAATTCCTCATAAGCCCTTAGGGTATCTTCTTCTGTAGGGATAATAGGAAGGTTTACATAATTAATGAAGGTTGCAGCATCCTGCTGATATTCATTGGAATGATCCGCAATATATGCACGCATTTCGCTCTCTGTAACAGAGACTATCGAATCTGGTACAGAAGTATAGTTTACTCCTACATACTCAATATTAACACGTGTATTCTGTTGATTATGCTTGTACTGAGCAGATGCCAGTGATCCTACAAAGCTAGCTTTAATCATGTTCTCATACTGTTCCCGGGCGCGCTGCTCAGCCAGATAATCTTCTAATTGCTTGAGTTGCTCCCTGGCCTCAGGATTCTGCATGATGTTTTGAAGCTGTGTACGGATCTGTGCAGGGTCAGGCTCTTGTCCAGGCTGTACAAAATATTGTCTGACAATGGGATGGGTATTGTCTCCTGTAAACATATCCAGGATTTCCTCCCCAGAGATTGACAACCCTACTTTTTCTAGCTCCTGTGAATATGCGATCTCAGCAGCCATCTGATTCCAGACATTATCCATAATATTAGCACGCTGGGCATCGGTAAGTCCACCGTCATATTGAGCAATAGTATTCTGATATCGCTGTGAAAATTCCTGAGCCGTGATGGTCTGCCCACCAACAGATCCTGCATTGAGAGGGGTATTGAAGCGCCCGCCCAAACTGCTAAACAAATCTGTAAGAATGAATCCCATTAGTGCTATCGCAATAATGATAGCCACTAATCCTATATTATTACGAATCTTGCTGAGTACAGACATAGTACTTGATATTCTTTACTTGACCAGACATATTTATTTAAAATACCAAATTTCGCTTTTAGTTTGCTAATTTCAAAACCCATTCTTATCACCTATTGATCTCCATATAGTGCTTTGGAGCGTAGTAAATATTTTCCAAGGATGTCAAACTCTAGATTTACATGATCTCCCACTTTCAATGAATGAAAATTGGTATGCTCATATGTAAAGGGAATAATGGTTACACTAAACTGGTCATGTGTACAATCGACAACTGTAAGACTAACCCCGTTTACACAAATCGACCCTTTAGGTACGATCAGGAGTGCATGTCTCCTATCAAAACCAAACGTATAATTCCATGAACCATCCCGCTCTTCCACAGACAACACCTCTCCTATATCATCTACATGACCTTGTACAAAATGCCCATCCAAACGGTGACCAATTTTCATACTTCGTTCAATATTGAGCCGATTCCCTGTTTTTAATTCACCCAGATTTGTCTTTTTTAGGGTCTCTTCCACAGCCGTTACGCTATATTGAAGAGGAGATTCGGGATAATTCTGAAATACTTCCATGACAGTAAGACAGGCACCGTTGTGTGCAATACTTTGATCTACTTGAATAGGTTCATCCATAGGGGCTTCTATCCTTAAAACACAATTGGTTCCCTCAGTTTTGAGATGAATAATTTCCCCTGTAAACTCTATGATCCCTGTAAACATATAAATTCTGTTAGATACGATACGCTTTTAGACAAATTCATTCCTCATATTCCCAAATTCATTCCTTTTGATGCTCATACACTGAAAAAGAATGGCAAATTTACTTAGCAACAGAGTATATCTGACCTTGAACCTGATATACCCCACAATGTTCGTAACGAAAATATGCACACGTTCATTTTTCTTTAACAAAAAATTCTATGAGGAATTTCTTACCTATTAGAAGAAACACATTACTGTTGATCTTGTTGTGTGGAGTATGCATGAGTCATACACATTCATATGCATATTCTCCCTCTCAGGATACCATGATCTTTTTACCAGAGGGAACCAGGATACTCATCAAACTGAGGCAACCCCTCAGTTCTGAGTATACAATGACGGGGAGCTACTTCGACGCAGAAATAGCTACAGATGTTACTTATCAGGGGCAAACTATGATTCCTGCAGGAAATTGGGTACAGGGAATCGTCATGGAATCCGGTCGTGCAAGAAATCTGGGAGGCAGGTCACGGCTGGCATTAGAACTATCCGATATTGAACTGGGAGAATGGATTTTACCTGTACTCACCGATCAGTTGGGATTTGTAGGGCAAGGATCGGATACAGGACTGAAAACAGGAGCAGGAGCAGTCATTGGTGCTGTAATAAGTGGTTGGAAAGGTTTGGTTAAAGGTGCCGCTGTGGGGTTGGGTATTTCTGCTGTAACATCCGGAGAACAGATTTATTTGCAGGCGGGAATGATCCTCGAGTTTTACCTGGCAGAGCCTGTTCTGATTGAAAGCGATCAGCTTTAGCCGTTGGTTCGTGGTTTTTTGAAATATTATGATCATAAAAATAGTGCTGGCCCCCGTTGCAAACGAGCGCCAGCACTGGGTAGATAAGAGCACCAACATTGAGAAAATACGAGCATCGGCATTGGGTAAGGAAAACAATAGTTTTTCTGGGAAATAGCTAATGATTCATACCTGTTTCAATTCCCGTGCCTGATCCACCCATCTGTCTCTTTTGACTCTTCCTGGAAAAAACTCGATGATCTCATTGATTAGCTCTTCATCCTCGCTGCTAAAATTAGCAACCTGACGAAAGGTATAGATCTCTATAGCATTGAGTTTCTCTTCGATAAATGGACCTATCCCTTTGATCAGCTTCAAGTCATCCTTCTCTTCGATGCCAGCTTTACCAATCCTGTCGTAATCGATTCTATGAATCTGAGATTTGATCCGCTCAAATACAACTTCTCTAGGTTCGCTCATACCGGCTGTATGATCGGTACCTGTAGTTTCCTCTATCGATCTGGTCGCTTTGCCCATGGGAGCGCCCTTCTCAGGGATGTAAGTTCCCCAGGTAAGCGGATAGGTTACATCAGAGTATTCTCCAATGCGTTCTATGATCAAATTGCCGACCCCATGCACTACCTGCTGATAAAAATTCATTTCTGCATATTCCTCACCAATAGCCGGAATGGGATTACAAAAGTCAATGATATGAGGCTCTTCTTCGTAGGTTGCAAATACTGTCGTACAGAAATCATATCCTAGTTCTTCACTTAATGCCCTGGCATGCATTTTCATGGTATTTATCAGGGTGGGATGCGTTTCAATATCCTGTTCCAATATTTTTCCACGCGCGGGTTCATAGGGTGCAGCAATCACTTCTCTGGCTGCATTTCCTATGTAAAAACATATATAAATTTCCTCAGCAGGTATCAATGATTGTAGGATCACGGGTTGGTCTGACAATATTTTATGAGCTTCAAATAATTCATCTGCATCATGTACCAAATGTAAATCATGTGCTGTACCGCCTTTAAGTGGCTTCAGAATTGCAGGAAAACCAATTTCTTCAAATATCTGATCCCATTTCCATGGGAGTTCCATGTTGATATACGTCTCAGCAACAGTACCTCTGGCTCTGAAATGGGAAGGAATTAACGTAGTTTTGGGTACATTCAGCAGTATTTTCTCAGCCACGACACTTGCTACAAAACGATCATCTGCAGATATGGAAAAAGGATTGTTGATAACGCTCGTCTCATTGAGTGCAGCGTACTTGAGCATACTGTGATAAAACGGTACCCTGGGGGATACCAAATCCATGATTAGTGCATAATCAATAAGTTCATCATGTATGATCCTGCCTACTTTGACAGGCTCAGCCTGAAATTCTGATATGCCCTGGGCATTCAGATAATTGATCAATGATTCCGCAAAGAAATGATCTTCACCATATAAGATGCCTGCTTTTCGCTGCATAACTCAATTTTTTGATGGGTTGGAGAAAAAACGTTATCCTTTCGAAATTTATAAAAAAGGAATTGATCGCCCTGCAGCCCTGGCAATTCTTAACAGTAATTTTTCATTGGAGAATGGACATCTGATCCCAGGTTATCAGACTTTATCACAGACTTTATCAAAAGTTAATCATTACGAGCTATCGTTGAAAAATCCTAAATAGATCGTTGAAAAAGCATGAAATGGTATTAGGTTTTGAAAATTGACAGATCAATTTTCAAAATAATCAAAAACCATCTAGAGGAATTAGACTTTTAAGACTTCCTTTTCCTCTTATCTAATTAATATTTGATTAACCGTCTAACCATCACATTATCATCGGATGATAACTGAAGCCAATATATTCCGGCCGGATACGATGTAAGGTCCATTTCAAACCTGTCCCTGATAGCATGGGGAGGACGCTTTTGTTTGAGCAGTATTTTACCTTGTTGATCCAGTAACCTTAACTGAACAGACTGAGGATGCTGGTAAGTAACCGATACCTGGACTTTGCCTTTACTGGGATTGGGATATAAATCCAATTGCTGGATGTAGGCCTGGAGTCCATGGGAATTCGACACTGGCAATACATTAGCAGAGATACTTGCACTATAGATATTGGGAAAAATACGCGAGTCGCTCCATGCAATCGTATTTGAAGTGATTTGATCGCCCCAATCGAAGAAAGTCCACTTTGCCGAAGTCCATTCCTGTACACGAAGTCTTGCTTCATGACCACTGACATTTCCGGACACTTCATTTTCGGGATCAAATGCAAGTGAAAGGTAGGTTATCTCGTTTTCCTCTCCATTTACCAACCAGAATCTGTCCAGAAAATCCGAAGATATATCTTCTCCATTTGGTCCACGCATGTGCGCGACGTCTTGCAAGAAACCTACCTGGGATGGATATGGGGTGTTATCCGGATTGGTGGGATAAGTTGCCACATTCAAAGTATCCGTACCTCTACTCCCCAATCTGAATGATACAGGTATTGGTATTGCATTCTGTGTACTCAATGGAATTGTATACAGTGAATCTGCATTTGCTCCAGCCAGGTTCCAGGACACCTGGCCATAATCTTTGTTCCTGTCTGGATGTGTTTCACTCACAATTCCTCCAGTTTGCCCCAACTGCAACAACGACGTAGATAATGGATTATCGACCATCAGCCTTTGACTATTAAGATCCAGTACTGCATCCCGAATCAATAGCTCTTTTACTTTGATAGAGGTTTGCATCAGCGCATTATTCGTAATATACAAAACAGGAAATATGATCTCCGTATCTCCCTGAATACGGTGTGTAATATCCTCACCGGCAAATTCAATGATCCCAGAATTTCCTAGCAGCGTTCCCAGATCATTTTGTGTCCAATCTGCTTCCTGAGGCCGATATCCACTTCCACTGCTTCCCAGATATACCCTACCCTCATTTCGCAGCCTACCATCTCCCTCAATCAGAATCCCTCCCTCTACATGCAGGCTTGTCTCACCAGCAACATTCAACACGCCTTCCTGGATGAAAAGCAGATCTTGAGCGTGAATATGCTGAACGAAAAGACCTAAAACCAAACTTAATTTGTATAGTAGGTTATTCATTGGGAACTGTTCTTAACTTGTGAAACCATGAGTGTATTCAGCCTAGCTTCTATCTCTTCTAATTTTTTCTGCCAAGCCTTGCGATTGTGTTGTTCCACTTCCACCATCTGCTTCAATTCCTCATTTTGTTGCTTCAACTGTTCAATTTGCTGTTGTTGTTCCTGAATGGCTTTTACGGAAATAACCGCATAATCATTGTAGGAAAGGGAACGATAATCGCCGGTGTGGTTGACCAGTTCAGGGAAGACTTCCTCTACTTCCTGAGCGATAAATCCCAGGGATAGGGTAGCCTGATCAGGCTCATGGTGGTACTGGTACCACACTGGACGAAGCTTCATAACTTTCTCCAGCACAGGAGTTACGTGCTGGATATTTTTTTTGACCCGACGGTCTGATAAGGTAATGTATGCGCCGTTGGCGGCATTTATAGAGGCTCTAGCAACACCATTGCGGGCAAATTGCAAATCGCCATTATTGTCGAGAAAGAGGTCCCAGAAGTTATTGTTGGTGGATTCATCCCGGAGGCGTAAGCCTCCGCCGTCATCATTGGAGGATTGCTTCACATCCAGGCGGGCTCCGGCTACATCGCCGATGCTTACATTACCCCCTCCGGCAACCATCCGGATATCTTCCGGAGAATTGAAATTGAAATTTAACCGATCTCCTATTGACTCAATCTGATTAGGATCAAAAGCCATACCCTCCGAGGTAGTCCCCAACAATAACGCAGCCTGGGAGGGATCAAGAGCTCCACCATCGTTTAACGATCCCAAAGATTTTACCTGAAGCATTCCGGTAGGCTTATTAAATCCTATGGCTGTCTGCCCGTTTTTCAGGACGGTAAAAATATTTCGCCGGTTTATAACAGCATCTGGCCCATTTCCCGATTGAAACCCATTGCCGATGGTAAGCACCGGATCAGTAGCTACCCAACTGGCACTATCTCCTTCATCCAGGTTGTATTGCCCTATTGCAAGGGCTGCATAAGATTTTGATAAGGTACGATAGCCCATCGTAGTTGAATAGTTTCCCCTGGCTTCCGTAACCCATCCAGTCGAAAAGGAATTGTATCCATAAGCATCGCTGGGACCCAGTGCGATCGACGCCTGCCCACGGGCATCTGCATTCCAGCCTATGGCTACTCCATAATCTTCTCTTGAAGATGAGGCTCCCAATCCTGTTGTTCCCCCGCCAATAGAAACTCCATACCGTCCTCCTGTATATCCATACATAGCAATACCCCCTTCTTCCTCTGCCGTTCCTTCAAACGTGATACTCCCCCTACCCCTTGAGCTTCCACCAAAGGTAAAACTATTATTCCCTTTAGCATTCCCAAAGAAAGCAACCGATCCACTCCCATCGGCCCACCCAAAACTACCCCAGGCAAAGGAGCTATATCCCTTAGCCCTGGAATTCACTCCGCCTGCAAAAGAGAAAAAGCCCACGCTGTCGTAATCCCAGAATCTGTCGTAATTGATGCCTCCAAATGGAGCTGATAAGGACCCAGACCTTACGGCTCCTTTATTTCCAAACCACACAAACTTGTATCCCTTACCAGATAACGAATCGCCGAACAAGACATTGGCATTCTCCTGCAAATGAAAATGTGTCTCTGGATCGTCTACTCCCACGCCCACAAAATTCTCGTCATAGTATATTTTCGACCCATTTTTCTTCCAGAGAGAAGATGAAGGCAGATCAACTGTATCTCCATTTGAAATGGTTAACGCCGAATCTCCAACAATTGACAAGGTCTGCAATTCATTGTTAGGATCATCATCCTCATCATTGACTTCGATCGTGAAATCTGGATAATTGCCCTGAATATTAACTTTTCCCGATCCAATCAGTGTTATTTCCTGATCTGGAGCAGTATTGGAAATGGTTGCACCTGTAACATCAATACCCTCTCCAGCTTCATAGCTGGCATCTCCCGCATTGTCATTGGCGGGTTCCCATTCATTGCCATTCCACTTCATAATTTGTCCATCCTGAGGTGCATTTTCTGACAGGTTTCTCCCTTGTAAGGCTATCACGACAGGATTGGGAAAATTACCATCGAGATCCCCTCCGGCATCAGTTTCATCGGTAATATCATCCGTCGCATCTGTATCTCCAGCATTAGAGATGACACCATTATCATCGATATTGATTCCGTTTCCTGCGGTAAAATCCCTTCCAGCGGGAAGGGTAATTTCTCCTCCGTTTTTGTCCAGGATCAGTTGGTTTCCCTGCAAGCTCAATGTCTGAAGCTCATTTCCAGGATCACTATCGTCATCTTCGACTTCGTCAGTAGCGTTGATTTCAAAATTGGGATATGCGCCGGTAATAGTAGTTGCACCAGTTCCAGTAAGTGTGATGATCTGATCAGGGCTAGCATTGTTGATGACATTGCCATTGATGGTGATGCCTGTACCTGGGATATAATCCCCTCCCCCCTCACCAAGGACAGTTGTCCTCAAAGGAAGCCACAATTCACCATTGAAATAGTAAAAACTGGTATCATTGGTAACAAACACCATTAACCCTTGTGCAGGATTCAGAATAGCATCCCGTTGTTGTAGGCTCATACGAGGAATGAGGAGTCCTTTTTGGTTGGAAGTTATATCCAAGGCAGCGGATGGATCAGGGTTGGGATTGTTGATCCCTACACTTTGTGCAACTGATATCTGAACTGATGTGAGAAAAAATGCTATCAGAAAATATCTGTATTTCATAGGTACTTTATTAGAAAAATGATTCCCAATAAAAGTACGCGAAGTTGAAAAAATTCTGTTAAGGGAAAACCCTGAAAGCTTAGGGCTTTCCAAAGATCATAAAATGCTGCCAAGGTAGCACATCGCGATTTTCATAGAGCGTCAGTCCTACAAATTCCATTTCCTTAGCTGCCTGGTCGACAGACATTTTATGTAGGCGTTTGATAGGCACAGCGGGATCTTCCATCCTGTATTCTACTAAATATACTTTGCCATCTGGTCTAAGCGCCTCTACAATCACTTCCATCATTTCTTTAGGATAGGATAATTCGTGGTAAACATCTACAAACAAAACCGCATCTACACTATTAGGCTCGAGTCTGGGGGTTGTCTCTTCTCCCTGAACCAACGCGATATTATCCACGCCTAGCCTATCTTTCTTCTCCCGGATCAATTCCAGCATTTCAGGTTGTATATCGACAGCTATAACTCTCCCCTCGGGAACCATTTCAGCCATCCTGAAGCTAAAATATCCAGTTCCGGCTCCAATATCAGCTATCACATCATCTGGTTCCAGCTCCAGATTCTTTACCAGCAAGCTGGTACGTTCTTCAGCTTCACGCTCAGGGCGCTCCAGCCAGCTTGCTCCGAGATGTCCCATTACCTGCGCGATTTCTCTTCCCAGGTAATATTTCCCTATACCATCATAACTCCGTTTGCCTTTTGTATATATCTCCTCCTGAGACACACTCTCCTGATGCGTCGAGGTTTGAGACTTACAGGATGCTACCATGAATAGCAGTAGGCAAAAACCTGTACGACGTATAAACTGAATCAGCATAATCTGTTTTTACAGAATAACCTGACTTGACAAACCTTTGTTTTAATGGGTTCTATCTTTGAGTACCGATTGTAATGCATACATTTCATCCCTAAGCCGGGCAGCCTCGATAAAATCTAATTCTTTGGCTGCCGTTTCCATCTTTTTACGTGTCTTATGAATTTTTTTCTTAAGTTGATCAGTCGTCATGTATTCTGAAGTAGCTTCTGCTGCTACATTAACTGCCTCTTCAAATTCTTCATAGGTTTTAGCGCGAATTCCCAGTGTATCCTGGAAGATATCCTTTCTGGCTTTTTTGACAGTTTTAGGAGTAATACCATGCTCTTGATTATAAGCCAACTGCTTGGTACGGCGATACTCGGTCTCATCCAGCAGTTGTTGGATAGAATCAGTGATCTTGTCTGCATATAAGATTACTCTTCCTTCTTCATGCCTGGCCGCACGACCAGCTGTCTGGATCAAAGACTGGCTAGAACGCAGGAAGCCTTCTTTATCTGCATCCAGGATCGCAACCAGACCAACTTCTGGAAGGTCCAGTCCTTCGCGCAGCAGGTTGACACCTACCAAAACATCAAATATACCTTCGCGAAGATCTCTTAAAATATCCACGCGTTCCAGTGCATCGATATCCGAGTGGATATATCGTGCTTTGATATCCAAATCCCCCAGATAGCGGGTCAGTTCCTCAGCCATTCGTTTGGTAAGCGTTGTCACCAATACACGATTGCCACGCTTGACTTCATTGTCAACTTCTTCCAGTAGATCATCTACTTGCGTCGTACAGGGACGTATGTCTACCGGCGGATCCAGCAGGCCCGTAGGTCTTACAATTTGTTCTACTACGACTCCTCCACTTTTATCCAGCTCGTATTCAGCAGGCGTAGCACTCATGTACATTATTTGATTGGTCATCGACTCAAACTCATCAAAGCGTTGCGGTCGATTATCCAATGCAGAAGGAAGTCTGAAACCGTGCTCTACCAGCGTAAATTTACGCGAGCGGTCGCCATGATACATTCCTCTAACCTGTGGGATGGTGACGTGGCTCTCATCGATTACTAGCAGATAATCATCTGGAAAATAGTCGAGTAAACAATAAGGCCTGCTTCCTTGAGTTCTACGGGATAGATATCGTGAATAATTTTCAATCCCGGAACAATATCCCAACTCACGCATCATTTCCAGGTCAAACTCTGTACGCTCCTTTAACCGGTTTGCTTCCAGGAACATCCCTTGAGCTTCAAAATATTTGACCTGTTTTTCCAGATCTTCCTGTATCTCCTCAATGGCAATATTGAGGGATTCACGACGTGTAACGAATAGATTAGCGGGATAAAAAGTATACCATTGAAGATCCTCCACCCGTTTCCCAGATTCGGGATCGAAGCGCTGGACGGTTTCGATTTCATCCCCAAAAAAGATCACCCGTATTCCATAATCATCATAGGCAGGATATATATCTACTGTATCTCCCTTAACTCTGAATTTACCATGTTCCAGTACATTCTGCGTACGGCTGTAGAATAGTTTGACCAGTTTGTCCAAAAACATATTCTGAGAAATGAGCTGATCGCGGTGAATCTGAAAAATGTTTGCCTCATAATCCTCCGGTTTACCAATACCATATATACAGGAAACAGATGCCACGACAATCACATCTCTTCTCCCCATGGTGAGGGCTGTTGTGGCCCTGAGCCTGAGCTTTTCTATATCTGAATTCAGCGAAAGATCTTTCTCAATATAGGTGTTGGTAGTAGGGATAAAGGCTTCGGGCTGATAATAATCGTAGTAAGAAATAAAATACTCAACGAGATTCTCGGGAAAAAACTCCTTGAACTCTCCATATAATTGAGCTGCAAGAGTCTTATTATGGCTTATGATCAGGGTCGGGCGCTGGGCTTTCTCGATGACATTAGCGATCGTGAATGTTTTGCCAGAGCCTGTAACTCCATAGAGAACCTGATGTTGTTCGCCGCTATCCACTCCTTCGATAAGTTGACTGATCGCTTGAGATTGATCTCCGGCAGGTTTATAGTCAGAATGTAATTTAAACTGATGTTCAGTCATATCCAGGTTTATACAGTAACTCAGTATATTTAAGTGAAAAATACGAGAATATTTGTAAAAGGATTACGTATTGAGCATACTACGAAAAAATATTACTTAGAAGTAATTATCTGTGTGTCATGCAATAATTCTCGTTACTTTACCTGAAATTCAAACCTATGTCAGATTCTGTACTCATTTTGGGAGCTACCTCTGATATAGCCCAGGCTATTGCACACCAATATGCCTCAAAAGGCTATTCCCTATACCTGGCTGGTAGGAATATAGCACGTATTCAGCCCTATGTAAGTGATCTACAGATTCGCTATCGTGCAGAAGTCAAAGCGCTGGTCTTTGATGCGGTTGAATATGATCAACACAAATCCTTTGTCAGTAATATCGATCCAACTCCGGAGATTGTATGTTGTGTATTTGGATATTTGGGTGAACAAAACCATGCAGAAAAGGACTGGGAGGAAGCCAGAAGGATTATTGAAGTGAATTACATGGGGGCCGTTTCCATCCTACATCATTTTGCCAATCAAATGGAAGAGAAAGGCAAAGGAGTGATCGTAGGGATTAGTTCGGTAGCCGGAGAGCGAGGAAGAGCCAGCAACTATTACTATGGGAGCGCTAAAGCTGGTTTTACTTCTTTTTTATCTGGACTCAGAAACAGACTTGCCAGGAAAGGAGTACACGTACTTACTGTAAAACCTGGTTTTGTAGAAACAGCTATGACTGAGGGTATGGATCTTCCCGGGCCTTTGACGGCTAAGCCCGAACAAGTAGCCAAAGCTATTCACAAAGGGGTGCAAAAGAAAAAAAATGTTATTTATACACGCTGGATGTGGCGATATATCATGTGGATTATCCGAAATATCCCGGAATTTATCTTCAAGAAGCTCAGTCTATGACAAAAAAGGATGTATGAAAAAATCAATTTTATTGACCCCTCGAATTTCTCATTTCGAAATTCTGTTCTATACTACTAGTTACCATACTATTTAAGGGGAGCAGGGTTGAAAAATGTGTGCCTAATTCCTCTATCCTGTCCCCCTTAACTGGACAGCGCGTTGCACAAGGGTAGCTGACGGCAGGCTGGGGGTTAGCGAAAAAAATGATCTATCAGATAAAGACCTTTAAGCTGGCATTTTGACTCATTCAAAATGTGGTTTTAAAATATAAATGATATTGTTGCACTACTTGTTATCCTCCTACTTACTACACTGTAATCAAAATTACCTTACTTTGATTACAGCGTACTTACAAGTATTTAACAATTATCGAAGCATTTTTAAATCCTGTAAAAAATATCGGAGGAAATCAACTTTTGTGACTTCCTCCGATATATCTCTATCTATGCAGATATTTGATTAATTAGATGCAGGATTTGATTAATTAGATGCAGGATTTGACATCCCTGGATTGTATTGTCCATTTGCTGGCAGATTAGGACCACCACCACAACGAATGGTCGTTTCGAATTCTAGATTGATCCTCGCGGGGATATCGGAATAAGTAGGCATAAAGGTAAGGCCATTCAGTACAGCGGGCAAGTTGATCAATATCTGTGTGGTATTTGCTTTGATGGGCCTTACATCAATAACTTGTCCCTGACCATTCACAGTCAATTCTGCAAATGCTTTGACAGGGCCACAGATTCCATTGCTTCGAAGCTGATCACTGAGAAAGCGATTCATCGCTTCGGTACCTGTACCGTACTGCATATTTCTGAACCTTGGACCAGCTACATTTTTATAAGTAGAAGCGTGGCTGGTATCGGGGCTGTATCCATATACAGAATCGTAGCCTGTACCAGCTTGACCAGTAGGACGTCTTGTACCGATATTTCCCTGAGTTTGAGCAGATTGTCCCTGAGGGGAATTGTAATCGATATCTTGCCAGGACTGATCCTGGTCAGCTCTTTTCACATCATCAGGCGCACCTGTCGTTCCACTTACACCGCCAGGTGTAGTAGTACTATAACCTTGTTGTCCAGGTCTGGTTCCCTGGCCCTGAATTGTCTGCAGTTGATTTTGATAGAAATTCATCTGTTCCTGCAGTTGCATGATTTTATTGACATACTCTCTGGCTTGTGCTGAGGTATCCTGCAGCAACCTGGGATCTATTCTGATTGAAGGTGTAGTAGGAGATGTGGTAGAAGGTACGTTTGCCCCCGTGAGCCCCATGATTTCCAACTCAGCCTGTTGTTCCATGAGAGCCAGTTCCTGCTCCAGTTGTTGTTCTCTCAGAACGCGTTCCCGGTTAATTTCATTTTCACGTTGTGCAAAGTTGATATTCAGACGCTGAATCTCGACTTCCTGACGTTCCAGTTCAGCTACCTTTTGATTCATTTCATCCTGAAGACGCTGAATCTCGTCCATCAGACGTTGCATTTCTGATTCGAGTTCCCTCTTATCTTCTTCCAATACACGCATGTCTTCTCTTATCCGGTCTAGCTCCTGCTGTTCACGTTTGCGGTTAATTTCTTCTTCTTTTCTGCGTACTTCTTCCTCTATGCGTATTCTTTCCTGAATATACTGTCTGATCTCTTCAGCATCTCTTCTGCGAGATTCCTGTAATTCCCTCTTGCGGGATTCAATCTCAGAAAGCTCTTGTGAGAGTCTATCCAGATCTTCCTGGTCTCTATCCTGGTCATCTCTACCATCTGCAACTTCACCTTCCTGTTCTTCATTGGTAGATGGGGTTTCACCATCTGAAAATGGATCTCCTTCCGTATTTTGTTGCTGTTGCATTTGTCTTCTACGCTCTTCGAGTGCATCTCTTCTGCGGCGTTGATATTCCTGGCGTTGCTTTTCTCTTTCTTGCAATGCTTCTTCCTTGGCTCTCAGTTCATCCAACTGTGTTTGCAACTGCTCGATCTCAGCTTCCTTACGAGCTTCCTCTTCAGCACTTTCTTCGCTCTGAGCTGTGGTAGCAGGTGGCGTATCAACCTGAGCAACTGCCTCCCTTTCTCCTATTTCCTGGGTTTCTTCAGCCATGTCTCTTGCAGGTCCATCATTGGATTCATTGGCAGATACGAGAATAGGTTGACTTTGTAATTCAGTAGTTTGCTCTTCTCTTTCTTCGGATGAGGATTTCTGAGCAGGTTCTTCCGTCTCACTGGAAGCTAGCATATCAGCTCCAGATTCCTGCTGAGTTTCTTCACTTTCTGAAACAGCCATTTCTCCTGTTTCTTCTTCAGGTTCCTGTTCAGTTGAGGTAGTTTCTTCCTGAGTGTCTGTCATAGTAGTCTCAATCGTCTCGGCTTCCTCTGTACCTGCTTCATCTCCAGACTCAGCAAGAGCTTCTTCCTGCTCTTGAGTCTGAGTATCTCCCAGATAGATGGTGTTTCCTGCGTCTGGATCTTTGGGGTCGCCATTTTCATCCAGTAATTCGTTATTCACGATAGGTACCTGTGCATATTCGTTGGTATTTCCACTTTCACAATTGATATCTGGGCGAATCTCGAAATAGACAGGCTTCGTACCTTTAAAATCCTGGGCATCCCATTTGATATTTTTAACGATATCGATTGCTGAATTTTTAAAACAGTCGTTTTTACCCGTGAGGGTTTTTGCATCAATGACATAACCCGATGGATGGATGCGGACTTCCAGATATATACGATCTGAACCACAACAATCAGTTTTTTTCTCTAAGTCATTATATATATAACCCTTGACTGTGGTTTTCTTGTCGTCAAAAGAAAAGGATTTAGTATCAGCAACAAGCTGGGAAATATCAACCTCTGACTGTCCCAAAACCTTAGTTAGGCAGGCGAATGTCAACCCTAAAACTGCGAGAATACGCCTTGAAAAATATGACATTTTATTAATAATTGAGTTTTTACTTAAACTGTAGGATGGCATAAGATAAAGAAATTAAACTTGAATAAAAAAGTAAAACTATTCTCCCACATTGGTACTATTAAGGTTATCAGAAACTTTTTCAGGGTACTGAAATTTCTCATTGATCTCTAGCATAGTTGCTAAAATTTCCTGTAAATCTTCTGAAGTACAAAGGATCTGACGGTATTGTTTAATGCCAGACATACCTTTGAAATAATTTGCATAATGTCTTCTCATTTCTCTGATACCCAGTATTTCATCCTTCCACTCGATCTCATGCAACAAATGGCGCCTGCATACATTCACCCGTTCAGAAATATCTGGAGGGGGTAATTGAGTCCCATTATGAAAGTAATGCTTAATTTCTTTGAATATCCATGGGTACCCAATAGAGGCTCTCCCGATCATGATACCATCCACCTGATATTTGAGGCGCATCTCATGTGCTTTTTGTGGTGAATCTACATCTCCATTGCCAAAAATGGGGATTTCGATATCTGGGTGGTTAGCAATTTTTCCGATGAGCGTCCAGTCAGCTGAGCCTTTATACATTTGTTTACGAGTTCTACCATGAATCGTTAGCGCTTTTATACCCGTATCCTGGAGCCGGAGTGCTACTTCGACGATTCTGATAGATTTTTCATCCCATCCCAACCTAGTTTTTACAGTTACGGGAAGCTCCGTGGAGTTGACGATCTCTCTCGTCATATTTACCATCTTCGGTATGTCCTGGAGTATCCCTGCACCTGCACCTTTACAAGCCACTTTTTTCACAGGGCAACCATAGTTGATATCAATAATTTCAGGTTGTACCTTTTCAACCATACGGGTACATTGCCGCATGGATTCAATCTCGTGGCCAAATATCTGTATGCCTACAGGTCTTTCTACATCGTAAATATCCAGTTTTTCCACACTTTTCTCCGCATTCCGTATCAATCCTTCTGAACTAATAAACTCCGTGTAAACAACATCCGCTCCCATTTCTTTACATAAAAGACGGAAAGGTGGATCGCTCACGTCTTCCATCGGAGCCAGTAGAAGGGGAAATTCTCCCACTCCAATGTTTCCAATTCTTACCATATCCTATTATTGTTGTAAATTTAAGGATTATTACGCTAATGGATAACTTTATTCTCCATACTCTATCGCAAACTTGCAAGAAAAATCCCATTTTCTCGTTATTTTCGGGCTTTTTCCTGTATGTAATCTTATCAACTATACTGGTACAGCTACTGTTTGTGGTAGTAAGTTTTATTTCGGGAGTTTCTTACGAATCCCTCCTTGAAATTGTTAACGGCAATTTTACAGGAGAATCTGATGAGTATCTTCTACGTTTTTTGCAGGGAGTTTCTCAACTCCTTACCTGGGGACTGACAGCTCTCCTCATGGCTAGTCTGTTGGGAAACGCTAAGGAAGAATTGAATCTCCGTTTCTCTACATTACCCATTTTTTACGTTCTCACAGTATTCATTATTATTTTTACCATTCCTATTGTAGAATTAACCACGTTTGATACTAGCAATTTTAAGCTTCCATCCTTTTTGGAAGATTGGGAAGTATGGATGCATGAATCTGAACTCAAACAGCAAAAAATCCTGGTGGCATTACTGTTCGATGCAGACCCAAGCACTTTTATCAGTAATCTGTTTGTATTTGCCATGATTCCTGCCATAACTGAGGAATTATTTTTCCGGGGGTTTCTTCAAAAAACACTATCCCGCTATGGTATACATGTAGGAATCTGGGTTGCTGCACTACTATTTAGTCTGGTACACTTCCAATTCTATGGATTTTTCTCACGCTTATTACTAGGTGCTATCCTGGGTTATCTCGCTTATGGAGCAGGTAGTATATTACCTGCCATGCTGGGACACTTTGTCTTCAACTCCTTTACGATCAGCGCACTTTATCAGGCAGCACTTCAGAATGCTGACCCCGAACAGATCATGAACCCAGACCAGGCAAGCCTTCCCTTATATGGAGTACTCATCGCTTTTGTTGGTGTAACCGGATTATTCATCCTATATTTCCGGTATGCCAGCATTCAAAAGACACTGGACGTATGAATAACCTTATAATGCGTATTATCACCGGCGTAATTGGTGGAGCCATCGTTATAGGTGCGATAAGATATATGCATCAGGGTCTTTGGCTATTTGGATTTATCGTATCGATGGTGTGTCTTTGGGAATTTCTGGAAGGAATGAAACTCTCGCGCCTGCACTACAAACTACCGGTATTATTAGCTGGGCTATGTATCTGGGCGATGATTATTTTCTCGATCTCCGATGTAATCTTGATCGGCAGTATGATGATTATTTTACCTGTACTGGAAATATTATTCTTATTCTACAAAAACGAAAACACTCCCCCTACGCAAATAGGTCTTTTATTGCTGGGATTTTTTTATTGTCTTATTCCCTTGATTTTATACTACAAAATGGGAGTTCCCGATGATCCCAGTCTCTACGATTTCCGGATTCCTCTTGGAATACTCATCCTCACATGGGCACTGGATACTAGCGCTTTTTTTATCGGAAAGGGCATAGGGAGTCATCCCCTTTTCCCTAGGGTAAGTCCCAAAAAGACCTGGGAAGGTGCTATCGGTGGAGCAGTATGTTGTATCGTTGCAGGCTGGATACTATCTCAGCAATGGCCCATTGAGCGCCTTCCCACTTTCAACTGGGTCATCGTATCCTGTCTGATCGCCGTGTTTAGCCAACTGGGAGATCTAGTAGAATCCCTATTCAAAAGAAGTATGAACCTGAAAGATTCGGGAAAAATTCTTCCGGGTCACGGAGGAATGCTCGACCGTTTTGACGGGTTTATGCTGTCAATGCCATTCCTATATTTTTATTACATACTGCTCTAATTTGCCATTTATATAAAGAACTACGGACGTTTTTGCAGCATTTAAGTATTCTCCATTTCATCTTGGAAAACTGAAACCCACATGCATATTTTAGGTTTAAACACACAAATATACATGAGATGACAAACGTAACGAGTGTAACAATACAAGAGAATCAAGCGCGTATCTCGGCATATGATTCCCTGATGGTACGCTTCACAGAAGCTGCAAATATTATCAATCTCGATCAGCGCTACAGGGACATTATGAGTGCGCCTGAGCGGGTAATCATTGTAAATCTACCGGTAAAACTGGATGATGGAACCACCCGGGTATTTGAAGGGTACCGCGTAGTTCACTCTACAGTTCTGGGACCTTCCAAAGGAGGTATAAGATATGCTCCATTTGTTGATCTGGATGAAGTAAAAGCCCTGGCAGGATGGATGACATTCAAATCTGCGCTAGTAAAACTTCCCTATGGAGGTGCAAAAGGAGGCGTAACACTCAATCCCAAGGTGAGAAGCGTAGATGAATTGGAACGGATCACCAGAGCCTATACAAGAGCACTTAAGGATGTTTTTGGTGAAGGATCAGATATTCCGGCTCCGGATATGGGTACCAGCTACAGGGAAATGGCATGGATATTTCACGAATATTCACGTATCTATGGCTATACACCTGGAGTTGTAACAGGTAAACCTTTGGATTTGGGCGGCTCACTGGGACGTATACCTGCTACTGGATGGGGCGTAATGCGTTCTACGCTACACGCTCTGGAAAAATTAGAATGGGAAAAAGAATCGTGTACGGTCGCCATTCAGGGCTTTGGAAATGTGGGGAGTTGGGCTGCAAAATTGCTGAAAGATGAAGGTCTGAATGTCGTAGCTATTAGTGACCACACTGGGGGGTATTACCATCCTAAAGGCATAGATTTGGCCCAGGCTATAGGCTATGTAAAGGATAATGGTACTTTATCTGGTTTCAAAGGTTGTGAAAAGTTGACCAATGAAGAGTTGATCTCCCTGGATGTAGATATACTCATACCTGCTGCAATCGAGAACGTTATCACTGAACACAATGCCGAGCAGGTCCAGGCCAAATTGATCGTAGAAGGTGCAAATGGACCGGTATCCTCTGGCGCCGACGAAATCCTGGATGATAAAGGTATCTTTTTCGTGCCTGATATTCTGGCCAACTCAGGTGGTGTAGTCGTATCTTACCTGGAATGGGTACAAAACCGCAGAGGCCACTACTACCCCGAAGAAGAAATTTGGAACAAAACCAGACCTATACTTCGCGAAGCGTTTGAAAGCGTATTTGAAGCACATAAAAAATACGGTTGTTCCATGCGGATTGCTGCGTATATCGTAGCCATTCAGCGACTGGCTAACGCCATAGATTTGGAAGGAAACTTCTAATTGTTTTTTTGGATGATAGCAATTCGATATATTGCTATCATCCAAACTTAAATTTCATGTCAATAGAATTTCCAACTGATCCCTCAGCTGCTTCATCTCCTTTCTTCGAACAACGCACAGACCTGCAACATTTCAGCCAAGTGACCGGAGAGGTCAAGTCTGAAATTCACAAAATAATCGTAGGTCAGGAAGAAATGATCGAACTGATGCTCGTGTCGCTTCTTGCGGATGGACATATACTCTTGGAAGGTGTACCAGGTGTTGCCAAAACCCTTTCCGCAAAATTGTTATCCAAAACGCTCTCTGTAAAATTTTCCCGTATTCAATTCACCCCTGATCTCATGCCCTCAGATGTACTGGGGACATCCGTTTTTAATACACAAACTGGTGTATTTGAATTTAAGCCAGGTCCCATATTTGGCAATATCGTGCTCATCGATGAGATCAACCGAGCTCCTGCCAAAACACAGGCTGCATTATTTGAATCCATGGAAGAACGCCAAATCACCATCGACGGCCAAACCCACCTGTTACATCCTCCTTACCTTGTCATTGCAACTCAAAATCCTATTGAGCAGGAGGGTACCTACCGACTGCCTGAAGCTCAACTAGACAGGTTTTTATTAAAAATCAAAGTAGATTATCCCACTGAAGCAGAAGAGATACACATTCTTTCGCTCATGCACGAACGCAAAAAACCCAATGATCTAAGCATTATTCAACCCATTCTCACCTCAGATCAAATCACTCAGTTTCAGCACACTGTAAGAACTGTACATATAGAATCCCATCTCATCTCCTACATTGTGGCGATCGTTCAGGCGACCCGTAAGCACAAGGATCTGTATCTAGGCGCATCACCTCGTGCTTCATTAAGTATCATGATGGCATCCAAAGCACTCGCAGCCTTGCGGGGGAGAGATTTTATACTTCCGGACGATATACAGTATGTGGCTACGCCTGTGCTCAATCACCGGATTATCCTCACTCCCGAAAAGGAAATGGAAGGAGGTACCACAGATGAAATTATTCAGAAAATCATGACTCAGATCGAAGTACCACGCTAGTTGTAAAATGACCAGTTTATCCCAAAGCTAAAGGTGCTTTCGAGCATGGGATAAAATGGGGTGGTATAGTAACCTTGCCTTAACAATCCCTCATTCCAGTGAGAAAATTTAAAGAATATATCTGCGCCCTTGACCTTGGTAGCAAAAAAGGCATCTGCTCTGGGATAACCCGATACCAGATAGTTGGTAGGGAAAAATTCCTGACTGGTCATATCTATCGTAAAACCCATATAATGGGTGAAGTAATATACCTCTACTCCAAACCTCAGAATAGCTGCAAATGAGAGATCCCTATTGTCATAATAAAAGGATGTCTTCCCCCAGAGCTGAGGGAGATTTTCGGCATAATAGCGAAAATCATCCGTTGCATCGGTCGTACCACGTTGCCATGTAAGTTCTGATTCGATATAAAATTTATCCAGTATCCTGGTGCGTCCTCCCACGCGAAGTCCAAACCAGGAAAGTGGGGTACCCTCCGCTGCCTGCCTTACATTCATTTCCCGGTCGTAGTATATCATTCTACTCACCCTCGTAGCAAATACTTCAGCAAAATAATAGGATGGAAGTAAGGTATCACCTCTGCGAATCAATGCCTGCTCCTGCCATTGAGCACGACCTACCAAACGATTGAACTGCTGGTTGTTGAGGTCTGGATTGGGTTGGTATACATTACCCGAACTGGGCTGATAATGGCTTTGAAACAGTGAAGGGTTCTGTCCCCATCTCCGGTACTGCATAGTCAGGATGAGTGGAGAGTTCATCCTGTAGATATTCGCAGAATCTTCAGCAACGTCTTTTTCAGCCTCCAAAGCCGCTCTTCCATCTTTATATTTATACGATAGTGGGAAAAATGTAATCTCGGAATTTATTCTGTTTTGCGGATTGTAAAGATTGGTTGCACGTTGATGGATAGAAAACGATGCCTCTCCCCATTTCAGTCCCAATTTAGCCTTTCCAAATATCTCGAAGCGATTCAGTGTAAGAGATTGCAATGTGTCCTGGTCCAGTTGAATACTGCTGTATGAGACATACCCCTCAGTATGAATATTCAACTCGGTATCAAGGGTATAACTAAAACCTCCAAGTGCATTGAACTGACGGCTTTTAAATATTTCCTGTATTATTGCTGTACTGGTATCACGCGTTGGATACACCGGAATAGCATGCGTTTCGAGCTTAGAGATGTTAAGCTGGTTATCTTCAAAGTTATGGTTTGCCCACTCCCCTCTTAGCAGTCCTCTCAATGTAAGTTTGTGAGGTCCTGGCAGGCTATCGGGACCCTTGATCAGGTGATAGTATTGGTCTACTGTAAACTGGCGTACAATTTTCTTACGGTTGCCATCACCAGAAACGAGGTTTTCCTCATCTTTATCAAAAAAATCACTCAGACTGTTTGAATCATCTTCCAATGATTCACTCACATCACCCGAAGCAAATGAAGAAGTATTACGCACAACACCACCAAAGAGATCATCATTCATTTCATTATATGACCAATTGCTATACAAATGGTATTTTTCATTCTGGGTATAATAATATGTAGAGGCAAAGAGACTGATATGATTTGTATTGAATTGTAAATAGGCTCCCTGGGATTGTCTTCCCTGATAGAGGAAAGACATGTTCCACCTTTCAACAATATTTCTGGATACCGTCACGTCCACACGCTGCATCTGTCTCGATGCCTGTGCATATTTTGCATTTACATAGGGGGTCTTGGTATCATAATAGGGAATTTGTCCAATATTATTGAAAACATATACATTATAGCGTTCGAAAATAGGGTTTCTCCAATAAGGGAGATCAGGGTCAAAGCGTTCGCCTATACCATACCGAAAGGCTTCATAAGGTTTACCAATTTGACCCAATGAATATACAAAACCCTGAACCTGATCTAGTTCATCCCAATAATGGGTATTGGTAAAATCCGACACGAGTGGGATAATATACTCGCGATGTCTGTACATATTTTCCGGATTCACTAACCTGACATCAGGCTTGATTTCAATTTCCTCCATAGCGGAATCATTCCCAAGGCTATCCAATTGGTTTTGCAACCCCAATTGATTGCCATATTCACGGGTATCCTGATTTAATGGAGGGATCTGGGCATATAATACCGAAGTGCTGCAACAGAAAAAAGCCAGAAGCAGCCAGTATCTTCTGTATTTACTATGTTTTTTTTCTACCATTGATAAATGCTTGCACCTACAGCTACACACTTACAGTTGCCTTTATTGTCTTTATGGTTGTATGATCAAGCTTTAGAAACTTGATTACAGGTTAATATTAATTGACACAGTATATCTGTGAGCCTGGGCTCTGCATGTTTTGCGATTTCGAGAACCTGGCCTATTTCAAATGCCTCCAAACTGTCTAGGTGGCATTCATCTGTAATCACTGATATGGCACAGACTCTGACTCCCATGTGTCTGGCTACAATAACTTCCGGTACGGTAGACATTCCCACAACATCTGCACCGATCATCCGCAAGTAGCGGTATTCGGCACGTGTCTCGAGATTAGGGCCGTTTACAGCTACATACACCCCGTTGTGCAGGACATAATCGCGATCTTTGGCAATATCTAGTGCCTGCCTGATCAAATCTGGATCATAAGGAATACTCATATCCGGGAACCTGGGACCAAGGTTTTCCAAATTGGGGCCTGCAAGCGGATTTTCAGCCTGAAGATTGATATGATCATCCAAAATCATCATATCACCTTTACGATATTCAGGGTTCAAGCCACCAGCCGCATTAGAAATAAAGAGTGTATGTATCCCCAACAATTTGAGTATGCGAATGGGAAAGGTAATCTCGCGCATGTTGTACCCTTCATAATAATGAAAACGGCCCTGCATAGCCACAACTGACTGATTACCTATTTTACCAAAAATAAGCCTTCCAAAATGAGATTCTACGGTAGAAATAGGAAAATGAGGAATAAAATTGTAGGGAATACTTTGTTCTATGTCAATTTTCCTGACCAAATCTCCCAAACCCGTCCCAAGTACAATACCGATTCCCGGTTGGTACATACACATCTTCCGGATATAATCGAAGGCTTCTTTCAGTTTCTTTTCCATAACAAACTTCGCTGATACCTGATGAACGGGGATAAAGTTAAAGAATTTTCACTCGTAAACATGAATCACCTGCTGTGTAATAGATTACTTGTCTATAATCTGTCGCAATAGATCATCAACCTGTTTCCTTCCTGACCACCATTCCAGACCTATCGGGATAAAACAAAAGGGAATGTCCTGATACGTCTTCATCCACTCTAACTGCCTCAAACGTGCGTAGTCTTTCTCAGTAGTTAGCAGACATAAACTTTGCCCGTATACTTTCTGATATCCTTGGTACAGCGACACAAGTTCTTCGATCTCAGATTGAGTGTAGCGGTGATGATCTCTGAAAGCGCGATGCGATACCACATTCCAACCCTTTTGCCTGGCCTGATTGAGAAAATACGTATTATTGCCTAGCCCTGAAAACAGGATTAAATGTTGGTACATAATTGATTTCTTATCCTGCCTTTCCCAAAAAGACTTGATATCGATAAATTTAGGAGAAGAGAAAGCCAAAGGCTTGGACCATTTCTCCATAACATGTTCGATCGTTTCGATCTGATCCCTATCTTTAAGCTTATTGATAACGATGAGATCTGAGCGATTCAGACTCTTGGCAGGCTCTCTCAAAGTACCTGCTGGAAGCAAAAAGTCCCTATCAGGTAAGCAGTTTGCATCTATCACAATGATATCCAGATCTCGATGTACCTTTCTATGCTGAAACGCATCGTCCAGGATGACCACAGACACATTCCTTTCCTGAGTAATCTTTTCAATTCCTTCAGCACGGTTTTCACATACTGCCACGGGTATTTGGGGAAATTTCATGGCCACCTGCAGAGCTTCATCTCCAAATTGGATTGCCCCACCTTTTTGGGGATCGACCCATTGAAATCCACGTGTATCTCTCCCATATCCTCTGCTGAGGTATGCGGAATCGTAACCCAAATCCTGAAAAAAATGAATAATATATTCAGCAAGAGGCGTTTTACCGGTTCCACCCACACTAATATTACCCACGGAAATAACAGGAACTCTTGGTTGGTATATCTTGAAAATACCTCTCTGAAATAGTTGGTTACGGACAAATATGATCAGGCCGTACAACCCTGAAAAGGGAAGGGTTATTAATCTTAGATAAGATAATATCTTCAATTTGACAGAGATTCCAGTTGCAGTAAAAGCTCATTTCGTTCCTGCTGGATCTTTCTAAACCGTTCATAAGTATCGGTAAGATCCATCAGTAACCATAGCAAATATCCATCATCTTCCGGATGTATATACACATGATAATCAAAATATCTACGCTGATCCTTAATCGATCTTTCCACAGTCGGAATAAAAACCGGAGATTGATCTCTTTTCATCTCCCTGAAAATAGGTTCCATACTTCCCAGCCAAGGCTCAACGCTGTACAAAGATTGCCCTTCCCACATTCCGGTTTCAAAAAAAGTATTGCAGGAATCTTCGTACAGACCCGATCTTTCAAAAATGATAATCTGGGCCATCCTGGAAGTGATCATAATTTTAAGCTCTTTGAGATTCACGATAAACCATCTTTTCTGCTAGCATTTGAAACAAAACATCTACATGATCGCCCAGCTTTGCACTTGTAACTACATCTGGTTTGACATCCATCTTCTCCTTTATTTCAAGTATTTCTGACTGAGACAATAGATCTGACTTATTCGCAGCAATCACAATATCGACTTCATCGCTTACTACACGACGTAAAAAAGCTAATTGGGTCTCTATATGATTGAAAGTTGCAGAACGGCTGAGATCAACAACGTAGATAATCCCACTACAACCATTCAGATAATATTGTGGAATCCGAGTTACATGATCCTGACCAGCAATATCCCAAATAATCATATCAACTTCATATTCATTTACCCTCAAAGTCTTTTTATCTACTTTTAAGCCAATGGTCGTAAGATAGTTTTCAGGAAATTTTCTGTAAACGTATCTACTGATGAGAGAAGTCTTTCCTACTGCGTGGCTGCCCAGTATGGCAACCTTCTTACTTATCCACTTTGTTGAATCCATAAAAATGCTGTTTTAATTCTGATGAATACTGCTGAAAGATTTCAGCATCTACCGAATTAGGCGCGTTGACAGTATTTGCAGAGCAAAATTCCAAGACATGTTCATGTAATTTTTCCTTTAAATTTGCCAAAAGTTGCCCCTGAAGAACACATGCGATATAAAAAGTCTGGAAATTGAATACCACAATCTCATAATCATCATAAACAAGGGTATCGAGATTTTGTCCGCCTTTTTGAAACGCATCGGAAATAAAATGCTTGATTCCTGTAAGCATTCCAGCGATGATATCCGAATCTATCAACTCTGTGTGAGAATATTTTCCCAATAACAGTCCAGATCCTTCCGAAATTAAAAAAACTTCTTCTAGTTGGGCTTCACTAGCATCTCGCAAAATGATATCCTCATACTTCACTCCGGAAAAGAAAGCTTTGATTCTCAACCATAATCCCTGAAATGAAAAAGCTTTATCCAATTGTGAATCAATACGTTGACTGAGCTTTTCTATTTCCACACGAATATATTTGCCGATCAGCTTTCCCATAATCGGATATAAGGCATCAATTACTTCGTTTTGAGATTCCTTGATTTGTACTTTGATCGCTTTGGTAACAAATTCCCCAAACAGATCCGGGAAATTGTTCTGCATATATTCCAACTTATCATCAAAATACAGTTCCAGGTCCTCTTTCCTGACGTTTTTCCCCACTTGCACTTTAAGATCATGCATATCTGAATTTATTTCATCCAATTCACTGGAAAATTTCTTCAGGCTCTCCTGTTCCTCCTGAAATATAGTTTTCTTAACTCTTGAAAAAAGGGTTTCAGATTTTTGCATTTATCTGTTTATTTTTACCTGCTGAAAACACTCAAACGACAGGGTAATGAATGAAAGTTTCACCTGTTGATGTAAACTATATACTAAGTTAAAACAATTTACAATCCTTATACTTTATTATTTGCTATGGAAAAGGGTAACATATCAGTCAGTACCGAAAACATCTTCCCGATCATTAAGAAATCCTTGTATGCAGATCAGGAGATCTTTCTCAGAGAGTTGATAGCAAATGCTATAGATGCATCGCAGAAAATGCGATTTTTATCTTCAAGGGGCGAATTCTCCGGCGAATTGGGAGAACTTGAAGTCCGGGTTTCTGTGGATAAGGATAAACGCACGATCACAGTGAGTGATCACGGAGTAGGGATGAATGCTGAAGAGGTTAAGAAGTACCTCAACCAGGTAGCTTTTTCAGGAGCAGAGGAATTTATCAAAAAATACAAGGATGTATCGGAGTCCGGTGAGATCATTGGAAAATTTGGATTGGGCTTTTATTCTGCCTTCATGGTAGCCAGGGAAGTAGAAGTGATTACCAAATCATACCGGGAAGAAGACCCTGCTGTGAGATGGACTTGTGATGGAACTACAAGCTACACGCTTGAAGAGACTCAAAAGGAAAAAAGAGGTACCGATATTATCCTCCATATAGCAGATGATGCAGACGAATTTCTTGAGGAAATCAGAATTCGCAATATCCTGGAAAAGTATGGTAAGTTTTTACCCATCCCTATTTACCTGAAGGACGAACAGATCAACGATACAGATCCTATCTGGCGCAAAGCTCCTACCCAGCTCAATGACGAAGATTATCAAGCTTTATTCCAGAAATTGTATCCTATGACAGAAGAACCCCTGTTCTGGATACATCTCAACGTGGATTACCCTTTCAATCTGACGGGTATCCTGTACTTTCCCAAAATACGCAAGGATATAGACCCCCGTAGAAACAAAATACAGCTCTACTCCCGCCAGGTATTTATCACGGATGATGTACAGGAAATCGTCCCGGAATATCTTATGCTGCTTCAGGGCGTAATCGATTCGCCTGATATCCCCCTGAATGTATCTCGCAGCTACCTTCAGAGCGACTCCAATGTCAGAAGGATTAGCAATTACATCACTCGTAAGGTAGCAGATAAGCTTAGCGAACTATTCAATGAAGACCGGGAAAAGTTTGAGGAAAAATGGAGAGACATATCTGTTTTTGTGAAATATGGAATAATGACGGATGAGAAGTTTGAGGAAAAAGCACATGAATTCTGCCTCTATGAGAATATCAATGGCAAACTCCTGACATTGGATGAAGTTAAATCTCAGATTGATGAGCATCACAAGGATAAGGATGGGAAACTCGTAGTTCTATATGCGACAGATAAAAAAAATCAGGATATGTATGTCCATAGTGCATTGAATCGCAATTATGAGGTGTTGTATATGGGCGACATGTTGGATAGCCATTTTGTAGGACTGATTGAGCGAAAACACGAGGAAATGCGCTGGGTAAGAGTAGATAGTGATACGGTGGACAAACTGATACCGAAGGAAGAATCCTCTGCAGTTGAGGGAATTATTTTGACTGAAGAGCAGGAAAACCGTATCAAAGAAGCTTTTGTGAATGTACTCCCATCTAAAGAGATGAATGTGCAGTTGGAACGCATGGAAAGTGATGAATTCCCGGTCATGATTACGCGGCCAGAATTTATGCGGCGAATGAAAGACATGGCTGCATTGGGGGGAGGCATGACGACCTTCGGAGATATGCCCGATGCTGTAAATGTGGTAGTTAATTCAAAGCATCCGCTGGTACGACAGATGATCGATGAAGGGGATCATCGGGAAATGGCCAAGCAATTACTGGATCTGGCTCTACTATCTCAGAACATGCTAGAAGGTAAGGAGCTTACCGCCTTTATCAAACGCAGCATCGAAATGCTGGATAAAGATCAGTAATTGATAATGATCAAGGTTAATAGAGCGTAATCATGCGTCTGTACTTTTGCCCATGCCTGGTGCTAAGCACTAGCTGGTGCTCTCCTCAGCGCAGCATGCATAAGCCAAACTTGTAAGACGAGTTTGAAACCCGCTGTGTCACAGATGACAATGGTCTCCTGATACTATCTCCTGCAATCGTAGCAACCATGAGATCTCATTCTCCAGGTTGACTTACGCAAACTAGGTATGTGCGTCAAGTAGTTGAAATAGTTACATCATGTATAAGGTTACTCCCAAAAAATATCTCGGGCAACACTTTTTGAAAGACAAGATCATTGCCCAAAGAATTGTGAATATACTATCTGCCAAGGAAGCGGATACGGTAGTGGAAATTGGTCCTGGTAAGGGTATACTTACCCAATATTTACTGGAGCGCTATCCCACACTCTGGTTGATAGAAATAGATCCGGAAGCAGCAAATTTTATCCGTAAAAAATTCGACAGTTCCCATCTCCAGATAAAACTTACAGACATTCTCAAATGGGAAATGCATGAAGACATTCCCTTTGACAGTTATTTTATTGGCAACTTACCTTACTATATCAGTTCTCCCATTTTTTTCCGGTTATTAGAGAATATCGAATATGTCAGGGAAGGGGTCTTTATGATACAAAAGGAAGTTGCAGAACGCATCTGTGCACAGAAAGGCAACAAAACTTATGGTATTTTAAGTGTTTTACTTGGAGCATACTTTGAGTTGACTTACTCATTTAGTGTATCACCAAAGGTATTTATCCCACCCCCGAAAGTAAACAGTGGCGTAATTTATATAAAACGCAAAGAGATACTACCTGATGTTGACTTTAAACATTTTAAATTCGTTGTAAAAAGAGCATTTAATCAACGCCGGAAAACATTGAAAAATGCTCTCAAAGGTCTGAAGTTTGAAGATTTTGATCAAAAAAACCATCTATTTACCTTGAGGGCAGAACAACTGGGTTATGGAGATTTTATACTACTTACCAAGCACTACCAGGGAAATATATAGCAGGAGTTCATGAATACCAATAATTCTTCCAGTAATAATTTGTATGGTCTCCCTAGATTGGACAAGCGGTGGATATGGATCGGCCTGGGAGTGCTGACATTATTTGTTAATTATCTCTTTAAGCTCAATCCCGCCTTTACAGAAATCATCTATTCCAGAGGGATATTTGTGATCATCCGCACTGTATGGGATTATACCTTGGGTTGGCTGCCTTTTCCCCTGCTTTATCTATTGGTGCCCATAGTCGCTATTTGGAGTTCTCACAAACTAGTGGTCACGATCCGCAATTACAAGATGGTAAAATGGCGTTATCGACTAGGGAGTTTACTGATATCGGGTTTGGCACTTACTGGGGGTATATTTTTTGTGTTTCAATTTCTCTGGGGATTCAACTACCACCGGGTATCTGTGGCTGATCAAATGGGACTTATGTTATCGCAACCCGATAGTGCCATGGTGTATGCAGAAGCCGAATTGGCTACCAGGATGATGATTGAAGCCCGCGCTAATATTCCAGGTGCTCAGGAAGAATCATTACGCGAAGAGCATCTGCCATCAAATCTGGAGGCACATATGCGTGAAAATCTTCACATAGTGCTGAAAACCTGGAATTACCCTACCCCCGGGAGAGTACGGGGACGAAGGGTCTTTCCCAAAGGACTTCTGATGAGACTTGGCGCCACGGGGATCTATATTCCCTTTGCAGGTGAAGGACATATTGATGCTGCACTGCCTCCCGTAAACAGACCGTTTACCCTGGCCCATGAACTCTCTCATGGTTATGGTATCGGAAATGAGGGTAATGCAAATTTCTGGGCATATCTCAGCACAGAACAATCGTCTTATCCATCGGTAAAATACTCGGGAAGACTGTCATACTGGCGATACACCATGCGCCAGCTGCGTCTTCTTGACCCGGAAGCATTCAAAATGCTGTACAATTCCGTTCCGCCCGGAGTCATCGCCGACCTTCAGAAAATCCGGAACGTTTACAATCAGTATCCAGACTTTTTCCCAAAAATCAATCAACAGGTATATCATTCTTATCTCAGATCCCAGGGAGTCAAGGAAGGAATTCTAAGTTATCATGAAGTGATAGCTATGGTAAGAGCCTGGCGTGAAAAGACTAAAGACCCTCAGCAACCAGATCATACAGAATGATCCTCCCAAAGCAGAGAAATACTATCCGAAAATATAAAATTCCTTACATGCGGCTTCAAAATCTACCTTTCACACGTCATACATTAGCTGCGTATACATGACAGCGATCCCATGGGATTGCTCTGCACACTCGTAAATGTTGAGCTTGTCAAATGATCATTCTTTAAGCTACGTAAAGAACCTAATCCCCCACCCTAAATAACTTACTTATAATCCTGTCGCTTACAAACCACCCTTTAGGTGTCAAACGTAAAAAATTCCCTTCTCTGACCATGAAGCCTTCATCTATCCAATCGCATATTTGACTGCTGTATAGCTTTTCAGGGTCATCGTGAAATTGAGATCTGATAAATTCCAGATCTATTCCTTCTGCTTTGCGAAGGTGAGTCATGACATACTCATTGTAGCGATCTCTGGCCGTGAGTTCTTCTCTGTAACCAACAGGTAAGTTTCCTTCTGCTATCATTCTGAGATATCTGCCATTATTCGCTACATTGGACATACGCACATGTCCATCGTATGCATGTGCAGAAGGTCCTAATCCAATATAGGGAGTACCCTCCCAGTAGGAGGAATTGTGCCTGGCATAATGTCCCGGCAAAGCATAGTTGGACAATTCATAGTGTTCATATCCGGCAAGGGTGAGAAGCTTATCTGCCATTAAGAACAAAGATTCATATATAAAATCATCCGGCAGATGTATATCACCTTTACCAATCCCGTGAGCAAGTGCTGTGCGCGCTTCTATGGTCAGGGCATATACTGACAGATGGGGAATCTTTTCCCCGATGATGAAATGGAGTAGCTGTTCCCAGCTTTGCAGTGTTGTAAAAGGGGTACCGAAAATCAGATCAACTGAGATGTGATCAAACCCTGTTTCCCTGGCCAGTTGAATACAATTCCGGGCCTCTTCTGCCGAATGAGACCTGTTCATCCATTTTAATTCACAGTCGTCCAGCGATTGAATTCCAATACTTAGCCTGTTAATACCCAAATCCTTGAGTTCATACAATTTTTCCAGCTTCAGGTCATCCGGATTGGCCTCAAGCGTAATTTCTGCATCCTTATCTATATAAAAATACTGCTTGAGGGTAGTGAAAATCTCTTTTAAATCATTTACATCCAGTATACTGGGTGTGCCTCCACCTAAATAGATACTTTGAATCGATACATTACTGGAGAAAAAATCCTTTTTCATTTTTACCTCTCTAATAATTGCAGCGACCATTTCATCTTTTTGCTTCAGAGAAGTGATAAAATGAAAATCACAGTATGTACATGCTTGCTTGCAGAATGGAATATGTATATATATACCGGCCATCAAAATTAAAACAAATTATCCGGCAAAAATGATCATTATTCTTTTGTGTTTTAGTTATTTTACGATAAAAAGACACTCATGCTGATCGTAAATGCTGCCCAAATCCGGGATGTAGACCAAATCCAGATACAGGATATGGAATATCCGGGGATATTGTTGATGGAGGAAGCGGGAAAAAGAGCAGCCCAAAAAATCCTGGACATATATCCTGATCATTCAGATTTTATCATCCTGTCAGGTCCAGGTAACAATGGTGGAGATGGATTAGTCATTGCAAGGTATCTGCATCTCTATGGAAGACATGTACAGGTATACTTATCACATCCAGAGGATCGTTTTCATGGTGATGCTGCTGTCAATTTCCGCATCATGCGCCACTTACCTATCGCCTGGACCATTTGGGATGCACAACACAGCGACCGTATTTTGGATGAATCTCATCCACCGGTATTGGTAGATGCTCTGCTGGGTACTGGAATTGAGGATCGCCTGCGAGATCCAGTCGCTTCTATCATTGATTATTGGAGACCAAAATCATTACCGGTAGTAGCCGTTGATCTTCCCAGTGGCATGAACGCCAGCAGTGGCGAAATGATCAATTCTGTGCTGAATGCTTCGCACACACTTACATTTCAGCTTCCTAAAATCTGCCACTATGTAACACCTGCTGCCAGCAGTTGTGGTGAAATACACGTACTGGATATTGGAATCTGGCCTTCTGTAATACAGCGGTTGGGGATCAGCAGACAACTGCTGACTGATGACTTTGTGCGACGGCATTACCGAACCCGTAAGCAGGACGGCCACAAAGGTACTTTTGGACACGTGCTGGCTGTGGGCGGAAGCCTTCACATGGCTGGTGCTATCGCTATGACTGGTTATGCCGCAATCAAAGCAGGTGCAGGACTGATTAGTATCCTCTGCCCATTTCCCTGTAGGGAAGCTGTCTATTCACTTGCACCCGAGATGATGTGCAGGGGAACAGGTAATATGGAAACAGTACATCTGTCCCCAAATGATATTCCAGTGTTTGAAGAAATGCTTGAAGGCAAATCTGCTATAGTAATGGGTCCGGGTATGGGGACTCACCCTGAAACCAAAGCATTTCTCGAATGCATCATTCCCCTCATTAAAGTGCCAGTAATCCTGGATGCTGATGCGCTCAATCTGCTTGCGCAATTAGATACATTTGAATCTTTACTGAATCCAGACACCATACTGACTCCTCATCCAGGTGAATTACAACGCTTGATCGAAGAACCTGTCAACGAACGCAGACTGGAGCTTACGGAGTCCTTTGTTCAGGACAATCCCTGTATTTTGCTGCTCAAAGGAGCAGGTACCCTGATTTCCCTCCCCGATGGCAGAACATATGTTAATTCATCCGGAAATCCCGGAATGGCAACAGGGGGGTCAGGAGACATCTTAAGTGGTATGATCGCAGGCCTAATAGCTCAGGGATATGAACCTGAGATTGCTGTACCTATGGGAGCATACCTTCACGGTAAATCGGGAGACTATTGGTCTTCTACACAAGGGATGGAAGGACTCATTGCTACCCAGATAGCAGATGTAATGAGCAAGGTATGGAAAGGGATCAGAGAATAAATCATCGATCGTGGACCGTAATAAGAGAACAAGAAAATGTATTCATCGTGCTAGGAGCTACGATCTTCTGAGTCCGCATTATCCCCTATTTCCAACTCCAATCCATCATATGCAAGATGCATCCCCTCTGGCACATCTTCCGTTTCTACTGCTTTATGCTTGCCCATGATATGGCTAATATGTGTAAAATAAGCACGTCTGGGTTTGAGTTGACGTACCATCTGTATGGCTCTGGGCAGCGTAAAATGTGACCTGTGATCCTGCTTTCTCAATGCATCGAGCACGAGTACTTCAAGTCCCTGTAGCCTATCAATTGAATCTGGGGGAATGTAACTGGTATCCGTGATATAGGCAAAGTTACCAATCCGGTATCCTAAAACAGGGAGCTTACCGTGCATAACAGGAATAGGGGTAAAAACGGTATTTCCAACCGTAAAGTCTGAGTCTCCATCAATCAGGTGAATATCCAGTTGAGGAAGTGCTGGATAGTCGCTGTTTTCAAAAATGTAATAGTATTCTTTTCGCAGATGGTCTAATGTAAGGTCATTAGCAAATATCTGCATCTTTCGCTTAAGGCGAAAGTTATAAGCCCTGATATCATCCAATCCTGCTGTATGATCTTTGTGCTGATGTGTATATACAATAGCATCCAGTACCTTCACATCGTGATTTAGCATCTGCTGACGGAAATCTGGCCCTGTATCAAAGACAATATTTGTTCCGTTTACTTGGAGCAAACCGGATGTTCTGAGCCTTTTATCTCTGGGATCAGAAGACTTACATACCTCACAATCACATCCTATTACCGGAACTCCCTGAGATGTTCCAGTACCCGTAAATATAAACTTCAAGACGCTTGGGTGACTTTTTCGATAAATGATAATTGTTCGGAGCTAAGCAATTCAGGATCGATGTCGATCTCTTTCAGTATCTCAATCAAAATATTTATCTTACTTTCCAAAGGAAAAAACTTATTAATGATAATAATATTTTGCTCTTTCACAAGACAATACCCACCATGAAAATTACCCCGTTCACAGCGGATGGTGAAATTCAGGCTTTTGAAGATGGCATGTAATTGTTCCTGATTGCTTTTTGTATACCGCATTTCAAGCGCAAATATATGTAATTGACTCAGATAATAGCAGTTAATTTTCACAAAAGCCTTAAATTAGCCCTGCATGATGAAAGTTGATGAGTATCGTAAAACATTTTCTTTAAACCAGGTCTTCATAGGAATCAAAAGATTATTCCCTAATAGGTTCGCCCGCAGACTAGCCTTATTGCTGGGGGGAAGCACACTGACTTCGATCGTCTTACTTTGGTTAGTCCTGGTGAAAGCGTACGATTTTCTGGCGATCAACCGACCTGTAGAAAACCCTGATGCTGTTGTGATAGAAGCATGGATTCCTCCATATGCGCTGAACACCATTGCCAGACAACTGAAACAATCCCCCCGGACAAAGATTATTCTGGTGGGTGGAGATCGTTATAACAACTACTTCATTCTCGGAAGACAACGTACACCAACCTTAATATTTCATCCTAGTCTCGCCTCTGACCATCCCATTATCAGTGATACCATCTCTGTCAAAGCCCTTGGCACCTATGTAGCCGGAGACTGGGGACATATCGAAATACGTGTCAATCAACAAGTCGTGGGAGGCACATACACGGATAATGAATCCAAATACTATCATTTTCCCACCCATACAGGTAATAAACCCCTGGAAACCGTCTCCGTTACCATGGACAATGCCTACACAATATGGAAATATCCTGAAAAAAGGGAAGCATGGATTTATCATCTTAAAATAAATAATCAAAAATTCATTCCATATGACCCTACGGTTATTTATGGTTTTCGTAACTTTAACCTGATTTACACGGAAGAGCTCCAGTATACGGAACAAACAGATTTTACTGCATGTATTCTGGAAGAGATGGGTATACCCAGGGACAGGATGGTACGACTCAAGAGGACACAGTCCGACAACTCACGTACCTATCTCAATGCAAAGCTGGTAGCAAAGTGGTTGCACCAGGAAGCCGACTCTATCTCCTCCGTAAATATTTATTCTCAGGCAGCACACACGAGACGAAGTTATGAGATGTACAAATATACCCTGGGCGAGAATATAGAAACGGGCGTGATAGCACTACAACACAAATTGTATAATCAGAACTGGTGGGAAAGTTCAAGAGGAGTAAAGTTGATGAGTGAGCAAATTTTAAAGTATTTAATATCAAAGGTTTTCTTCTACCTAATAGTTGAATAATTAATTTATTGATTTCACTGAGCTTACAGTTCAACAAAAAAATTTGTCCGTTCACAACTTAACAAATAACAAGATCTGGTGTGATATGGTACATTACGGAAGTTTTAGCTTTAAAATCAATATAACACTTAAGCATCTACTGAATATTATTTTTAGAAAAAATTCCTATACCTACAAATGAACCAAAGACATTGCCTTTTCATCCTTGCAGTACTACTCTTCAGTTCTTGTATAAGTAACCAAGAGCAGGTTTATTTCCAAAACTTGAGTAGTTCTAAGCAAACACCCCAACTATATAAAAATAAAAATCAATATTACCGCCTTCAGCCAGGCGATGTGCTATCTATTCGTATTAAAGCCTTAAATGCGGATGATGCACTGTATCTCAACAAAGAATCCGATGGACAATTTAATCCGTTCAATGAGCCAGGGTTATACGTCAATGGATTTACTGTAGGGCAAGACGGATTCATACAACTTCCCAATCTGGGTGAAATACAAGCATCGGGGAAGACCGTAGACGAACTGAAAAATGAGATTCGTGGACTTGTGGAAGCCAAGGTCGTTAATCCTAGTGTATTTGTAACACTTGTCAGCTTTAAGATATCCATTCTAGGAGAAGTGGGTGCTCCAGGATATTACTTCATATACAACAATCAGGCAACTTTGTTGGAAGGTCTGGCGTTGGCAGGGGACATGCTATTGTTTGCTGACAGAAGGAATATACGGCTTATACGCCAAACACCCAACGGACCTGAGGTTGTAACACTGGATATAACAGATGCTAATGTCTTGAACTCTAAATATTACTTCCTTCAACCCAACGATGCAATATATATTCCACCATTGGAGTTAAAAAGTCAACGGTCAAATTTAGCCAATGTAGCAGTTGCCGGACTTGTTATTAGTGCCCTGTCAACAGGTATACTGATATACAATGCTGTGAATAATAATTAATGAATTTGCTCTTTCTTACATATTAAATTTTTAAAATTATAGCGTTATGAAACAGGAGATGGCCTCAGAAATGATTGATTTGCGGATGATCCTCACCAAAATACTAAGTAAATGGCCCTATTTTTTGGCCTCGGTAGTACTGTTTGGTCTTTTGGCATACTTTTATCTGAAAACTGTTAATGATGTGTATAAAGTCGGAGCAAGAATCCTCCTGGATGATGCCACCCAGGATAATATTACGATCATCGGCGAGATCCCTACCAATCAAAGTGTTGTAGAGATTGAGGATGAAGTGGCAATCATGAAATCCTATAGCCTGGTTGAGCAAACAATCTCCCAGTTGGATTTTGGTATATCTTACTACCGAGAAACAGTGTTTAAGAAAGAACCTGTATACAAATATGCACCATTTGAGGTGAGCCTGGATTCCTCTCATGTTCAATTGATCGGGATACCTATTTATGTTGAATTTCTAGGCAATAACAGGTTTAAAATACACGGAGAAGCAGAAGATGTAATGCTCTATGATCTCCAAAAAAATGAGATGATACGCAAGCTACCTTCTGTGCAATTTGAGAAAGAGTTGATGATCGGTGATGACTATGAAGATCGCTACCTGAGCTTCCGAATCAAATTTCATACGGATTATGCTGAGGCATACAATTCGGCCAATTACCTATTTAGGATCAATAGTCTGGAATCATTGGCAGAGCAATATCAGAAAAAACTCAATGTTGAAAAGATCAGCCGCCAAGCCAATACTGTTGAAGCTTCCACAACGGGTCCTGTAATTGAAATGGAACAACTCTTTCTTGATAAGCTGCTGAAAACTTACCGAGAAAACGAGCAAATGCGCCGCACAGAATCCAAGCGCAAAGTCCTGGCACTGATCGATAAAGAGCTCAATGAAATTGCGGATACACTAAGAAATGTTGAGCGACAATATCAGATTTATCGCTCCCAGTCTGGTCAGGTAGATATTGCCACTACTTCCACAGAGCTTTCACGGCAGTTGATCGGTTTACAGACCGTAAGATCCGAGAGCTCGGCTAGGGTGAATTATTACAAGTATTTGTTAGAGAATCTTAATAAATCTTCTGATATCCTGGCACCTACTACCGCCAATGCCAATGACCCTCAGTTGACCCAATACATGACACAACTGAGTCAACTCGAAATTGAAAAGCAACAGATATACGCCTCAACACAAGAAGGTAGTCCACAGCGCGAGCGAATAGAAGCTCAGATTGCAAGACAGAAGCAACTGATACAAGGAACAATAGAGCAAAGCTATGAAACTGCAAAAATGACTTTTGACAATGTTCAGGGTCAGATAGGACAGGCACAGAGTCAGCTGCGCAAGCTCCCCGAAAGTGAGAAAATACTCACTCAGATTAATCGCCAGTTTAGCTTCAATGACGAAAAACACAAGCAGTTGCTGGATAGAAGAACACAGATCGCTATTGACCTGGAAGCCAACTCGGTAGATAAAACCGTCATCGACAGAGCTAGAAAGCTAGGACTTGTATTCCCCAATAAGATGCTCATCTTTGCAGTATCTATTATCCTGGGTTTAGGACTCCCATTTGTACTGATCATCACTTCTGACTTCCTCAATGAAAAGGTAGTTTCTCAAACAGATATTGATAAAAACACCAATATACCCATCCTGGGTTATGTCATTAAGGGCCGTAAAGGTGTAGATCTGATAACCTCCAAGAATGCTGGAACGATTCTGCCTGAATCCTTTCGGTCTGTAAGAGTTAATCTGGAATATCTCAATGCAGACGCCAACCAGAAAGTAATTGGTGTAACTTCCTCCACACAGGGAGAAGGCAAAACCTTCTGTGCCACTAATTTTAGCATCGTCATGGCACAATCCGGCAAAAAAGTGCTGTTGGTAGATACTGACCTTCGCCGTCCCAAAGTTGCTGAGCGCTTCGGACTCATGAATGAATATGGTCTTTCTTCCTACCTGGATGGAAAACATACACTAGATCAGATTCTGCAGCATTCACACGTTGAGAATCTGCATATTATCCCTTCGGGACCTATCAATGACAATCCGCTAGATGTCATCGGTAATCACCGTATGGAGGAGTTGATCTCTGTATACAAAGATATTTATGATCACATCATCCTGGACTCTCCTCCTATTGTATTGGCTTCTGATTACATGATCCTGCAGCGATATATAGACTTCTCTATTTATCTAGTACGCCATAAATACACCCACCTGAAATCAATGGGGCGCATCAATGAACTCTATAACACTGGCAAGCTGCCTAATGTAGGTCTCGTTATCAATGATGTACTTCCTGAAGGTGGCAACAAAGGATACGGCTATGGCTATGGCTATGGCTATGGATACGGATATGGATACGGATACGGACATGATGAAAAAAAGAAGAAAAGAAAGGTGAATGTAAACGAGAATGGTCAATCTGGGGGACAGGTTGTAGCATAACAATATAAAGAGTCATATATCGACATGATATATCGAATATTACTAAGTATACATGTGGCAAGCGGCATATCTGCAAGGATATGCCGCTTCTTGCTTTTAGGGGCGATCTTTTGTTCTATCCATCTGGAAGTAGGCTATACTCAAAAAGTCATGCGCCCATTTCACTATCAGCAGGAATTTCGCAACCCCTTTTCGATATACCAGAATGCCCCCGAACTGGATACCAACCGCATTAAGTGGGTCAACAGAATTTCACTGGGCGGATATGCGCTCTCGGCGCTATACTTAGGTACCGTATGGTATGCGAATGAAGAACTTTCACATTTTCATTTTTTTGATGATTCGAGAGAATGGCAGCAGATGGATAAGGTGGGGCACGCTCTAGGAGGATATCATGCCAGTAAGTGGATGATTAGCCTCTATCGATGGTCAGGCCAGGACAAGAAAAAAGCTTTGATACAGGGTGGCCTATACGGCTTTTTGGCTATGAGTAGTATAGAGGCTTTTGATGGGTTCGGAGAAAAATGGGGAGCTTCGGTATATGATATAGGAGCTAATCTGGTGGGTAGTGGACTAGCAGTCATGAACCAGCATTTGTGGAATGAAAACCGGATTCAGTTAAAAGTATTTTACTGGCCTTCTGAGTATACTGGGAAAGAAGAATATGAATATCTTTTTGGTACCCATATCGCTGAGTGGATCGTCAAAGATTACAATGGACAAACACTTTGGATGAGTGTGAGGGTACATTCATTTTTGCCTGAAGGCCGATTCAAACAGATATATCCACAATGGCTCAACTTGGCTGTAGGGTATGGGGCAGAAGGTATGATCGGCGGCTATCACGAAGATCCCTGGGATGAGATACGTAAACGTGAGTACAGACAATTATATCTAAGTCTGGACATTGACCTGAGTAATATTCCTACACGTTCGGGTTTTCTAAATACTTTATTTAATGTGGCCAGTATTATTCGAATACCTTTACCTGCAATTCAATTTGATCAGCGTGGTGTATCCTTAATACCCTTTCAATAAATAAAGCAAAATTTGCGTTTTTTTCAGGGAATTTACTTTTAAGACTTCCTCATATCTGTTCAAAGCTATACGTAAGATAATCGTCTTATTTCTTTCTTCTCTCCATTAGATACTTCGAGGATGTATATGCCTTTGGGTTGGGTACCTAGGTTAATATTTTCCTGAACTTGTGTCTCAAAGGTGGTGATTTTCTGAACATACACCGTTTTACCTATCAAATTGAAAATCTTGATCGTAATATTCTCTTCCTGCTGATTCAGATCAATTTTGATAGATATATTTCCGCTTGTGGTGGGATTAGGGTAGATGTTAAGATCGGCTATGAAGGAATCTCCCTGCTTATCAGCACTATGCACAAAATTTGCCTGGGCACTAGCCACAAATACTGCCAGGCAAAGCGCAATCGTTGTAAAAAATTTCTTCATAATATATATTATTTTATGGCTGTTTTATCTGTAAATATACACAATCTTTTTTTAGAATTACGCAAAATTAATGCCTAAGGTTCAAAGAAATTCTTTCCATTTTTTATCTTCCCCATTTATCCTGTAAGAATTTTTGAATTTTCTTCTCAGTACCCACAAGTTTGGGATGATAGAATGTTTTTCCCTTCATTTCATCCGGAAGATATTGTTGATTCCCCTCTCTCCCCTCGTAATCGTGTGAATATTTATAATTTTGCCCGTAACCCATATCTTTCATCAGTCTGGTAGGAGCATTGCGAAGGTGTAATGGGATAGGATATGCAGGATGCTGCTTTACCCACTGCATGGCATCATTGATTGACAGATAGGCAGCATTGCTCTTCTCAGAGGTAGCCAGATAGGTAGTGGTTTGAGCCAGGATAATCCTTGCTTCGGGCATCCCGATGACATGGATGGCCTGCAAGCATGCATTGGCAAGTAGCAAGCCATTGGGATTGGCATTTCCAATATCTTCTGACGCAAGAATGATCAACCTGCGGGCAATAAACTTGATATCCTCTCCCCCATCCAGCATCCTGGCCAGCCAATAAATTGCTGCGTCGGGATCACCTCCACGCACTGACTTGATAAATGCAGATATGATATCGTAATGCTGTTCACCACTTTTGTCATATAATGCAATGTGTTCCTGTGCAGCTTTCACCAGATCCACATCAGTCAAAATTATGGGCTGTTTTTCCTGATACACATTGATGAAAATCTCTAGCAGCGCAAGACTTTTGCGGGCATCGCCCCCTGCAATACGATAGATAGCACGGGTCTCTCTTAATTCAATATCCAAATGGGATAAGACCTCGTCCCTATCCACAGCTCTTTGCAATAGTGATCTTACTTCTTCGGGATTTAAGGGATAAAGCACATATACCTGGCAGCGGGAAAGTAAGGCAGCATTAACTTCAAATGAAGGATTTTCTGTCGTAGCACCTATCAGGGTGATACGCCCCTTTTCCACTGCCCCAAGGAGCGAATCCTGCTGTGCTTTATTGAAACGGTGAATCTCATCGATAAAGAGAATAGTGCCAGGCCGTCCTTCAGCAAAGCGCAGTACTTCCCGTACATCCTTAACACCGCTTTGTACTGCGCTTAACTGCTTGAAAGGCCGTTTGGCCGTCTGGGCAATAATTTGTGCCAGTGTTGTTTTGCCTACACCGGGAGGTCCCCAGAAAATCATCGAAGGAATGCGCTGGCGCTCTATAGCACTCCTAAAGGGTGTCCCTGATGCCAGCAGGTGTACCTGCCCTATCACCTCCTCTAGCGTTTGAGGGCGCATCCGCTCAGCCAATGGCGGCAAATGATCATATTGCTGAAACAAATCCATGTACTTAAACTGTTAAAATTAGTACTTTTAAGCTTTATTACCCTAAAAGATGCTCAATCAAAATATGAAAAAGACTCCCTTATATAAGATCCATGAACAGTTAGGTGCAAAAATCATCCCTTTTGCAGGTTACGAAATGCCTGTAAGATATACCAGCGATAAAGCCGAACATATGGCTGTTCGAAATAATGCAGGCATGTTTGATGTATCACATATGGGAGAATTTTTTGTAGATGGTCCACATGCACTCGAGCTATTACAGAAAATCTCTTCCAATGATGTATCCTGTCTGGTACCTGGCAAAGCACAATACAGTTGTATGCCCAATCATAAAGGAGGAATCGTAGATGACCTGATCATCTATAAACTAGCAGAAGAATCATACATGGTGGTCGTAAACGCTGCCAATATCCTAAAAGACTGGGACTGGATCAGTACCAGTAATACGATGAAAGCCCATCTGGTAGACCGTTCAGAAGAACTGGCGTTGATTGCAGTTTCTGGTCCCAAAGCAGAAAACATCCTTCAACAAATGACTTCCATTGCCCTCTCAAAGTTAGGTACTTACTACTGCATGGCCTGTGAGTTAGCAGAAGTACCTCTTACGCTGGCAACTACGGGATATACGGGTGAGCGTACTTTTGAATTATTTGTCCCAGTGACACATGCAGAAACGATCTGGAATCAGATCATGGAAGCAGGAAAGCCCCATGGCCTAGTACCTACAGGTCTTGGGGCAAGGGATACACTCAGGCTGGAAATGGGATACATGCTATATGGCAATGACATCAATGATGAGACCTCTCCACTGGAAGCTGGACTGGGATGGATTACTAAACTCAAGAAAGGGCCTTTCAATGGATCGGAAACTATTGCCAAACTCAAGGAAGAGGGAATACAACGCAAACTGGTGGGATTTGAAATCAACGAACGGGGGATTCCTCGAAGTGGTTATGATATTGCCGTGAGTGATAAAGTCGTAGGCAAAGTGACTTCGGGATCCATGAGTCCGGTTATCAATAAAGGTATAGGACTGGGATATGTTCCCGTGGAATTTTCTCAACCTGGACAGGAACTGCAAATCGTTATCCGCAACAAAACAGTGCCTGCACAAGTAGTTAAAACGCCATTCATACCAAAGAAATAACTTTTTTATAAAATAAATTATGTACTTTGCCGTTGCAAAAAATTCTGTTACACGTGACTTGAAGAATTAACACCCATTTATGAGTAAAATCCAGAAATACATGCACGTATGTATAACGCCAGCTTTAATCGATCAATTCGATGTTTCAGAATCAATTGTTGTAGTCATAGATATACTACGTGCTACTACCTCTATGTGCGTCGCTTTCGGTAACGGCGTAGAATTTATCGTACCTGTAGAGCATATCGACGAATGTGCCACCTATAAAGAAAAGGGGTTTTTGATTGCAGGAGAACGAAGTGGTATACAAATCGAGGGATTTGACCTGGGTAATTCCCCTTTTTCTTTTGAGGATCCCGCCATCAAAGACAAGCGTATAGCCATCACAACCACCAATGGGACACGTGCCCTGAAGGCAGCCCAACAGCGAAATGCCAAAGAGATTGTTATTGGGTCATTTTGTAATATCAGTACGCTGATACAGTGGCTGATCGAACAAAATGAAAATATTTGCTTCCTTTGTGCAGGATGGAGAGACAATGTAACCCTGGAAGATACCATCTTTGCAGGTGCTATGGCCAAAAAACTACGCCATCACTTCCGCCGGTACCAGGATACAACCATCATCGCAGAAACGATGTACAGCTCTGCCAATACACGTAAAAGATACTTTTTCAGAAACTCTTCCCACTTTCAGCGTCTGACACATCTCAACCTTCAGCAGGAGGTGAAGTATGCCATGCGAAAAGATACTCATGCAGTTCTGCCCATATTGATCGGTGATGAATTGCACGATATCAGTCATTCTCCATACGACTATGATATGCTAAAAATGGAAGTGATCGCCAGACAGGAAGCTGAAAAACTCATGAGCCATTCTAACCAATGAATCATCTTCTTTTTGTATGTACTGGAAATTATTACCGAAGTAGGACAGCTGAGGAATACTTCAATTACCTGGCCGTGCAATATGAGCTGCTCTGGCAGGCAGACTCTCGTGGCCTAAGAGAAGATATGTCCCAAAGCCCCAATGCTGGGCCTATGTCAAAATATGCCATAGCATATTTGGAACAATTGCAAGTGCCTATTCTCAAAAGAGAAGTTATGCCAAAATCTCTCATAGTAGAAGAAGCTGCTGATTATCAAATGATCATCTGCATGGATGAACAAGAACACAGGCCTATGGTCCGGGAAAGACTTCCACACCTGGAGGAATCCATTACTTACTGGCAGGTGAGAGATGTGCAGTTCGAAAGTCCCGGGACGGCACTTGAGCTTCTCCGGGAGGAGGTCGAAAATCTAATACAGCAGTTGAATCCTGGGGACAGCAGGTAAGCTGGGGATTCATGTAAAAAATGATCTGTCAGATCGAGGGTTTTGGGGGTATCGATTTGACTTCGTGTCCTTCATGATATTATCGCTCACGGGCCAAAAATGTCTGTATATCCGGATGATCGGCTTCAAAAAATTCATTTGTGTTGCCATAAAACAGGATTTTTCCATCCTGGATCATCGCTACAGAAGTAGCAACCTTTTTCACCGTTTTCATATCATGTGTGATAATGATCGACGTCTGATCAGCTTCATCCAATTCAACAATTAGGGAATCAATCATTTCTGAGTTAACCGGATCCAGACCCGTCGTAGGTTCGTCATAAAAAAGATACCGCGGATGGTGAATAATTGCACGGGCTATGCCTACTCGCTTTTTCATTCCTCCCGACAGCTCAGCAGGGAATTTATCCAATACAGATTCATCCAGCCCCACTCTAGTAAGCGCTTGCAAGACACTTGTCCTAGTTTCATCCCTGGAGTACTGGTGTTTTTCCACCAAACGCAAACCCACATTTTCCCAGACTGGAAGGGAGTCAAATAATGCAGCCCCCTGAAAGACCATTCCTATATCTTCAAATTGACGATTCCAGTCCTCTTCGCGAAAGTCACGTGTATTCCGCTCCTCAATCCATATATCACCATCATCGGGTTCAAGCAGTCCAAGTACAAGCTTAATCAGGACTGATTTACCACTTCCACTCCCACCAACAATACACAGGTTTTCACCATCCTGTATGTCCAGTGTCACCCCGTTCAGTACCTGTTGTTTTCCAAATCTCTTATGTAATTTTCTAATCTTTATCACTTCAGTTTATTGAATGTCAACCACCATCTTTCAGGTATCTCATCTCTTTGAGCCATCTCGTAGTCGGCTTTTGAACAGGCTATCAGCCTGTTTCTGGGAAATTTCTGCCCTATGTCCGATGGATATGGTACCTCCATCCACCAGCGTCCAGTCTGCATATGGCAATAAAAGTGGATTGCATCTATACTGGCCTGGAGTTGTACACTGTATTGGCGAAGATTGGCTCTATCTGCTCTAGGCATGTCATTCCACCTCCCATAATAGCCATCTATAAAGTACCATATCATCATCGCTATCAGCATAGCTCCCTGGCCATCTGGATCGAGATCGGCGCGATATCCTGCAAAATTTACTGAACGAACCTGGTAACCCAATCCCGTATATCTGCTCAAACGGCATGCTTCCACAGGAGAATATCCTCCGGGAGACTTCAGCACAGCTCCGGGGATATCCCTGCTCCGAATAGATGATACATCCATACAAACCATGTCAGCAGTCCGTAGATAGGGTTCTGCCAGTGAAATTTCCTGTTGTAATACACCATATCGAACAGCCGAAAAATTTCTTTGTGTTAATTCATCCAGGTCATCCTGATTGATAAAGTAGCGCTGGTATCCTAGATTGGTAAACTCAAATAGATGCGATGGTTGATGGGTAAAAATGCGATGGTTGAAGGACCGCGAATCTGTAATCAAATCACTGTCATAAATATCAAAACGGGGGCCTATATGTACGTATTCGAGGGATTGGGGTTGCTGCTCATAAGCGAGATACTGTCCAAAAGAAAGATCCTGGCTTCCTCCCATTAGTACGACCGTTTTTCCTGCTTCTAGCATATAACCCAGGATATCCGCTAATGCTTCATATAATCCTTCCTGAGAGGTCAGCGGATTGATATTGCCAAGATCAGCTACTTTGATCAACGATACAGGCCTTGAAAAAGCATATAAATGTTCTCTAATGCGCTCTACACTACCAAAAAGGTCATCTTGATCTCGATTCGGACAACCTATCAACAGGATTTCAGCATGTTCCCAGTCTGGAAAGGCATCTTGGTGTATACTGATGTGATCACTGAGAGCTACCTTGGTGTAATCCCAAGTAGAAGATGTATGCACAGGAGAAAAAAAAGCATGAATATCCATACAGGAGTATTGCCAATAGGTTGTTGTATTACAGCTCCAAAGATACTTAACTTTATCCAGCCAAGGGCTTAAAGAACTGGGAATAAAAATACTATGATTTTAATTACAGGTGCAACTGGTTTTCTGGGAAGGCATATTGTGGACGAACTCTTATCTCAAGGATATGACCTTAGGTTACTGGTGCGGGAAGCCGTACACCGAACACTCCCTTGGGAGGCTATTGTAGATATCGTAGATGGAGATATCCTGGATACTGAATCGCTGTATCATGCTATGGATGGAGTTGAATATGTAGTTCATGCAGCAGCCCATGTAAGCTTCTGGAAAAAACAACATCCTCAAATGATGCAGGCTAATGTCTCGGGAACAGCCAATGTTGTCAATGCATGTTTGGAAGTAGGAATAAAAAAACTCATACATATGAGTTCTACTTCTGCATTGGGAAAAAAATCTGAGAAAGATGTGATTACTGAAGATACTGCATGGACTGCATCGAAGAAAAACGCTCAGTACGCCATCTCCAAGCATAAAGCAGAACTGGAAGTACACAGAGGCATCGCAGAGGGTTTGTATGCAGTGATGATCAATCCCGGCGTAGTAATAGGTCCTACATTTGACTGGAATCGCAATACAGGTAAATTATTCACACTGATTCACGGTGGACTGCGCTTTTATAATCGAGGGGCAAGTGGTTTTGTCGGAGTCAAAGATGTTGCCAGCGCTGTGGCATTATTGCTTGCTGAAGATGCTCCCAATGGGTCTAAATTTTTGCTGGTCAGTGAAAATATCACACAAAAAGTACTACTAAAGCAGATTGCGCATGCGTTGGGGAAAAAGCCTCCTGCTACTGTTTTGCCCAATGCACTTTCCATAAGTGTGGCACATATATCTCAATTACTATCATATATCACGGGTCGCGAACCCATCATTACTCCTGAATCGATCAGAAGCAGTATGCAACGCTCCAGCTATGATGGCTCAAAGATTACAAGGATAGGATTTGCGTACACCCCCATGAAGCAAGTAATCGAGGAGACAGCCGCAGCATTCCTCCAAAATCAGGAAGCTTCTGAGTCATGAGAAGTGGGGTTCTCCCAATCTGTCCTCAGGAGATCTTCCTGCTCCGTGGGATCAACCTCATCTGCAAATTCTGTATAATAAGGGATCATAGAAGTCATTTGCTGGCTTTGAATATCCTTGAGCTGCCTGATCATCAGACGTAACTGAATGGCCATATCATGAGATAGCTCTTCGGCTTCAGACTCTGCCATGGGCAGACTGGATTCAAATTTTTCCAGCTCCTCCAGAAAATCTACTTTGAGTTGGGTAGAGACGATATCTTTTTGGACATGATAGTCATTATTGCGATCATCCTTGAGATAGCACAATACTTCGAGGGTTTTCAAATCCTGTTCCAGATTATATTTCTCTCTTTCAAACCTGTTTTTAGCTTCCTGATAAAATTCAAGGATCAGTTGTTTGTAGGATATATTTTTTTCCAGGTTATCTTTTAGTAGTTGGTATCGCCTCTTCCGGTTGGGATAGAGATCCTTACTGTTGAGTGTGTCTTTGATATATCCCAAATATTCTCTCCCCTGTCTAAGACTTTTTTCATAGGCTGTAAGTTTTTGCTGAAAACGGTCTATGTCTTTCCGGATACGTTGAATATTTGCATGAATTTTTCCAGCAGTCGTATGTGTGAGGGGGTGCAATTTCTGACGAATGGTTTTCTGGGTTTTAATTTCACCAAACCAATTGTTAATCGCATTCCCAAAAGGGATCAACAGAAAAAAGGTTAGAACGAAAAAGGTTGGATAAGGCCTCAAGATAAAAACAGCTAAAAGAAGCAGAATTAAAAGAGCTGTACCTAAATAAAAAATCTGAACGAAATACTCCTTTGATTTTTTTTCTGAATCAGCAAGTAATTTCTCCAATTCCTCTAAGTATTTTCTAAAACCCATATATTCTTTATAAGCTTTATCCTAATATACGGAATTCTATCGATTTTTGATTTAGTTGTAAGTGGTAGATAAAGGGAAATCTTACATTTTGGTTCTCTCCATCAACCAAATCAACACAAAAATCAGCATAAAAGTAAATGGAATCGATTTCATGTAGGGAAACAAAAATATCCATTCTTTAATGGGTTCTGTCAATAAGTGCGTCTCTTTCCACCATGTAGGGTCTTTGACTGATATGCCCATGTACCAGGCAGGTAGAAACAGGATGAGAGCCATAAATATGTAATGGGTACGTTTGCGGATCTTGGGGGTATTGAAAAACTGATGACTTCGCATAAAAATTCCTCCAAATACCAGACTAATCAGCGTTGCAATAAATACAATAGTATTGTACAGCCAGTTCAGCTCCCAGTAAAACTGGTCAATATAAGGATTGATGAATCCCATGATTTCATCATAATAAGTCATCGTAAGCTTACTCAGCACTGCGGTGAATACCAGCAAGACAATGGTATACAGTAAGGCATCCGTAAGAATGGGTCGCTTGTCAAACCATCTATTGAGTTTTTGCCAGGTGGAATGTCTATCTCGCAACTCAGTATATCTGGGAATCCGTGAGATCTTGTTTTTCAGACGCTCTTTAATAGCATCTTCCCAGACTTCAAAACTGGCATTTTTGTCGCCCGAAGTAGCCCAGACATATTCCGCATTGGTGGCAGCAGCATACGAGAATCCCTGATCTATGGCATCGCGGAATACCTCAGGGGAGACCTTCCGCTTTTTACATTCTACCACAATAAAGGGATCTTTGGCAGCATCATCGTGAAAAACCACTATGTCTGCTTCACGCGTAGATGATCCCATCTTTACTTTTTCACTCACTCTTAATTGCTCTACAGGGTATTGGTAGCGAAAAAGTAAATGCATATACGTCTCCAGCTGTACCTTTTCCTCGGGATTGCTGAATTTTCTTGTTTTTCTGTGTGGAAAATAGCTGATTTGATCTCTCTTATGATCTATTTGTACGTATCCTTTTTTGATAGCTCTTTTCAGGTACTTCATGGGAATCAGAAAATTAATTGGATAAATCTAAATAATTTATTTGGTAAGATTCTCTGAATTAATGTATTATGTTCATGGAGATAAGACAAAAGAATACCTGTTGGGTTTAATAGACTAAATTACAGTTTAACGGTGAAATACAAAGCTACCATACACATCATGCCACGTCCTGAATTGCTTGATCCTAAGGGAAAAGCAACCTTGCTGGGACTCCACAATCTGGGATTTGATCCCATCGAGGCCGTGCGCATTGGCAAGCAGATCGAGTTGAGACTTGAAGCTGAGGATCACGATAGCGCCTCTGAATACATCAACAATGCTTGTAAAAAACTACTTGTCAATTCAATCATCGAACAATATCATTTTGAACTACAGGAGGTAAAATAGCAATGAACAACGTAGCGAACCGCAAAGCTGGACTTCAATTGATAGATGGATCATATCATATACAGGGACATTCTATCCTGGATATATGTGAGCAGTATGGAGAACCCTTATACCTCTACGACGCAGATAAAATTATCAGGCAGTATCAAACACTCAAACAGGCTTTTGGAGATTTTCCCTGCAAAATTAAATACCCGGCCAAAGCACTCAGCAACATCAATATCCTCAAACTCATCCGAAAACTTAGAGGAGGGCTGGATACTGTATCGATTAATGAAGTGCGTCTGGGATTGATGGCCGGTTTTTCTCCTGATGAAATTATTTTTACTCCCAACTGCGTATCTTTTGAGGAAATTCAAGCCGCAGTAGATCTGGGCGTGGTGATCAATATCGATAACATCTCTATCCTTGAACTGTTTGGACATGAATATGGAAATAGTGTACCCTGCTGTATCAGATTCAATCCACACGTAGCTGCTGGCGGCAATACCAAAATCCAGACCGGACATATCGACTCTAAGTTTGGAATATCCGTATTTCAGCAAAGACATGTTCAGCGAATTGTGGAAGCTAATAATATCCATATCATCGGACTACATGTACATACTGGATCTGATATTCTCAACGCGCAGTCATATCTGGAAAGTGCTAATATCCTGTTTGAGATTGCACTGGAATTTGAGGAAATCCAATTCATAGACTTCGGAAGCGGTTTTAAAGTAGCTTATCGCGAGGATGATGTGACCACCGATATTTCTGAAGTTGGAAAAAAACTCAGTAAAGCCTATGATCAATTCACAAAATCCTATGGCAGAAGCGTCGAAATATGGTTTGAGCCCGGTAAATATCTGGTGAGCGAGTGTGGTTATTTTCTGACAAAGGTGAATGTTGTTAAACCTACCCCTGCAACTGTGTTCGTAGGGGTGGACTCAGGACTCAATCACTTTATCAGGCCGATGATGTACGATGGCTATCATCAGATCATCAATCTATCGAATCCTTTAGGTAAAAAACGCATCTATACAGTAGTCGGATATATCTGTGAGACTGATACCTTTGCCACAGACCGGAAAATAGATGAAGTCCATGAGGGGGATATTCTTGCATTTCTCAATGCCGGAGCCTATGGTTATATGATGAGTTCCAACTATAACTCTAGATTTCGACCTGCAGAAGTCCTGATGATAGATGGCTCAGCTCATCTCATACGCAAACGAGAAACCTTTGAAGATCTCGTAAGAAATCAGATCGAATTGGACATATAAAATCTACACTCCCCCAGAACGGAAGATCTTAGTGGAACTTAGACAGATTCATTGCGTCTTGTAAGGTAGATAGACACTTAAGTCAATAAGTGTTCAAACAATTATCATGAGATTTTTGCTGGTGTCAGCGCTTCTTTATGGCTAACAAGATGGTAATACCCCATTTTTCTGGTAAGCAATAATCTAGCCAGACAATAATAATTTCTGTATTGAATTATTCAACCTCATCAATAATATGATATATTTTCTTGATTAATGTCAAATATCAGTTACTACTATATTGGAATTTTTTATACTTTTGCAAGTGATCAGGCCTAAGAAAGGGATCTACTACCTTCGTAAAATACTATTCAATAACCGCTCTTATCCGTTGTTTCTTGTTCTTGTTGGTACAATTTTTGAATAATATTCTACATGAATCACTTCTTAGCCCCCTATTCGATCTCAGACTTCGATCAGGCTGTTCGCCACGAATGGATTGAAACCAATGGTCTGGGAGGATATTCCAGCTCTACAATCGTATGCGCTAATACTCGTCGCTATCATGGCCTGCTTGTTGCAGCTTTGAAGCCTCCTGTAGAACGTGTTGTCCTGTTGTCAAAAATGGACGAAACTGTCATAGTCAATAACACGAGAAATGAACTCGGAGTAAATGAATACCAGGGGGGTAATATCGATCCCCAGGGAAATCATTATTTTCAGGAATTCCATAAGACCCTGTTTCCGGAATTTACCTATCAGATCAACTTTATACGCCTCAAAAAGATCATTGCCAGCATTCAGGGTGAAAATACCGTGCTAATCATATATCAGGTGCTTGCAGCAGATCAGCCATTTACCCTTGAACTCAAACCCATGATGGCACCCCGGGATTTCCATGGCTTGAAACCCGAGCATTCCTTCGAACACCTTTCGACCTATTTTCAGAATCAAATATTAGAGATCAAAACACGGGATGCCTATCCTAATTTGTATATTTCTGTTCCACGCAGTACTTATACCGTAAGTCCTGACTGGTATCACAACTTTGAGTATCGCGAAGACCTCGAACGTGGACAAGATGCTCATGAGGATCTATACACGCCGGGTACGCTACAGGTAGAACTCAGTGAAGGCATGTCATTGGGCGTAATCATTTCGACAGAAAATCCAGAAGACCGCAACGCACTGGCTTTATTCGAAAAGGAAAAACAGCGCCGCCAACGCATACTGCAGGAAGAACCTAGTCATGATCCATTTATCAGCCATTTACGTCTGGCTGCTGACCAGTTTCTGGTAAAAAGAGAGGAAGGAAAGTCTATTCTGGCAGGTTACCACTGGTTTTCAGATTGGGGTCGCGATACGATGATCTCTTTACCAGGGCTCTGTCTGGCTACTGAGCAGTTTGAGACTGCCAGAAACATCCTCAAAAAGTATGCAGCGCATATAAGCGAGGGTATGCTACCCAATCGCTTTTCCGACTACGGTGAAGCACCTGCCTACAACAATGCTGATGCTACCCTATGGTTTTTCGTCGCCTGCTATCAGTATCTCCAGGCCACCAATGACTGGGAGTTTGTAACGGGGGAAATACTACCGATTTTCAAAGAAATCCTTTGGTGGCACGACCATGGTACTAGATATCAGATTCATACTGCTAATGATGGTCTTCTATATGCCGGCGAAGAAGGCGTTCAGATCAGTTGGATGGATGCCAAGGCCGGCGAGTGGGTGGTTACGCCCAGAATTGGCAAAGCTGTGGAAATCAATGCGTTGTGGTACAACGCGTGGAAAATATATGGCATCCTTCAAGGAGGCTCTGGCAATGAAGAAGAAGTTCATAGAGCTTTCAACCGTGCCCATATCATACGTACTGCCTTTCTCAAAGCATTCTGGAATGCTGAAAAAGGGTGTTTGTATGATTATATAGCGGGTGAATATAAAGATCCTGCAGTACGTCCTAATCAACTCTTTGCAATCAGCCTGCCGTTTATGCTCCTGGATATGACCCAAGCCAAAAGCGTGCTCTGCACTGTCGAACAGAAGCTCTACACTCGCGTAGGCTTAAGAAGCCTTTCTCCTGATGAAGCTGATTATCAGCCCTTTTACACAGGCGACCAATTCAGCCGCGATGGAGCCTATCATCAGGGAGTGGTCTGGTCATGGCTGCTGGGGCCTTTTGTAGATGCTTTGATCAAGGTAAAAGGGAATGCGGGGCGCAAACAGGCACTTACTGTGATTGAAAATATCAAACCTCATCTCAGTGAAGCTGGCATAGGATCTATTTCTGAAATATTTGAAGCTGAACCTCCCTTCCGCCCCAAGGGTTGTATCGCCCAGGCATGGGGAGTTGCTGAGTTGCTGAGAGTCATTCATGCTTATCATCTATATCAGCCCGATCCCTACTGGATGGTAAAGCCCAGTGGAGAAGCGACAAGTTCTGCTAACGCAGAAGTCCAGCACATTAAGTCGCTTTCATAGCAAGACAGGTTGGACCACACACAGCCAATCCCTATCCTTTATGTTCTTACAGAAAATTCTACTTTTATGCGTATAATACGCCTATATTCATTATGAACATACTTGTCATTAACAGCGGAAGCTCATCGATCAAAATAGATGGAATCAATAGCCTGACTTCGGAAAGATGGATGGAATTGCAAATCGAACGCTTGCTAGACGAAAAGCCCCAGATTCACCTGGAGAAGGGAGAAAAGATAGCCTGTTCCGGACCGGGACATAAGACCGCGCTGAAAGAGGTATTTCCCATGATCTCTGAACGCTGGCTAGATGGCCGGCTGCTCCACGGCATTGGGCACCGGGTCGTACATGGAGGAGAAGCTTTTAGCGATCCTACGATCATTACCAATGAAGTGATCGATCAAATCGATGCGCTGGAGCATCTGGCGCCCCTCCATAATCCCGTCAATGTGATCGGGATACAGGCTGCGCGCCAGTATTGGCCGGATTTGCCTCATGTAGCCGTCTTTGATACGGCTTTTCATCAGACGATCCCGCACCGTGCGCAGTACTATGCGATCCCCAAAGTATTAACTGAGAAACACAACATCCGCCGGTATGGATTTCACGGCACGAGCCATTGCTATGTAGCGAGGATGGCCGCTGGATGGCTGGACTCGGATATCCGGCAGTTGCGGGTGATCACTTGCCATCTGGGCAATGGTGCCAGCGCCTGCGCCGTAGAATACGGCCGCTCCATTGAGACTTCGATGGGGATGACCCCCCTAGAGGGACTGGTTATGGGCACGCGAAGTGGAGATATAGATCCCGGGGTAATTTTCTGGCTGATGAAGCAGGAGGGCTGGACAGTAGCACAGGCAGATGAAGCCCTGAACAAGCAAAGCGGCCTCTTAGGCCTGGCCCATGTAAATGATATGCGCGATATCGAAGCGCGTGCTGCTGAGGGCGACGAAGACGCCCGGATAGCTATACAGATCTATGCACATAGAGTCAGAAAATACATCGGCGCGTATGCGGCTGTGATGGGAGGTGTAGATGCGATCGTATTTACCGGAGGCATAGGCGAAAATAGTTCGGTCATGCGGGGGCGGATCGCCCAGCGACTGGATTTTCTGGGAGCAGTCCTCGATGAGGATGCTAATCGGGATGCAGATCTGGACGCTAATGATAAGATCGCAGAGATCTCGACTTCCAACAGCCGCTGTAAGCTGCTGGTCATCCCTACAGATGAGGAGGGCGAGATCTCCCGCCAGACCTCTGCATTGGTCGAGCAAAAGCACATGGTAGAGCAAGGCACCCGTACCATACCGATTGCGATTTCTGCACGGCATGTGCATCTGACTCGAGAAGTGGTCGAACAGCTATTCGGGGAAGGTCATGAACTTCAAATACACAAGTGGCTTTCCCAACCCGGGCAGTTTGCCGCCAAAGAGCAGGTTACGCTGATCGGCCCCAAAAATTCACTCGAAAAAGTACGTATCCTGGGTCCTATTCGCAGCAAATGTCAGGTAGAGATCTCCCGTACAGATGAATTCTATCTCGGGATCGACGCGCCGATCCGAGAATCCGGACATGTGGAAAATTCCCCCGGTATTACCCTCGAAGGTCCCAATGGGACCCTGACCCTCAAAGAGGGTGTAATTTGTGCCTGGCGGCACATCCACATGACACCCGACGATGCCCAGCACTTCGGGGTGGATGACAAGGATGTCGTAGAAGTCCACATTGAAAATACGGAGCGTAGCCTCACCTTCGGCAATGTCCTGATCCGAGTATCTTCCAACTACAAGCTGGAGATGCACATCGACACGGATGAGGGCAATGCCGCCGAACTCAACCAACTGGATGAGGGTGAAATGATCCTGACCGTAGGGCAGGCGCAGTTGATGAAGCGCAAAGTGCGCTAGGTAGGTTCACCGACAGGGATCGCAACCCCGCGAGGGCTGATTTGGGGCCTCGAGGATTATTTACTATTTGTTTATCCACACAGGTCTGGTAGTAGTTTCCATCATACCAATCCCAGCACCATTCTTGCACATTGCCTGACATATCGTAAAGCCCCAGGGCGTTGGGAAGTTTCATGCCTACGGGCTGGGTTTCACCGTGGCTGTTCTTGTCGTACCAAGCGACATCATCGGGACGGTGGCTACCAGCGTAGGGTAGGTCCAGGGCATGACGTAGGTCCAGGGCATGACGTAGGTCCAGGGCATGACG
>CAYXVE010000017.1:0-79984 GCA_964468435.1 uncultured Bacteroidia bacterium | reverse complement strand
GATCAGGAGCTCTGCGGAACTTCCGCTACCCTTGCTGCCAATGCAGCCTCTGGTTCTCAGGACACGGGTACCTGGTCTGTCATTTCTGGCGAAGGCGGAAGCTTCACCGACGCCAATGACCCTACAACGACCTTCAACGGAATTCAAGGCAACACCTACGTCCTTCGATGGACCATCTCTAATGGCATATGCACGGATAGCAATGATGATATAGAAATAACTTTCTTTGAAGAAATTATTTCTAATCCCGGTTCAGAACAGGTAGCATGTGGAAATACGACGAATCTAGAGGCTGTACTTGAGAATCAATCCAACACGGGTGAGTGGATCCTCGAAGCCGACGATGGTAACGGAAATATATCTGATCCTACAGATCCCAATTCTGAATTTTCAGGGACTACCGGCTTTACTTATGTATTGCAATGGGCAGAAAGTAATGGTACATGTATCGATACAAATGAAGTAATAATTACATTTATAGGGAACATAGACGCAGGCAGCCTAACTCCTGATACGATCAGTTGCTACGACCAGCAAAATCCTTTGATCTTGTCAGCTCAAATCGCAAATACGGGTAATAAACCCGTAATCCCTAATGGATTCAATCAACTCTATGTACTAACAAGTGGTGAAGAATTGACGATTCAATCTACCTCAACTACACCAAGCTTTGCCGTAAATGATACCGGTACGTATAGAATACATTCTTTCATCTATCATGAAAGTACCTTGAACTTAAGTTTAATTGATCCTGGAACAACATCGGTTGATGACTTGCTCAACATCATTACCCTTAATGATATCTGTGCTGATTTGGATCAGGATGGTGCGTGGTTTGAGGTAGAAGCATGTAACCTGGTAGATTTTTGTGGTGGTCAGGATGAGATCATTGATCACGACCTGGACAACTGGATGGGCTCTAATGATCACATGCTCAATCATGCTATTTATCTGTTTGACTCTCCTATTGATCCGGGAAGATTCTTCGGGAATGACAGCAAGCATCAGCGATTCACATGGATAAATGGAGGTTCATTTAAAATTATCAATGATACTACCGCCGTAGTCGAAGGCATTGTGCAAAGTGTAGTGGATACGGCCGCTAAACTTGATGTATTACTGGAAATGAAAATCCCCAGAAACTGGAATCAATGGCATGCCATAGGTGGAACCTATAACCTTCCTCCAGATAGCAGCCTCCACAGCATCATATATGCCAATTATACCGATTGGACATACTGGCAAATTGGCCCCAATAGCCGTCTAGAAGGTATAGGAGCTTTAAGCGGAACACTGGAACTTTCTCAGGCACCGAATTTTGAATCTACACCCTATGGAGAAAAAAAAGGTATACAGACTGGTGTAGGGGCAAATGACAAGGATACTGATTGGGGAATAAGTGGCTGGTTCTTTGCCAACGGTACTATCACCTATCAAGGGGAAACCCTGGAGATATTTACACAGGGCGATATTAATGCAGATATCACCAGCGTAGATACGACATGTGGTACTGGTCAGATATCTCCATTTATCACTAACTTCAGTGCTCAACCTTCTGGAGACGGTGTTACATTAGTATGGGGATCTATGACAGACGGAGACGCAGGATACATCGTCATTGAGCGCTCCATCGATGGACAATTATACGAACAAATCGAAACCATACATGGTACAGATGGGAAGCTAAGCCCTGAAGTCAAAACCTTCCGGGACCAGGATGCAGATCAGGCAATGGTGTACTTCTACCGTATTAAGGTAGTAAAAGCAGATGGAACATATTACTATTCAGTTGTTGAGACTGTCAATCCACATGGTAACAGTGCAGAAATACTCTGGATATACCCCAATCCAGTAGCTGATGACAGACTAAATATCGTCGCAGTTTCTCCACTTGCTACGCCGTACAAATATCAGCTGATAGATCTCAGCAGTAAAATACTATTAGCAGGTGAATTACCCCTCCTCGGTGGAAAGATGCTAGATTTACATTCCATTTCACCAGGTCTGTATATGCTGCAGTTGGTTAATGAAAATGGGGAGCGAATCATCAAAAGAATTACGAAAGAATAGATAGGTTAGCTAGTTTAAAAAGACTGGATGGAAGGGGGAAGTCGCTGCATGCGACTTCCCTTTTTTTACCTAATTTCAGGTAATTCATATTTTTTTTCAATGAATGAGTGAAGAGAAAAAGTTTAACTCGAATCATTGGGATGTAAATGATAAATAACTTTAACCTTCTAAATCATGAAATTCCCATTGAAATCACTTTTCACATTCCTTTCTTATCTGTTGCTTCTCACTTTAGCAACAGTAACCTTCAGCTGTAAAGAAGACACCCTAGATCAAATTTTCGAAGAAGAAGATCAGAATGTAATACCAAATAATGAAGACGGTAATACCCCCCAGTATTTCACGGGTTGGAGCGGGGAGGATAACCTAGGCGAAGTTCCTACATCCCTGAGATTCAGCCTAGTAGGTACCAGTCTGCCTGCTTCTGTCGATTTGATCTCTAAATTTCCACCCATTGGCGATCAGGGCCAATATGGTACTTGTGTGTCATGGGCCTTAGCTTACAACATCAAAACCGCACTGTACGGCATGTCAAATGGCCTCTCGACCAACCAGTTGACTTCACCCGCCAATCAATTCAGCCCCAAGGACCATTTTTTAGCCATTCCCGATCACCAGAAGGCTCCAAACTGCGATGGCACCAATTTTTCCTTTGCACTAGATATCCTACAGGAAAGAGGCGTCGCTACCATGCAGACTGTTCCCTATAATAATCTGGGTGATTGCTCTAGCGCCAATTTGCAATCAAGCTGGACACAAGAGGCTATCCAACATAAGATTAAATACTGGCGCAAAATTAATCCTTCCATACAAAGCATTAAGGAAAATCTGGCCAAAAACATTCCTGTAATACTAGGAGCCAGACTGGCCGATAACTTCATGACCTGGAATAGCGACAATGTTCTTTCTTCCAGCACCACTTATGCCAATGTAGGCATACATGCCTACCATGCCATGGTCATTGCAGGATATGACGACAACAAGGGTCCCAATGGTGCCTTCAGGGTAATCAACTCCTGGGGAGAATTCTGGGGCGACAAGGGATACATCTGGATTGACTACAATTATCTCATTGAAGAGTTTTGTACCAGTTCCAATGGCGAAAAACCCCTGCTCATCGCAGCAGATGCGGAAGATGGAGTCACACCTCCAGATAACAATGATCCCGATAACGTCGATCCTCAGCCTGTAACAACCGGCGTAGACCTCGCCCCATGGATTTTTTCAGACTATTCCAATTATCAATATAGCGGATATCCCAATGAGCGAATCATCGATTACAACATCTATAATATTGGCGGCCAGGAGGCTTCACCCAGATTAGATTGGTCGTACTACTACCTCTACTTCAATCCCTTCAACATGAAGGATTACGGTGTGATCTTCTACGATAAATTCAGCACCTCTGTGCCCCAGGGCACATTCAACTGCCCCCAAAACAACCATTGCGTCTTCAACTACCCAATCAGCTCTGGTGGTAACTTTACTGGATCTGTCTGGGGCCTTGAAAGCCAGACCAGAACCTACTATATGCCTGAAATCACCGGATTTTATTACCTCGTAATGTTTGCTGATACTGAAGATATGTTTGAGGAAGAAAATGAAATGAATAACCTGTTCTACACGACTACAGACCCCATCTATTTCCAAAATGGATATGCTTCCAGATCTCAAAACGGAAATCCCGAAACCATGACTGCTGACAAGTTCAGTTTCAATAATTCAGAAACACTCAGCAAGAAAAAACTGGCGAAAAGTAAATACAACACTGTTGTATCCAATGAAAACCCTAATGCATACACCCAACAAGAAGTGTTTGAATTCCTAAAACACGAGTACGGGGAAGGTAATCTGCAAAGCAAAATTCACAGCGCAAAACTCAGACGTAACGATGTACCCTTCGCCAACTAGAAGCAGTATTTCATACACAACGGAGAAGCTCATCCTGGGCTTCTCCACTTAATAACCTCAACATCATGAAATTTACCATCATATTTATCCTCATTCTCCTAGGTTCCTGTATCTCTCAAAGAGTATCTCAAAAAAGAACTTTATCTCTGAAAACGCTATTCCAAAGCGGTGAGCCCATATACGTAGAAAATGAAACCTTTGATGAAGAGATTAACCTCACAACTTGGTCGTCCCCACAGATGATTAGCCAGGGGATATACCAGGTACAGATCATGGTTCCGATCACCTTTGTCAATTGCACCTTCCAAAAATCCCTGTCAGCCTTCAGTCAGACACCTGACTCAATTGTTCGCACTCATTTTATGAGTGCGGTATCTTTCATCAACTGCCGTTTTGAAGACGAAGTGTCATTCCGTGCAGCAAGTGTGCAGGGCAGAGCTGACTTTTCACAATCTGTCTTCAATGGTAAGACCAGCTTTGAAGAAGGGAGCTTTCACGAAAATGCATATTTTAGTCAGTGCGACTTCGAGGAGGAGCTTCGCTTTCACAACAGCTTCTTTCATCAGAAAGCCAACTTCATGAAGGCCAATTTCAGTGGCGTCACCAGCTTCCAGCAATCTGTCTTTAATGCTGAAGCGCAGTTTAATGTCTGCACCTTTTACCAGTATGCTGATTTTACCTTACTAGATAGCAGGGCCAAGTTATTTTTCCATTACACACGCTTCAAGGATCAGGCTCATTTTAGCCATGCTCGCTTTCGACATGAAGTTCATTTCCAACATTCTGGACACAAAAACAGCTATTTTGATCAGTGTCATTTTATGGCTGAAATACATCTTCAGAAAATAAAGGTACAAGATGAAATCAATTTTGAGGATACTTACTTTCTAAAGGGAACTCCTAACCTGGACGACATACCTGGGGAAAAAGTAGCTATGGAACTGTAACTTGACTATCTAAACAGTACAACGGATGTCAGAAATGATTTTACATCTTACATCCGTTGTGTATTGCCTGGTACACTCGGAAGGATTCGAACCCTCAACCTTCTGATCCGTAGTCAGATGCTCTATCCAGTTGAGCTACGAGTGCATTTTTATAAGATTGCAAAGATAATAAATCTTGTACATTCCTCCCAACATTTTTTGCTAAAATGAACTCCCCATGTACACCTCCTGCGTCAGGCGGATCTTGGCTCCTACAGCAAAAATATATACTCCACCCAGGCCCACTTCCATATTGAGTCCTACCCAGTCTGTAAAGTAATAAGATACACCTCCTAATGGTTGGAATCCCACAGATCTCAAAGAGTAGGGTTCTAGCGGATCATACCCAGCCACAGTATTGGTTGAAGTCGCTGACCAACGGGTATAACTGATACGAAAACCTCCGTACAAATCCAGATTGTCACTGTTGTAAAAGTGAAGCAAGGGTCTGAGTCCAAAATTGAGACAGCGGATCTTATCCACAAAATCCCCACTGCTGTCATCAAATTCAATCCGGTACTGCTGATTGGAAAAAGCCAGCCCTACACTGACTATATTAAGCACTCCATAATCTGCCATGACGTTGATTACGGGTGAGGATGAACCCTCAGTGCCAGATATACTAGTCGTAATATCAAAAATGGTTCCAATCAGACTATTTCCTATACCAATTGCCAGATCTACCTCCCCCTGTTGATGCGCCTGAGCATTTGCATTTACCTGGTATAGTAAGCTTAGTAAGAAAACAGCATAAAAGATAAAATTCTTACCCATGTTAACTTGATTTTTTCTATTTTACAAGTGATGAATTCAGCCTATTAAATATACATGTAACATAATTAACAGTTTTTTTTATATCATTTCGACCTGATATTCATTGATTTTTTTACACAAATCTGCTGAAAAGTTACACAATTATCTTTTTGAGACGAGCTAATTTTATAGCGTGTTTGGTTTGGGAAAAAATACATGATTTATATACTCTAAGCGCTAACATTTATATTATGGACTCACCTTCAGTAACGCTCTTGCTCGATGGATTATGGGAGTTCCTATCCGATGAATGGAAATCGGTACTGGCCGAAAATCTGGAATTGGAAGGTTGCTTTACCCGTAATGACATCGACTACATTCTCACACTCAAGGAACTGGACTGCTCAGGTAGCGACATTAAAGATCTTTATCCGTTATACTTTATGCCGCAACTGGAGTACCTGGATATTAGTGAATCAAAAGTAACAAATTTCAGACCGATAGAATCTCTGTCCTACCTGAAATCACTGGATGCAACTTTCTGTAATATTAGGAATACTGATGCATTCTCAAAACTCCAAAATCTGGAAGTACTCGATATTTCCTATCCTATTTCCTATCGTGTGGATTTAAACGGTCTTAAAAATCTCTCCAACCTGAGAGAACTCTACTGCAATGGATGTGCAATCACTTCTTTGGATTGTGTCTATGAACTGTCAAATCTAAAAACGCTCTCTGTATTTTTCAATGCTATAGAAGAACGGGAAATTCAAAACTATCGAGCAATCAATCCTTCATGCTGGATTTTGAAATAAACAGGGTACGCACACATCAATCTGAACAAGCAAAAAATCAAGGAGTTGTTTCATATTGTTACAACTCCTTTTTTTCCCTTCATCCTTACATTCATTCCCAGATTCTACAGTTTCATATCATTAATCTGCTTTTGTTTAATTTTTTTGTCGAATTTGCTTTATCTACACTATCCTAATTAAACAAAAATTTTATGGAAATTTAATACCTCCTTCCCAAACCTATTCTGAAAATTTCCGTTCTCCATGAAGAAACTTTAAAAAATATTTAAGTTTCCTGAGTTTTCAAAAGCTTAAAGTGGGTACCAAACAAAGAATCTTATCATACGCTTATGACATTTTCCTCCAACGAGGAGTCAGATCGATAACGATCGACCAGATTGCCAGAGATCTGGGTATTTCCAAAAAAACTGTTTACCTGCATTTTGATAAAAAGGCCGATATCGTACACGACGTGTGTCAAATCTTTGTCGAAGAAGATCAGAAATGTTGTGAGGAGATATCCCAAACTGCAATCGATGCAGTAGATGAATTGGTCAGACTAATCCGCAGAATGATCAATATATTTCAGAAAATCTCTCCTCAGATCATCTATGAAATACGCAAATATTATCCCGATGCCTGGAACGTTATCGAGAAAGAAATCTCGGTATTCTTCTTGGATAAAGTAATAAAAAATCTTGAGCGCGGAATACAAGAAGAGTACTATAGACCTGAGATAGACGTGGATATCGTATCCAGAATGCGCATCGGGTCCATCCAAATGGGATTTGATCCAGTCTCATTTCCACCTGACCAATACAACTACGGTAAAGTACAGGTTCAACTTTTTGAAGTCTACATGTACGGAATTGTGGCAGATAAAGGAAGAGAATTACTCGAAAAATACATGAACCAAGAACATCATTCAGCACAAACCTATCAACCATGACACGGAAACTCTTCAGCATTTATCAAATCATCCTAATCTCACTGTTGTGTACTGTATGGCACAATAGTCTGATGGCTCAGGACGATCCTATGCCACTGACACTCAAAGCGTGTATTCAGTATGCCATGGAAAATAATATCAACCTGGAGAATAGTAAATTCGACGAATACATCGCACAAAAGGATGTGAGCGAGTTGATCGCAAATGGTCTTCCTCAGGTTGAAGGTACAGCAGACCTCAACTACAATTTCAAGCTTCCCGTCTTCGTACTTCCTGGTGAAAATGGCGAACCACAGGATGTAACCTTTGGTCTACCCTGGCAAGCAACATGGGGGGGAAGTATCTCCCAGCTCATTTTCGATGGAAGATTCTTTCTCGGTGTAAAAGCTTCTACTATTTACGTCTCCCTGACAGAACTCAATACACAGCGAAATCGTGAACAGACGGCTTATGATGTGAGTAAAGCCTATTACTCAGCATTGCTATCCCAGGAGAGACTCAACCTGCTCGATGCCAACATCGAAAGGGTTCAAAAACTCTACCGCGAAACCGAAGCACTGCATCAAGAAGGGTTTGCTGAGAAAATAGACGTAGAAAGATTGGAAATCAACCTCAATAATTTACGCTCAGAAAGATCCTCGGTCAAGCAACTCGCAACAGTGGGAATTGACCTGCTAAAATTTCAAATGGGGATGCCCGTCAACGCTACAATCGAACTCACAGAAAGTATGGAAAGCCTGGAAATAAGACCTGCTTCTCCTACCCTGAAATCTGACTTCGATTATACCCAACGATTGGAATACAAAATTCTGAACACGCAAAAACTAGTAGAAGAATTTACACTTAAAAGTTATAAGGCGGGATTTCTCCCTACATTATATGGTTTTGCCAGCTACAACTGGAACAGACAATGGGAGGATGCACAGTCTTTCAACTTCCAAACAGGTTTAGTAGGGGCTACATTTACATTGCCTATATTCGATGGCAACCGTAAACTAAGGCAAATTCAGCGTTCCAATCTGAAGATCCAACAGATCGACAACAATATGGAACAACTCGAGAATAGCTCATCCCTGGAAATTCGTCAGGCTATCGCCAACCTCAACAATGCATTTACGAACCTCGAAGCACAGGAAAAAAACCGGACTCTTGCTGAAAAAGTGTACAACATCACCCGGATCAAATACAAGGAAGGGGTGGGCTCCAGTCTGGAGGTCAACGATGCCGAGACACAGCTCAAACAAGCTGAATCCAACTATATCGCTAGTCTATTTGAATACCTCATAGCCAAACTCGACCTACAAAAACTTATAGGCGATTTCAGAAACTATTAACAAAAACCATACAACACTGCTAAACCTTTAACATCCATAAAACATAATTACAAGACATGAAACAGTTATTCACCATATTATCCTTTACGCTACTCTGGATGTTTACTGGCTGCGGAAGCCAACAGGTGAAAGGATTGGAAGCGAAAAAAGCCCAGCTGAAAAAGTTGAAAACTCAACAGATTCAGCTCAATGAACAGATCAATGAGCTTGAGACTGAACTCGCCGAACTTGATCCCAGCCTTGCAAGACAGACGAGAACCGTTGCCGTAAAAGTGGATCAAATTTCCGCTAGAGAATTCAAGCATTATATTAAAGTGCAAGGGGAAGTAGAAGCCAATCAAAATATTATTGTAAGCCCCAAAACAGCAGGTAATATTCTGTCTATCCATGTAAAAGAAGGACAACAAGTGGCAGCTAATACCGTACTAGCTAAGATTGATGACGCCGTCATCAAACGGAATATCGAAGAACTTAAGACTCAGTTGTCCCTCACGAAAATACTCTTTGAAAAGCAGAAAAATCTCTGGGAGCAGGAAATAGGTACTGAGGTACAGTACCTTACCGCTAAAAACCAAATGGAAACACTGCAAAAGCGTCTGGCAACCCTAGAGGAACAAGCAGACATGACTATTGTCAAAGCTCCAATCAGTGGTACCATTGATAAGATTTTTCCCAAAATCGGTGAGGCAGTAGCTCCAGGCACTCCTTTCTTCCGGGTTGTCAACAATCGCAACCTCAGTCTGGTGGCCAATATCGCTGAATCCTACATTCCACACGTTAAGCAAGGAGATGCGGTAAACATCTACTTCTCTGCACTAGACAAAGAAATCCTAACGCGCATAAGTTCTGTAGGACAATCCATTGACCCTCAAAGCAGAACCTTTGAAGTGGAAGCTCAGCTTCCTCCCAGTAGCGACTTCAAAGCCAATATGTTTGGAGAAATTTCCATCAACGACCGGACGATCAATGAGGCTGTTACCATCCCTGTTAATGTTATACAACGTTCTGATCAAGGCTCATTCGTCTTTGTAGCTGAAAAAAGTGAAGATGATATCTGGATGGCCAAAAGAGTCAATATCAAAACAGGGCTTAGCAATAAAGGACAAGTAGTAGTCGAAGAGGGATTGAAAAAAGGTGATTATCTGATCACAACTGGTTACAAAGACCTAAGTGACGGACAGGTATTGGACATTCAAGGCATGCCAATTAGTTAAGTTTCTCTATGTAAGGATCAACCCTATTGAAGTAATTCACTATGAATAAAAAATTTAAAGAATTCCCTATATCCAGTTGGGCGATTGATAACCGCACCACAATCTTCCTTCTGGTGATCGTCATCACTGTAATAGGCCTGATATCTTTCCGTACCTTACCCAAGGAAAATTTTCCGGAAATCTCATGGCCCGTCATCTATGTAGCAACTCCCTACCCGGGTACATCTCCCCAGGATATCGAAAACCTGGTAACTCGTAAAATTGAAAAAGAACTTAAAGGAATTGAAGGGGTCAAAGAAATCAATAGTACCTCCATACAGGATTATTCGGCAGTATTTGTAGAGTTTGAAACAGATGTAAATATCGAGGAAGCTAAACAGGAAGTAAAAGATGGTGTGGATCGCGCAAAAAGTGAACTCCCTACAGATCTTCCCAATGATCCGGATGTTATCGATATCAATCTTTCTGAAATTCCTATTATGTTTATTAATCTTTCAGGTAATTTTGATAATGTCACCCTCAAACAATATGCTGAGTATTTACAGGATGAAATAGAAGAAATCAGCGAAATCCTTCGAGTCGATATTGTTGGAGCCCGAGAACGGGAAATACAGGTCAATGTAGACCTCTACAAAATGCAAGGCGCAAGTATTACCTTCGATGATATTGAATCTGCTATTGCCAACGAAAATATTATCATATCCGGTGGTGAGTTAGATATAGAAGATCAAAAAGTCGCGGTCAGGGTAAATGGAGAATTTAAAAATGTTCAGGATTTACAAAATATCATTATCCGCTCAATGCGCGGTAATACTACTTACCTAAAAGATATCGCCGAAGTAGAAGACACTTTTGAAGAAACTTCCAGCTATGCACGCCTCAATGGTGAACCTGTAATCACTCTGAATGTCATCAAAAAAGCAGGTGAAAACCTTGTGGATGCTTCTGTCAAGATTCGGGATATTATTGATGATAGTAAACAAACCAGATTCCCCGAAGAACTGTCAATTACTTTATCCGGCGATCAGTCTCAGCTTACCCTCAACACCCTGAATGAACTTACCAATACGATTATCTTCGGATTTATCCTGGTGACGCTGGTCCTGATGTTTTTCATGGGAATCCGGGATGCATTATTCGTGGGATTGGCAGTGCCTCTTTCATCATTTATCTCGTTTCTTGTCATACCCTTTTTGGGATTCTCTCTCAATCTGGTCGTTCTGTTTGCCTTCATCCTGGCAATGGGTATTGTCGTAGATAACGCCATCGTCGTAATAGAAAATACTTACAGGATTTTTACAGAAGAAGGCCTGCCTATCGTACCTGCCGCAAAAAAAGCCGCAGGTGAGGTTATAGGCCCTGTATTTGCTGGAACCCTTACGACCATCTGTCCCTTTTTGCCCCTCCTTTTCTGGCCAGGCCCTGTGGGGGAATTCATGGGTTTTATGCCTAAGGTAATGATTATCACCCTTTTCGCTTCATTATTTGTAGCTTATGTGATCAACCCGGTATTCGCTGCAACCTTCATGAAAGAAGAAGAAAAAGACGCTGAAACCCATCACAAGCGGATATGGACCTATGCAGGTATAGCAGTCGCCGTTGGTGTACTCTTCCATCTGCTAAGTATCCCATCCATGGGCAATCTGATGTTTTTCATGGCAGGCTTCGTGCTGCTGAATGCATACCTGCTCCGGCATGCTATTAGCGGATTTCAAGATAGGGTGATCCCAAATATTAAAAATGGCTATCGCAGACTTATACGTTGGTCCCTGACAAGCTATCGACCTTATCTGGTGATTACCGCTACAATTGTACTACTCTTCGTAGCTTTAGGCATTTTTGGAGCCAGACTCAGTTCTGGTAATCTGAAGATTGTACAGTTCCCCGAACCCGATCCCAATTTTGTATATGTATACAATGAACTTTCCACAGGTACCAATATTGAAGTTACAGACTCCGTTACAAGAACGCTGGAAGACAGAGTCTATGAAGTCATCGGACAAGATAACCCCATCGTAAAATCTATAATTACCAATATTGCAGTGGGGGCCGGCGACGCCAATTCCTTTGACCAAGGATCTTCCAAACCCAATAAAGGAAAAATCACCGTTGAATTTGTAAGCGTAAAAGAACGAAATGGCGTCTCCACACAAGCTATACTTGAAGACATCCGGGAAAATGTCAAAGGAATACCTGGTGCACAGGTTACCGTCGAACAGGACGCTTCAGGCCCTCCCGGTGGAGAACCCGTGCAGATTGAAATATTTTCAGAAGATTTTGATGTACTGATGGATGTAAGCACTGACTTATATGCCTATCTAGACTCTATCAATGTGCTAGGTGTAGAACAATTGAAATGGGATGTCGATGAAAAAAGACCCGAGATTATTATCAATATTGACAGAGAGAAAGCCCGGGAACTGGGTATCAGCTCTGGACAGATTGGAAGTATCCTGCGTACCGCTGTATTTGGGAAAGAAGCTGCCAAATTCCGGGATAATGAAGATGAATACCCCATACAGGTAAGACTTCGCGAAAAATACCGAGAGGATCTTTCTGCCCTGATGAATATGCGTATCTCCTATATGGATCAATCCAACGGACAATTTAAGTCCGTACCCATATCTGCTGTAGCAGATTTTGAATACCAGGCTGCATATGGTGGAGTCAATCGTACAGACCTGAAAAAATCCGTAACCATTTCCTCCAATTTGCTTACAGGCTATGATGTCAATCAAGTCAATAATGAAATCAGATACTGGATCAATCGCTTTGAAAAACAAGGCAGGTCAGATCCCGCTATCGAAGAAATAAAAATCGGCGGACAAATCGAAGACCAGCAAAAGGAAGGCGCATTCTTGGGTAGATCTTTCCTCTTTGCCATCCTGATGATCTTCATGATACTGGTTACACAGTTCAATTCTTTTGGTAATGTAATGATCATCCTGAGCCAGGTTATTCTGAGTGTCGTGGGCGTATTACTGTACTATGGTATCAGTGGTGCTGACTTTTCGGTTGTCTTATCTGGTGTAGGAATTGTCGTACTGGCAGGGATTGTGGTAAATAATGGTATTCTGCTCCTGGACTTCATCGAGGTGCTCCGTAAAGATGGATTGCCACTCAAAGAAGCCATTATCGAGGGAGGTGCAATTCGTTTTACCCCTGTACTTTTGACAGCTTCTTCGACCATATTGGGATTAATTCCTCTGGCTTTTTCATTGAATATAAATTTCGCCACACTACTTAGTGATCTTAATCCTCAGATTTTCTTTGGAGGGGATAGTTCTGCCTTTTGGGAACCATTTTCATGGACTGTCATCTTTGGGCTTGGATTTGCTACCATCGTTACTCTGGTAATTGTTCCCGTCATATATTATCTCAATCAGAGCTTTAATACCTGGTTTGTCAACAAATTTAACCTCATAGAGACTGAAGAAATACAAACTTCTCCAAATGGTCGGGAATCTGAAACTCAATTATTGCCTGAAAAAACTATGGAATCCTAATTGCTTAACAACCTTTGTTGAATATTAGGGCTGTCAGTCTTAGACTGGCGGCCCTTTTTGCTTTTTGATACCTGATAAAAAGGATATCTTATTACATGACGTATAGATAAATTTTTCCGGATTTTATTTTTACCAAAATATGTTATTACTTTAGGCACATAAAAATTTCATGAATTCGCTGAAATACTATTTTATACTGACCCTATTTATACCTCTGTCACTTACTGCACAGACGGAACCACTTGCCTATGGTGCTCGTGCAGTAGGGCTGGGAAATGCCTTTGTGGGTGTAAGAGGTGAATTTTGGAGCCTGTTTCACAATCCCGCCGGTATCGGCGGAATAGAAACCCCGGCAGGCGGCCTGTTTTTCGAACAAAGATATCTGCTCAGCGAGATTAATAATGGAGGAATGGGATTCGTATATCCCTTTGCAGATCGCCAGGCCGCAGGCCTGCAGATCTATAGCCTCAATGTCAGCACCTACTCTGAAATAAGAGCAGGCCTGACTTATGGGATAGCCTTCTTCGAGAAACTTAGCCTCGGAGCACAGGTTAATTACAAGAGTTTCCAGATCGAAGAGTTCGGCAATACCAGTGCTTTCTTTGTCGATGTCGGACTGAATGTCCAGGTCACAGATGACCTGTCTCTGGGCTTCACCGGTACCAATGTTAACCGGGTGCAACTCAAAGCCCAGACACTGAGAGAAGATCTGGCAACCCGCATCTCAGCCGGTCTGGCTTATCGTCCTACCAGTAAGGTCATGTTTGTAGCAGACCTGCAAAAAGAAGTGGACCGCAATGTCTCTTTCCGGGGTGGCGTCGAATACTGGATCAATGACTATCTCATTGCCAGAATCGGTATGAGTAACGAACCGCTAACCTTAAATGGTGGATTTGGCATTGCATTCAAACAGTTTTTCCTGGATGCTGCCCTGGCCTTTCATGAAAGCCTGGGCTATACCCCTTACATCTCATTATCTTATGTTTTCAGTAAAAATAATCCTGAAGATACAGAATAACCCCTTATGAGTCGCTTGTTCCTCCATATTACGTTGTTGTTCTTCTTTGTATCTTACACCTCAGCTTCTCTCTATGCGCAGGTAGACTCCACGGCCTATCCTCAGGATACGATCATCGTCGATACCTCTGTTACCAGCCAGGAAGCAGTAGAAGAAACCATTGAGGATATCATCACGACAGCAGAGATTGAAGAACAGGTGGACTATACCATCGTCACGGATTACCTCGAAGATCTCAAAGAACGCCCCCTTAACCTCAATACCGCTTCAAAAGAAGAATTACTTAATCTTCCTGGTATTACAGACATTTTCATAAACAACTTAAAAAGCTATACCAAACAGTTTGGAAATCTGACATCTGTATACGAACTCCAGGCAGTACCCGGATTTTCCACAGAATTCATCAACCGTATATTACCTTTTATTGTCGTATCTGAGGCCAGACCCGGAGATATAAGCCCGGGCACACTACATCCCGCTGGCCCCTCACTAAATGAAGTAATAACCAACATCCGACATGAATTTATCCATCGCATTGATTTTACCCTGGAGCAGGAAAAAGGCTATACAGACCCAGATACTGCTTTCCGCTTTCGGATGAGCGAATTAGGCGATACCATGGGAGTAGATACCCAACTCTCTACTCGCTATGTAGGAAGTCCCTACCGTTCTTATTCCAGATACCGAGCACGATATGGACAGAATGTCAGCATTGCCGTTACGGCAGAAAAAGATGCTGGAGAAGCATTCCGCTGGGATCCTGAAAATCATTTTTACGGCTATGATTTTCTCTCAGCACATATAGCCATTAAAAATTACGGCAATCTCAAAGACCTGGTCATTGGCGACTATAATCTACAGTTTGGGCAAGGAATGGTGCTTTCAAGAGGCCTGGGTTTTGGTAAAGGTGCACAGGTAATCAGTACCGTCAAAACTCCTCCTGTCGGTGTAAGACCTTATGCATCAGTCAATGAAAACCAATTCCTAAGAGGTGCTGCAGCCCGCTATGCCATTGATAACTGGTATCTTACCGGATTCTTTTCCCGTAACCGGCTGGATGCCTCTATAGCTGAAACAGATACCCTGACAGACGAAATCGTTCAGATTAGTAGTATTCCCCTGAGTGGCTTGCATCGTACTCCCAACGAACTGGACAAGCGCAGAACAATCCTTGAAACCATGGCTGGTGGCCGGGTAGCTTACAGAATTCCCACGCTCACCCTCGGTACAACCTATTACTACCAACAATATAATACCCGCCTCGAACCCCAGCAAAACGATTATAATCAGTTTGCTTTTAGAGGCGACCGCAACTATGTAGTCGGTCTTGACTATGACTGGGTATTTCAGAATTTTAACTTTTTCGGAGAAATCGCCCGTTCTCGCTCAGGAGGTATGGGTGTCATCTCGGGTTTTATGAGTAGCCTCTCCCCCACCCTGGATTTGGCTGTACTTTTCCGTTCCTTCGACAAAGATTTCCATTCCTCCAAAGGATATGTCTTTGCTGAACGCCCCGTAGCACTCAGCAATGAAACAGGGATCTATGCAGGAGTAAATATTAAGGTTAATCCTCAGTGGAATATCAGTACTTATTTTGATCAGTATTATTTCCCCTGGAATCGTTTCAGAGCTAGCTTCCCTTCCAAAGGCTACGAGGTGATGATGCAAGTCGACTATAAAATACGTAGAGGTACGTTAGTAAATGTCCGATTCCGCTCCGATAACAGAGAGGAGAATGCTGGTGGCCTGGAGGAAGGGCAAAAGGTAACCTATCTGGTTCCCGTTCGCAGAAACGACTTCAGAATACATTTTCAAAGTAGCCTGACCAGAAATATCTCAGTAAAAACCCGCGCTCAGTTTGCTTGGTTTGAACGGGGAGACCATGAAACTCATGAAGGATTTCTGATCTATCAGGACCTCAGTTGGAAATTTGGTTATAAGTTCAGAATCATAGGGAGATATGCCTTATTTGATGCGCCGAATTATGCAGCCAGGATTTATGCATATGAAAATGATGTATTAGGAGCCTTCAGCATTCCCCCATATTACCGTGTAGGAAGCAGATACTATTTGATTTTTAACTACAAAGCTACGAGATGGTTGGAGTTGTGGCTGCGGTTTGCTCAGACTCGTCTTCACAAATCTTTCCTGGTTGATGGTTCGGGAGATGCCTTTTTGCCAGAAAGCAATCGTGGAAATGTAAATACTTCCAGTCTGGAAGCCATTACGGGCAATAACGAATCCCAAATCAAGTTTCAGGTACGCATTAAATTTTAACTTATACCCATGAAATACAGACAGGTATCTATCATCGGTCCCAATGCAGATTCGTGTACAGAAGCCATGTATCGCTTGGGGGAAATCCTAGGTAAATCTATTGCGGATTCAGGAAGAATCATTATTTGCGGTGGAAAAGGCGGAATGATGGAAGCTGTATGTAAAGGAGCACAGCAATCAGATAATTATCATTCAGGGATGACCGTAGGAATACTTCCGGGTTATGACAGAAGTGAGGCAAATGCTTTCTGTGATATCGTGATCCCATCGGGAATCGGATATACCAGAAATTCACTTGTAGTAAGCTCTGGTGATGTTATTATTGCAGTCGCAGGTGGTGTAGGAACACTCACCGAAATTGCTTTTGCCTGGCATTATCACAAACCTTTGATCGCTATCACAGGCTTTGGCGGATGGAGTGAAAAACTAGCAGGTCAGAATCTTGATAACCGAAGAGAGGATAGCATACATAAAGCTCATTCTGTGGAAGAAGCGATAAGCCTGATCAATCTCTGGGAACTGGAATAAAACAGGTTTTATATATTTTCTATTATCTTTCTGGCTTCAAACACCTGTGGGATCACAGAATGAACTCCATCATTGAATATCGTTAGATCCGATCTACGTATTTTTTCTGCATCCGGCCATTGTCTACGCATTCTATTCAACACATCCTCCTGAGAAGCATCGTCTCGCTTCATGACACGATCGATCCGTACTTTTTTGGGAGCATATACAGTTATTACCCCATCAGAACCCTCAACTGCTCCTGACTCATACAGAATAGCTGCTTCCCGTAAGATAAAACTATGCCTGTAGTTTTCATCCAGCAATTCAATCCAGTGATCATAATCTCTACGAGTCGCCGGATGAACAATCGCATTTAATTTTTGCAATAATTCACTGTTGTTGAACACCTGCTTCCCGATCCATTTGCGTTTCAATGATCCATCAGCATGATATGCATTTTTTCCTAAAAGATTCTGAATTCTACTGATTATATCTTCCTGATGTGTCATAAGATATTTAGCTCGCTCATCTGCGTAATAAACAGATATCCCCAGGGATTCAAATATCCCGCAGACTGTAGTTTTTCCACTACCGATTCCACCTGTTATACTGATCTTTTTCAGGTTATTTCTCATTGTAAGAGCTTGGGGTATTAATAGCTAATAACCATAATATTAATTTTTCAGCCTGCTCAATATCCATTCACACAATACAATAATACTAAGAATACAACAATGCCACAATTCAACAATATCACGATTCAACAATGCCACAATGCCCTAATTCAACAAGATCACAAGATCACAATAACATATGAGATCTTAGCAGGCTTGGTATAAAGTACTTTAATCCGTTCGGGAAAAAAAGTAAGATACGGTAAAATATAGGGTAGTCCTTTTTCGAGCTCTTCATAGGGGATCGTATAGGTCCAGGATTCATTATCTGCCATTTCGTAATAATCCATGGGAACAAGACATGATGCTATCAATTCTGTATGACTGAGCTTTATTTCCCTATCTTCAGGTACATTTGTAATAACAATAGGGACTTTAATATCACGCTGTGTGTACAGTTTTGGCTTTACCTGATAATATACGGTACTGGGTTCTATCAGGATATGAGAGATGGTATCTAGTAATCTGACCGGTAGTACACGCTCTGATTTCAATCTAGGAGTTTGCATGACTTGCGTAGGCCAGTAGCGAACCGTATCGAGAATCCTTTCAGGACCTACTACACGTACAGAGTCCGGATAAAGTACGGGATCTGATTCTAATAGATGTGCAGAAGCCAGCCGGATAGTGATCCTGGACCTGACGGGCACTTTTTTTGTCACTTTCTTTTCAACCTCAAATTTAAGACTATCTGGCGTGATAATGGATATCACATTAAGTCCTTTGATGGTATTTCTCATCGCACTTTCATAGTCCTGAGGGATGATATAGCCCTTTTGTGCATCTATGCCATACCTGAATCTCAACGTATCTCTTTGAAAATTCAGTATATAGGACATAAGTACTCCTCCCATCCCCTCCACATTAGCTTCTACATCGGGAAATACTACTGGATCTATCTGTATATCGTCAGGTACATTATCTATCTTGGCAGGAAGGTAAATGTCTGACACATAGGTTTGGTTAAGATTAACCAGAAACCAGAAGGTAGATGCCAATACAAAAGAAATAACAAATATGACCCAATGATTTCTGGTTTTATTCCTGTTGATCAAAAGCCTCTGAGGAATTGATCTTATGTATCGCCTCACAACCGTACCATTTATTGGTTACTTTTCTTTAGCTGCAGTAGGAGGCCTGAGGGCAGTCTTATCAAGACGGATCTTGACATTTTCGTCAACCTGTATGATTGCAGAGGTATCATCCATACTGACAACTTTGCCATGCATTCCACCTATCGTAACAACTTTGTCGCCTTTGCTAAGGCTTTCGCGGAAAGTGCGCTCTTCTTTCTGACGCTTCTGCTGTGGCCTTATCATGAAAAAATAAAAGATGGCTAAAATTCCTATAAAAAATAGAATTTGTATAGAAAAACCACCTGGAGGCTGATTTTCAGCCTGTAACAGGATCAAAGGTAATAGCATGTATAATATTACTAAAATGAATTATTCACTAATGACTTCACCTGTAAGCTTCAGTACCCGGTGTGTTTGTCCTTCAAAGTTTCCAAAGACAGTAATATTTTTCACCTGTGTACCGACTTTTCCTTTCGAGTCAAACTTCACATCAATGTATCCAACCTCACTAGGGGCTACAGGCTCTTCGCTCCACTCAGGGGTAGTACATCCGCAAGAAGGCCTAATGTAAGTAATAACGAGTTCTTCACTTCCAGAATTGGTAAACTCAAATTTATGATATACCTCTTCCCCTTCTTTTACTTTCCCAAAGTCATAAGCTTCCGTTTTGAACTCAGCTGTAGTTTTGGGAAGTTCCTCCGCTTTGCGTAGATATTCAGGCTTATTCAGATCCACGCTATTCTTTACTTCTGCAGTTAGATCACTTTCACCAGCTGCAGTAGATGCAGTAGCTACCTCTTTGTCTGTGTCGCTGTTTGCATCATTGGTACAGGCAACAAATCCCAGGATAAGCGCAATAGCCAGCAAACTTGAAAGTATGTTTTTCATAATAGACTCAATGTTATAATGTTACAAATATAATTACAATTATCGTAAATGTTGAATCACATGCTCTGCAAATTTATCGGTAGAACTGCTGCCACCCAGATCTACTGTCCTTAAATTAAGTTTTTCTAACGTGGCAAATAATGCGTTTTCTACTCTATCGGCAACTTCTAACTGATCAATATGTTTCAGCATCATGATTGCAGATTGTAATAACGCTGTCGGATTTGCTTTATTCTGTCCCGCTATATCGGGAGCACTGCCGTGTACTGCCTCAAAAATCGCGCAGTCCTTACCGATATTTGCTCCCGGAACAATTCCCAGGCCTCCAACCAATCCCGCGCAAAGATCTGACAAGATATCTCCGAAAAGATTGGTAGTTACCAACACATCATAACGCTCTGGATACATGACCAGTTGCATGCACATATTGTCAATTATACGCTCTTCTACCTCAATTTCAGGATACTCTTTCGCAATATCCATTCCAATTTTGAGAAACAATCCACTGGACTGCTTCATAATATTAGCCTTATGTACGATTGTAACCTTCTTACGGTTGTGTTTTACTGCATAATCAAACGCGGAATATATGATCCGCGCTGATCCTTTTCTGGAAATCCTGGCGATAGCATCCGCAATTTCATTGCGGGCATCGTAAATCTCAAATCCCGCGTATAGCCCCTCAGTATTTTCTCTAAAGAGCACGAGATCTATATTTTCAAACCTCGTGGATACTCCATGAATTGTTTTACAGGGACGAATATTCTGGTACAAATCAAACATTTGCCTGATTGTAACATTGACACTCTTAAATCCCTCTCCCACAGGAGTCGTTAAAGGACCCTTGAGCGCTACCTTATGCTGGCGGATAGATTCCATTAAAGATGCAGAAATAAGTTCACCAGTCTCGCGAAGCGCTGTAATACCTGCATCATGCTCGTCATACCGGAGATCAGCTCCTGCTGCATCCAGCACTGCTACTACTGCTTCTGTTATTTCCGGTCCTATTCCATCACCGGGTATTAAAGTAACGACAGACATTTGTTTATATGTGATGAGATGAGTGTCTCAGAGATTAGGTTTATTGGGGGTAGAATCGATCAAACCACGTCCCGATTTAACAATTTTCCCCGCTGACCTGAAATCATTATACAGGCTATCCAGTATACCATTTATGAACTTGCTGCTCTTGGGAGTACTGTATGCTTTAGCCAATTCCAGGTATTCATTGATCGTAACCTTTACGGGAATATCCTCGAAATTAAGCATCTCACAAATGGCCATATGCATTAATATCCTATCTAATAATGCGATGCGTTCAAGTTCCCAGTTTTCTGCCTTTTGCTGTATGTGCTTGTCATATAACTGGGAGTTTTTCATGGATTCATAATATAGCGATGTAAGCAAATGGGTATCTCCGGTCAGCTTTTTTTTCTTTTCTATATCCTCAACCTCCTGATACATATCTTTCAATATTAAATCAAAGATGGTTTGAGGTTTCTGTTCGGAGATTCTACAAGCATATACTGCCTGCATAACCTTTTCCCTTATTTGCCTTCTGGTGATCATAAAACTAGATGTATCTAAAATTCTTGCTTAATCGCTCTATTCTCTCTTCTGCCAGCCATACGGCTGCTTCATGAGTGGTTATGTTCTTTTCTATCGCAATGTTAAAAATCTTTAGCAGAGTATCATAAATTCTTTCTGCTTTGTGCAAAGCCCGTTCCTTATTGTATCCATATCCTTCATATTCGACACTAATATTAATGATCCCACCTGCATTGATTGCAAAGTCCGGAGCGTAGAGTATGCCCTTTTCCTGGAGCAGTTTTCCATCGCGTTTCTCATCTAAAAGCTGGTTATTGGCTGCACCTGCAATAATCTGACAATTGAGATAATGAATCGTATCAGGATTGATCGTAGCTCCCAATGCACATGGACTGAATACATCTACCGGACGGCTGTAGACTTCATCCTCCTTCAATACCTCGGCACCAGTATCTTTGACAACCTCCGACAGTCTGTCAGAATAGATATCATAAATGTACAACTTAGCTCCATCCCTGGCCAGATATCTCGCAAGATCAGCTCCCACAGCCCCCACTCCTTGTATGGTAATGGATTTATCAGCCAATGACTCATTGCCTGTGGCTTGCTTTAATGTAGCTTTAATTCCCAGATAGGTCCCATATGCAGTAATCACAGATGGATCTCCACTCCCTCCAGTCAGCAGAGATTTACCCATCACATAAGGAGTCTCATGACCCATCAGTTCCATATCGTGTTCTGTCATCCCAACATCCTCCGCCGTGTAATACTTCCCACCCAAATTGTTGACAAACATCCCAAAACGTCTTAAAAGGGCTTCAGATTTGTCTTTACGACTATCACCTATGATAACAGCTTTTCCACCTCCAAAATTTAGTCCGGCAAGTGCATTTTTGTAGGTCATTCCACGTGATAACCTTAGCGCATCTGTAATCGCAGCATCTTCCGATTCATAAGGCCACATTCTTACTCCACCAACTCCAGGACCCAGCGTTGTATTATGTACGGCGATGATTGACTTGAGTCCGGTATCCCTGTCATTACAAAACATGATAAGCTCATGCCCTCCTCCATGCATATCATCAAAAACACCTCTCTTCATTTCTCTGGTTGTTTCCGTTTGTATCATAGCTTAAACAATAATTGTAACCTGTTCATATTCCATTAAAACAACTGTATGGATCAGGAAAGTTGGCCTTACATATCAATAATTGCCCATACCCCTAATTTACCCTCAAATATACAACTTCCTGCATATATCCGTATGAACTTTCACTATCAGCCCATCATGAAGCCTAGAATCTTTTGCTCATCAACACATATTATCCTACACTTTCTTCGTTCATGGGAAAAGAGTTTCCGCTTATACGGTTGAGATTCTACGAAGGTACAATATCCCTAAATTATTATTCATGGCAGAAACGTCATCTTACCAAAAAGCTGTATTCATGGACCGCGATGGTATAGTGAATATAGATACAGGTTATGTTTACCAGATCAGTGAGCTTCAGCTCGTACCGGGTATCATCTCCTTTTGCCTCAAAGCCCAGATTCTGGGTTATAAACTGATTATTGTAACTAATCAGAGTGGTATAGCGCGAAAAATATATACCCAAAATCACATGTTGCATGCTAATAACCATCTCACCCATTTGTTGAAGCAAAGTGGCATATCAATAGAAGATATTTTTTATTGTGTTCATCATCCACATTTCAATGGGAAATGCTTTTGCCGCAAGCCTGGAACCTTACTGCTCGAAAGGGCAGCTGCAATACACCGAATTGACATATCTCGCTCATACATGATCGGTGATAGTGAACGAGATATTCTTGCTGGTAAAAGTATGGGTTGCAAAACGATCCTTGTAGGTTGCCAAAATTATTCCAGTGCAGACTGGATAGTGGAAAATCTCCATCACGCCTCATTTTGCTTGGCATAATTCACAAAATCATTTTAAAAGAATCTTTTGCTTTTAATCAGTGAGTTATTAATTTCAAACAGTTGATAACTTTTCAATTTTTCCCGGGTTAAGAGGAAAATGTAAGCAAAGATATATGAGTAACGAGATATTTCCTTCTAAGGAAAGTATTAATGAAAGAGTAAGTCCTGTCTTTTTCCCTAAACACCAACATGCGGTGTACAAAAGACTGGAAGATAAACATACATATATCGAGGTCGAAGATGATCCACTGGGGACCCAGATGGTCATTAATCTTGGACCTCAGCACCCTGCTACCCATGGTGTGTTGCGTGTAGTTCTGGAAGTTGACGGTGAAAACATCGTCAAATCTGTTGTAGATATCGGATATCTTCACAGAGGGATCGAAAAAATTGCCGAAAATAAAACATATCAGGAGTTCATGCCCTACACAGACCGTATGGATTACATGTCTCCATATTCCAATAATGTAGCCTTTTGTCTGGCAGTTGAAAAGCTGGCAGGTATTGAAGCTCCCCTTAGAGCCCAGCACATTCGTACTATCGCTTGCGAACTGGCAAGAATATCTGCACACCTCCTCTGGCTCGGAACCATGGTGATGGATGCAGGAGCTGTATCCATGTTTCTATGGACCTTCCGAGAAAGAGAAAACCTCTATACCATATTTGACAAAATGGCAGGTGTGCGATTCACTGTAAGTCATTGTCGTATAGGCGGTATTCAGTATGACCTGGAAGACAATGTCGCAGATGAAATCATCGCCTGGAAAGAGCACTTCAAAAAAGAACTCAAAGGCTGGAGAAAACTTTTAGCCAATAATGCGATATGGCTAAACCGGAATAAAGATGTAGGAATCATTACCAAAGACGAAGCCATCGATCTCGGACTCACGGGTCCTACTTTGCGTGCATCTGGTGTTCCACATGATATACGCACCTTTGAGCCTTATCTAGTATACGAAGACTTGGAATTCGACATTTCGATCCGGGAAGAAGGAGATTGCCTGGCTAGATATCTAGTGAGAATGGACGAAATGGAGCAGAGTATCCGGATCCTCGATCAACTCATGGCCAAAATACCCAAAGGTATTATCAGAGTGGATGATGCTAAACAGACTTATCCCTCTAAAGATGAAGTATATTACTCGATGGAAGGTATGATCCACGATTTCATGATGACTGATGTAGGAGTAATACCCCCGGAAGGTGCAGAAGTATATCATGCCATCGAAGCACCTAAAGGGGAACTCGGTTTTCATTTTATATCCGATGGAACGGGATCACCTTGGAGATGTAAAATTAATTCACCATCTTTTACTAATCTGCAAGCGCTAGAATCTATGACGGAAGGTGCTACCATTGCTGACACCGTTGTACTTATCGGTTCTTTAGATCCTGTGATGGGTGAATGCGATAAATAATGCTCCAGGTACTAATCATCGAAGACGAACCTTTGGCAGCACGTAGACTGGAGCGGCTGCTGTTCAAAATTGAACCTAATACCCGAATTTTAGATGTTGTTGACAGCGTAGGAGATGCTGTAAACTGGCTATCAGATTACAAAGCTGATCTGATATTCATGGATATACATTTGGCAGATGGTAACTCCTTCGATATCTTCGACCAGGTTGAAGTACACGTTCCCATTATCTTTGCCACAGCCTATGATCAGTATGCGATCAGAGCATTCAAACACAATAGCATTGACTATCTGCTGAAACCTATAGACGAAGAAGAACTCTCCCAAAGTCTAGAAAAATACCACAAATCACTGCTAAAAACTCCCAAAGTCGATTATCAGACATTCCTATTCATGATGGAACAAGGCCGCAAAGACCGGTACCAACAGCGTTTTATCGTTACTTCAGGAGACAAAATTAAATCCATTAAAATACAAGATGTGGCATACTTTTTTGGACAAAAAAAGTATGTATTTTTAATTACACATGACAATCGAAGATATATTGTAGACTATACACTTGGAAAATTGGAAGAATTACTCAGTTCAGATTATTTTTTTAGAATCAATCGGCAGTTTATTATAAGCTTTGACGCAATCCAGCACATGTACCCCTATTCTAAAAGCCGGATCAAAATTGACCTGAATCCACCAGCCGATATAGAGGTGATCGTCAGTATTGATAAATCGAGACCCTTCAAAGATTGGCTCAATCGTTAATACTGACAATTTTTCTATTTCTTTTAGAATTTCTCCTTTGGGCATGTGCTTTGCATTAGATCTATTTGGTTTTTATCTTAAATTTGACGTATTACATCAAAAGGATTGTTGGGACAACTATATGACATTTTTGCAATTAGATAATGATACACTTTTTGAGGCGGAGCTACCTATCGGTACACAGATCGAAGAACAGGAAATGGCTGATGAGGCCTTACCAGAACAAATAGGTATTCTCGCCTTAAAAAATACTGTGCTTTTTCCTGGAGTCGTTATTCCTATCACCGTAGGGAGAGATAAATCTATTCGGTTGGTAAAAGATGCTTATCAACAAGAAACCAAACAGATTGGTGTAGTCGCTCAAAAAAATTTTGATTTAGAAAACCCGGGTACCATAGATTTATTCTCCACTGGGACTATAGCGCGTATCCTCAAACTGATCAAAATGCCCGATGGGAGTATCACTATCGTCATACAGGGCAGAAGCCGTTTTCAAATTGATGAGTTTTTATCAGAAGAACCTTACTTCATCGCCAAAATACATAAACTGGAAGAACTCTACCCTCCTCAGGACCAAGCAAAAGCGATCATGTATAGTCTCAATGAGGAAGCTTCAAAAATCATCGATCTGGCACCTAATATACCCAGTGAAGCCAAGATTGCGCTTGAAAATATAGAGAGTCTGAGTTTTCTGGCAAATTTTATTGCTGCCAACCTAAACCTAGATGTAGATGACAAACAAGAGATTCTTGAACTGGATGAATTATTAAATAAATGTGAGCTGGTGTTACAGCACCTTCACAGTGAATTGCAGGTTCTCGAGCTCAGCGAAGAAATACAAACCAAAGTCAAAAGTGATCTGGATAAGCAACAACGCGAGTACATACTCAGACAACAAATACGTGCTATTCAGGATGAATTAGGAGAAGACACCTACGAATCGGAAATACAGGAGCTTCGCGCCAAAGCTGAAGCCAAAAACTGGCTGGAAGAAGTAGACAGGGTATTTGGCAAAGAACTGGTGAGACTCTCACGTCTAAACCCTGCTATGCCAGATTATGCCATTGTAATGAATTATGTAGAGTGGCTTCTCGAATTACCCTGGCAAAATTATACTGAAGATCACTACGATTTCAAAAAGGTTCAGAAAATACTGGATGAGGATCACTATGGTCTTGAAAAAGTAAAACAACGAATTCTGGAATATCTAGCTGTTCTCAAACTGAAATCCGATAAAAAAGCTCCTATTCTCTGTTTTTATGGACCTCCTGGTGTGGGAAAAACCTCTCTAGGTAAATCCATTGCCAGATCCCTGAACAAGGAATTTGTACACATATCACTTGGTGGTGTGAGAGATGAAGCTGAGATACGCGGCCACAGAAGAACTTATATCGGCGCACTGCCAGGACGTATCATTCAGGGTCTCAAAAAAGCAGATACCAGTAATCCGGTATTTATGCTGGATGAAATTGATAAAGTAGGCAATGATTTCAGGGGAAACCCAGCATCAGCACTTCTGGAAGTACTGGATCCAGAACAAAACGATCATTTCAGAGATAACTTTCTGGAAGTCGAATACGATCTTTCCAGAATTATGTTCATTGCCACTGCCAATACATTGAGTACTATCCATCCTGCTTTGATTGACCGGATGGAAATTATCCAGATCAATAGTTATTCGCAGGAGGAAAAACTGGAGATTGCCCGGCGCCACCTTATACCTAAGCTCAGAAAAGATCATGGCCTAAAAGCCAATCAGGTGCATCTTAGCCCCAAAGCTCTCCAACATATCATTGAGCACTACACTCGTGAAGCAGGCGTACGTAGACTCAATCAACAACTGGCATCTGTCTTTAGAGGAGCAGCCAAACAAATCGTTCTCGATGAGAAGGAATCCGTCAGAGTTAATAAATCCAACCTCAATAAATTTCTTGGTGTTAAAAAATATGAAAACGAACTCTACCAGCGCATTGATGAACCCGGTGTAGTCATTGGCTTGTCATGGACTGCAGTAGGTGGTGAAATTCTCTTTGTAGAATCAACCCTTACGCGTGGTAATGGTAAACTCAGTATGACGGGCCGTCTGGGTGAAGTGATTAAGGAATCTGCAACCCTCGCATTTACTTATTTACAATCACACTGCGAACAATTTGGTATTCCCTACGAAGCATTTAAATATTGGGACGTTCACCTTCACTTACCTGCTGGAGCTATCCCTAAAGATGGCCCGTCAGCAGGTATCACTATATTTACTTCGCTCGTATCATTATTCACTCAGCGATTGGTAAAACCCTCTCTCGCTATGACTGGCGAGATTACTCTGAGAGGTAAGGTGCTCCCAGTAGGAGGTATCAAAGAGAAGGTCCTCGCTGCTATACGGGCAGGTATCAAAGAACTCATTTTATGTAAAGAAAATGAAAAAGATGTAAGTGAAATCAAAGAAGACTATATCAACAAAGTTCAGATCCAATATGTATCCCGTATGGATGAAGTGCTGAACTTCGCTCTGGAAAAGATAAAAATCGCCAATCCTGTAGATATGATACCTCAAAATGGGAAAGAAAGTAATTCTTCTGCCGCCCAGAAAGCTTTGAAATAATGAAATGCCTACAGGCACAATTATTGCCACTTAGTCCCAGAAAGGATGTTTCAACTTGCTAACAGTATGAAAAAGACCATAATTTTAACCCTTTTGTGTATCCAATCGCTTTTAATGTGGGCTCAACGACCTTCCTTTTACCCTCAAACACACGAAATCGGTGTACAATATGGAAGTCTCCATTCCATCCCATCTCTCGCTGACTATTATCAGGACACTCCATTCGGATCAAATGCTGTCAATGGAATCCAGTATAAATATCACTGGGATCTCAATAATGTCATCCGTTTGAGTGCTTCGCGTAGAAGTGCTGATTTTGATATACTAGATGGTATAGATCGCTTTGATAGTTACCGTGCTCAAAAACAGGACTGGGATATCCGCCTGGGTTATGAAGCTAATCTGCCCACAGGTCCATGGTTGTTTTTTGCGGGTCTGGAAGGTATTTACAGTGGTGGGAATATTACCGATGAAGGAATATTAAAGAATAATGATTCATTTTCAGGCGAATATAACTACCACAATCTGGGAATAGGGGGCATGGCTGGAATAAGATATTTTTTCTCCAAGCATATTTCCACAACCCTAGAAGCCAACATATATTATGCAGACACACGCCACGATGAGAGTCCGGAAGATATTTATTACCTTTTACCAGAAAATGAAACCGGTTTTGCTATACGTGGTTATATCTCATTACACTTAATGAAACTAAAAAAACGCTGTGTCTGCCAATAACATCACTTCAATGATTTTAATCTGAGTCGCAAGGAGTTGCCAATTACGACTACATCTGACATTGCCATGGCAAAAGCACCTATGATCGGACTCAAAAGTCCTACAGCAGCAATGGGTATGGCAATAGCGTTGTAAATGAATGCCCAGAATAAATTCTGCTTAATGGTCAATAGGGTATGCTTCCCGATGCGATAAAGCTGAGGGATAGCCAACAGATTACCATTTAGCAGGATTATCTGAGCAGATTGTATTGCTACATCCGTTGCCTGACTCAGCGAGATGCCCACCGTGGCCTTGGTAAGTGCAGGGGCATCATTGATCCCATCCCCCACCATGGCTGTAGGTTCTTGATTGTCAAAGCTTTCGATCAAAGCAAGCTTCTGGTCAGGCATCTGCTCGGCATATACCTCATCAATTCCCAATACCCGGGCAATTTCATCACATTTATCTTGTCTGTCGCCACTCAGTAGGGTAGTCGTAATACCCTGCTCCTTGAGAAAGGATACAACTTCTTTTGCTCCGTCCTTAATATCGTCTGCAAGGTCAATAGTTGCGAGGAGTTGGTCATTCCGGATGATATAGGTCTGATGAGTATCATCCTCTGTAAGGTCTGAGGCGAGCTGATAAGATCCCATCCGATACAGATTGCCTTTGGCATCCTTTGCTTCCATTCCCCTCCCGCTCAATTCCTCGATCTCGGTCAATTCCAGGACAGGAACATCCTGATATGCCTGATTAAGGGACCGGGAAACGGGATGATTGGAAAAACGGCTTAGGCTGTATACTAGACGTTTGACAAATGCGCTATCTTCTTCTAGACAATTCAGCGATTTTACATTGAAGCTACCCGTGGTAAGTGTCCCTGTCTTATCAAAAACAATGCGTTTGATAGAAGATAACTCTTCCAGGGTTTTACCTCCCTTGATCAGGATACCATTGCGTGAGGCTCTGCCGATACCTACAACTACTGCAGTAGGCGTGGCCAATCCCATTGCACAGGGACAGGATATGACCAGAACTGCAACACTGTGTATGATACTTGACTGAAGTGTCAGCTCAAATACAAAAAACGATAAGGTAAATGTCAATAAAGCAATACCTACTACTACCGGAACAAATATAGCACTGATCTTATCTGCCAATCGCTGTAGATCTGGTTTATCCGCCTGAGCTTTTTTCACCAAATCGATAATCTGCGAAAGAGTAGTCCCCTTCCCTACATGACTGGTTTTGATACGCAGGTTTCCTTGTATGAGGTAAGTACCCCCCATCACCTTATCCATAACTGACTTACGCACAGGAAGACTTTCCCCCGTCAACATCGACTCATCAATCTCAGCATATCCCTCGCTGATCGTCCCGTCTACCGGGACTTTATCACCGGTGTGAATCTGAATGGTATCTCCTGTCTCTACATGTTTTAGTTCCACTTCGACAATCCTTTCTTCACCTTGCTCATATATCACCTTTCTGGCACGTGAAGGTTGAAGTTTTTTCAGAGACTTGATAGCAGTAGTGGTTTTTTGTACTGCACGATGCTCCATTACATTACCCAAAAGAACAATCGTAATAATACTGGCAGCAGTCTCATAAAAGAGAAAATCCTGACCTGCCTGAACAATCGTACCATAAAAACTATATCCAAAGGCTGCAGTAGCTCCGAGTATAATAAGAACATCCATGTTGGGAACCCCTGATCTTAGGGATTTGAAAGCACTTACACCAAAATGAAATACCCCGATCACAAAAACCGGTATCGTCATAACCAACTGAAAATATGGATTATGCAGTAAAGGCCATTTCCAAAACATATGTAAAAGCAAAGGTAGCGTGAATATCAGGGAGACAGCAAATAGTATTTCTACCCTAGACCACCCTTTGTGTTCTGTATCACCTGCTTTGCCCACTACTTTATAACCCAGATTATTGATCCCCTGGATAATATCGGATAATTCACCATTCTGAGAAAGCTCAAACGACACTTCTTCACTGGCAAAATCTACGTTTACACTTCCCAGTCCTTCACGCTCTAGATAGCGTTCAATACTCAGCGCACAGTTTGAGCAAGTCATGCCCTTTACCCTTAGGTCAACATATTTTTCTTCCGCTACATTTATTTCACTCATTGATTTTTCTTTATGCTATTAGGTATTTGGTATATACGAAAATAACCAGATTTCTATTCATACATCAAACTGCAACCCCTCAATTCAGACTGGTCTATTCTACCTAGTACCTCAAAACTACCATCTTCGTGCTTTCTTCCTAGATCGTCTGTTGAAATAAATGCACAGCTATGTATATTTCCCAAATCTACGATCTGAATTCTGCCTGTATGACCAAAAGGCAAGCGAAGAAAGGGTAGATGAATATCTGTGATCTCTACATTCATCCAGGGAGGTGTTTGAAATCTTCCGCCCTTAAGCGCATAAGCCTGACTCATCAATTCTGTCATACCATACTCAGAATATATATGGTCTATCCCCAATCCTTCACACAGTAATGCATGAAGCTTCTCCCGTGTCAATTCCTCTCTACGCCCTTTCATTCCACCCGTTTCTATAACAATCGAATTTGGGGATAATCTGAGTGGATATTGAGTAGCGAAATCCAGCAATGCAAAGCTTACACCTATCAATAGAATTTGCTCTCCAGCATCCATCGCTTCATATACAGCCTGCTGCAAGGCATCAAAATTGTACAAATAAAAACCACTCCCTGGTAGCCCGAAATGGTCCATCCATGTCTTAGTCATATATACCAGCGAAGAATTTTCCCGCTCCAGGTATGAAGGCAATAATGCCAGGATGCGATATTGTCCGCTAGGGAAAAAATGAAAAAAGCCTTCCAAAACTATCCGCTCATAAAGCTTCAATTCCCTTACAAAATGACGCGACGGAATCTGACCAGTAGTACCACTGCTCTCAAATATAGCCTCAGCCAGCCAATCTTCACCTGTTTTAAAATCAAATGCCTTGAAAAATGAAATAGGTAAATAGTTCATTCTCCTCTTACCCAAATGCCCCATATATCTTTGGATAACTGGATTATTTTCCCATTGATAACGCCACAATGATTCTGCTAATTCACTGAATATCATATCAGGGTCAAACAAACTATCTAAATATTGCGTATAAATCCATTTTTGCATAGGGTGATTCAAGTAGTTGCCTGTACTATAGTAAGTCATAGCCTTGTAAGATACAACCCGCATTGCAAAAGAGAAAAGCAGTTGACAACTAAATACCTATTTTGGGGTTTAACTTTTGGAAACTAACTTGTAAATAAAATAAACTTTCTGATGATTGAAACCAGTAAACTGACCCGTATACATACTTTAGGCGAACTGAAAGCATCCGGCTACCATCCCCTATCTGTAAAAGACGAATTACGTAAAAATCTCATACATAAGATACAAAGTGGCGAAACGATCTTCAAAGGAATCGTAGGATATGAGGAAACGGTAATTCCTGACCTGGAAAGAGCAATCCTTTCTCGCCACAACATTATCCTGCTTGGATTGCGTGGCCAGGCCAAAACGCGTATTGCCAGGCAGATGACAGAACTGCTGGATGAATATATTCCTGCAGTAGAAGGTTCGGAAATCAATGATGATCCCTTCCAACCCCTGTCGAGGTACGCGAGAGATCTCATTGCTGAAAAAGGTGATGAAACACCTATCAAATGGGTGCATAAATCTGTAAGATATACTGAAAAACTAGCCACTCCAGACGTTACCGTAGCTGATCTCATCGGTGATGTTGATCCTATCAAAGCAGCCTCTATGAAGCTTCCCTATTCAGACGAACGGGTGATCCACTTTGGATTGATACCTCGTTCACACAGATCAATATTTGCGATTAATGAATTACCGGACCTGCAGCCACGTATACAGGTCGCTCTATTCAACATGCTTCAGGAAGGTGATATTCAGATAAGAGGCTTTACCTTGAGATTCCCCCTTGATATACAATTTATTTTTACCGCCAACCCAGAGGATTATACCAACCGTGGAAATATTGTTACTCCTCTGAAAGATCGTATAGAAAGCCAGATTTTGACACATTACCCCAAAACCCTGGATTTGTCTATGCAAATTACCCGTCAGGAGGCAAGACTTGCAGAGTTGCAACGGGAAAAGGTCATCGTAGATGAACTGTGCGCAAAATTGCTGGAGCAAATCGCTATTGAGGCTCGCCACAGCGAGTATGTAGATGAAAAGAGTGGAGTCTCTGCCCGTCTGACTATCTCAGGGTTTGAAAACCTTACAAGTTCCTGCGAACGAAGAATGATCCGCAATGAGGAATCAACATCATTCTGCCGGATAGGTGATATCATGGGAGTCATTCCTGCCATAACGGGTAAGATAGAACTCGTATATGAAGGTGAACAGGAAGGACCTGCCATTGTAGCTCAAAAACTTATCAGTAAAGCGCTTAGGACCATATTTGTAGAATATTTCCCCAACCCTGAACGACTCAAACGCAATGATCCTGAAAATCCATACAAAAAGATTATACAGTGGTTTAGCCAAAGTAATATGCTGGATCTGATGAATGATATTCGCGAAGATGAGTACCGCAAGCAACTGGACAAAGTGCCAGGGCTGGCAAAACTGGTAAAAAAACAATATCCCAAGGCTACACAAGCGCAACAGTACCTCTACATGGAACTCATTCTGCATGGATTAGCAGAATACTCTATGCTGGGCAAACACCTCATGGAGGCTGGTACACAGTTTAAAGATCTATTGAGCGGAATGTTTAATATGCCAGAAGAGGATGATGACGAATGGGGAGGATATTATGAGGATCAAAATTGATCGTCATTCCCTTATATTGGAATAAGCAAATTGTTGTCAAAGCCGGATTGTAAATGATCTTGTAATTGTTATTTTACTGCGCTATTTTTTGTATTTTCCAAAACAAAAAAGAATATAATAATTGCTGTTTTTCTAGGTTAAATATTAGTTTGGCATGTTTTTGATTAGCTGAAATAGCGTTGTTACTGGTATGTTCAACATAAATACAATCTCTTTGTTGCAAATCAGTTGAACAATATACGATAAAGTCTGTATCATCATCTTGCATAATCAAGGGCATTCCCTCAATGGTATTTGTACCTACACTGAACTATAACCTGTAAAAGTGTGTTTTGTAAAATTCGTACAAATTATGCGTAATGTTGCATATGTCATCTGGCTGTTCATACTGTACTTACCAGTCATTACATGGGCACAGGAGAAAGATTATCACACAATATACAGAATCCAGATTACAATTACTGAAGAACCTGATAGCTTCAATTTTGTCCCGGATCTCAATCATCTAGGCTTCGTCAGACTATATCCCCTGGAACGGGGGCCTATGGAAGAAAAAAGTCCGGTACGGGTAATGCTCGGTCCATATCTGGGAGCTAATACCGCTGACTTTGTCCTTCAGAAAGTCTGGAAAAAAGGCTATACCGAAGCCCAGTTGATCAAGGATGATTTCTCCCTCCTAAACGGGGAAGGGACAGGACTTACTCATACGATACAGGTAGGAGCTTTTAAAAAACCATATCTCAACAAATACAATGATATCTCCACGATACCTGCTCACGGCATGTTTATCGTATACGAGGAAGGATTATTTAAAATATTCTCGGGCCTTTACACATCTCAGGAAGAATCGTATCTTCGCAATTCTGTGCTACCCTATTTCAGGGAAGAGTACGGCTTATATGGCTTTATTCGCAAGTTGCGATAGATGTATATCGTCTGAATTATGGAAGAACTTCTGACTGTAGATGTATTGTTCAGCTTGTTGACGCTGACGTTGATGGAAATCATCCTGGGAATCGATAATATTGTATTCATTTCAATCGTCACGTCCAAACTCCCTGAAAGTCAACAACCCAGGGCAAGAAGCGTTGGACTTATCCTCGCCCTCCTTTTCCGGATTGGCTTACTGCTATCAATCAACTGGGTAGTACAACTAAAATACCCGGTACTTAATCTGGGGAATATTTTGGGCTTATCCCTATCAGAAGCCCTTCAACACAGCTTTGATCTAAGTTGGAGAGATATTATCCTCATTGCAGGTGGGTTATTTCTTATGTTCAAGACCATTATGGAGATGCACCACAAACTAGAAGGTCAAGAGGACTCTGCCAATGATCCCAAAGCCAATACCTTTTTAAGCGTAATCGCTCAGATCATTGCGCTTGATGTAATCTTTTCATTTGACTCTATCCTTACAGCAATAGGACTTGCGGATGATGTTCGAATCATGATCATCGCAGTTGTGATCTCTATGGCGATCATGTTGATCGCAGCAGGGCCTATTAGCCGCTTTATTAATAAACGTCCTACCATGAAAATGCTGGCCCTGTCATTTTTGCTACTCATCGGATTTATGCTTGTAGCAGAAGGGTTCGAACAACATGTAGATAAAGGTTACATCTATTTCGCTATGGCTTTCTCCTTTCTGGTCGAAATCCTCAATAGCAGGCTTCGTAAAAAAGAAGAGGTACAACCCGTGCGACTCCGTGAACGCCTAAGCGAAGATTCGCCAGGGTAAATGGATTTTATACCTTGCCAGAAGCTAGTAGATCGTAGTATTACCCCAATTTCAAAGAGGCTAATCTACAAACTACAAGCCGTCCACTAATATCTTTTGTAAAATCTTTCAAGTTCCCGCGTCACCTGATCAAATATAGGCCTGGTAAATTCAATAAACAGCACCTGGGGATCAGGCTCAGGTGAAGGTTGACGCTTGTCCAAATATCTCAAATCTTCATCCTCTAAGGCACGTTTATCCCCTTCAAAATATCCCCAATAGTCATACCATACAAAATTACCCGCAAAATCTTTATCCAGGATCGTTCTATCTGAATATGTATCTGTTACCTTAAGCTTTAATATACCACTGGAAGCAATCTCCTTTTCAAATCCGAATAAACGGGCTTTCACAGTACCATACGTAATAATCGTAGTATCTTTAAGCTCAGTAGTCTGAAGTACTACACTATCCTTCATTCTGTCAGACTGAACTTCTCGCGTAAAAGATTGCCCAACTACAAAGTCTTCAAAACTCATTTCCAGCAAATGATCTGAACCACCTGAACCCGAAACCCTATCTGATGGGGTCAAAAACTGAATGAAAGGACTTAGAGGTCTTTCCCTTAAATACTCCTGAACCCTGTTCATGAAAAAATCACTACTTAAAGTATATCGCTTTGAATCAATTTTTAACGGAGTGATTTCAACAAGTATCGTAGCCATTGCTCGTGCTTCTTCTAACCTGTCCCTCACTTCCCGGTAGTTGGGACGAAGCTCCTGCACCCGGTAAAAATGATCATAGGCTCTCATGGCACTTTCCCGGCTGCCCTCATCCAGTTCCTTTTCTCCCATCTCATATCTGATCTCCAGGGTGCGTTCTAGTGCTTCATGATATTCATCGGTAAAATACCTGGCTTGCGGCAACAGACTTTTGGCTGCAGGTGTTCGCTGTATTTCATCGTATATGTTGTTTATGGATATATAATCATCCAGTATCTTGTCCCATTTCAGTGGATCATTTGACAGTCGTGTTCGCTCAATTCTACCCTGATAATAATCCATCATAGCTGGATAAGCATTTTGAACTGTTTGAATAGCCTTTTTATTTCTAGGCGATGACTTTAACTTATCTAGCGCCATCATCATGGCAGACTCGTAATCTCCACTCTGATAAGCCTTTTTAGCAGATTTACAAGAAGCAAAAACGCATACGATCAACACTAATAAGCATGGGTAAAGATATCTCATATAACAAATACTGTATTAAAAGTTAAACATAATTACTGATCTTTTTACTATACATTATTTCCTACTATACTGTTTCCAGAAGCAGAATATTGTTGAACAAGTGTGTGGGCTTTGATTGTTATCGTGCAGAAACGATTATAAAAAATTTGAAATAATACTCCATGTTCGATGGGCAGTAAGATCCCAATTGTACTTTTGACGCTGCGTTCTTCCTTTTACAATCAATCCGGTCCGGTATAAAGGGTCTGTACATAGCTTTTGCATACCTTTTACCACCTGGTCAATCTCAAAAGGATCTACCTGGTAGGCAGCCTCTCCGACAACCTCTGGCAAAGAAGCTACATTACTACACAATATGGCTGTATCACAGTTCATAGCCTCTAACAAGGGTATTCCAAATCCCTCCAGATAGGGAATATAACACAAAGCTAACGATGCTGCATACAAAGCCGGAAGCTCACCATCCTCCACAAATCCGGTAAACATAACATCATCCCTGTGCTGCATCAACTGGTATGTCTCAAGGGCTTCACGGTAATGCCAACCCCTTCTTCCCACAATTAGCAACTTAACCTCCGAAGGTTGCTCATCCTTGAAACGATCAAAAGCCTTGAGTAAAGTTTCAATATTTTTCCGGGGTTGTATGGTACCTACAAATAGAAAATAGGGCTTACCATTCGTAAATTTTTCGCGAATATCGTCATGCAGAGTAAGGGGCAATGGTGAAAAAGCTGTACTGGCTCCATTGTATACGACCGATATTTTTTCAGCTGAAACCTGATAGTGATACATAATATCTTGCTTGCTATATGCCGATACGGTGCAGATATGGCTGGCGAGTTTGGCATAATAAGGCGAGTACTTTTTGCAGTACCTTGCAGCCCAGGGTGAAATGTCCTCCGGATAATGCTCATATGCCAGATCGTGAAATACTGCCACTTGTGGAATCCTTTTCTGGTCGATGAGATAAAATTCTGGAGAAAAAAATACATCCGGCTTCAGTTTGTTGAGCTTGTTTTTGGCTGTAATATGAAACCAGGTATACCAAAGCATGGGATGACGAGCCTGAGGTAGAATAATATAAGGAGTCACATTTTCAGCAAAAATAAACCGATTATCGTACTTCCGGTCAAAGAAAAAAGAAAACTGGACTTCTGGATGAGCTAATACCATTCTTCTGAGTACCTCTTCCGCAAAGCGACTGATACCTTCAATTCTTCCCGGAAGCAACAAGCGGGTGTTAACTGCAATGTGTGGCCTCATAGGAAGTAAATTTGCCTAAATTTATAATATGTCTAAAACTTTTTTTCCTCCACACGCATCTTTGATATGAAACAAGCTAATCTACCTCGTGGGAAAAACGATTACTTCAAATATCACCCGTGCAAAAAAAGGAGACCAACGAGCATTTAATGCTATCGTTCGTGAATGGTACCCCAGAATCTATAACTTTGCCTGTAAATACTTTTCAACCCAATCATCTCGGCACGCAGCTCATGACCTGGCCCTGGAAGTATGCCAAAAAACCTTTATTTCTGTACACAAGAATCTTCCCAAGCTCAACGAAGAACACAAATTCAAGCCCTGGCTTTACAAAATTGCAACCAATAACTGTCTTGAGGAAGACCGCAAACGCCATCGGAATACTGTGGTACCTTTCGTTGAGCTGGGTTATCGCCAGGAAAATCATCTTCGGGATACCCATCCAGCCTCATCCCCAGACCCTGAAAAAATTGCGCGTAAAGCAGATTTACAATACTGGATCTTGCATGCATTGAGCCAGATCCCTGAAGAACAACGGCTAGTAATCATCATGAAAGAATTTGAAGGACTTAAGTTCAGAGAGATTGCCCAAACCCTATCTGTGTCAGAAAATACTGTCAAATCGAGAATGTACTACGGACTCGATGCTATGAAAAAGATTTTAACTACCTGGAAACTGGATAAAGAAAAGATGCTTTATGAGTAGACAAGCAATACATCAGCAACTAATCTCTTACCTCTACGACGAAATGTCTATCGAGGAAAAAAAGGCTTTTGAACAGGAAATTGAACAGAATCAGTCCCTGAAAAAAGAACTAGAAAGTCTGAAGCAGGCGAGTGAATTCTTCCAACAGATCGAAGATCATACTCCTGTCCAACCGCTCGTACTGACACCTGCTCAGAACCCCACTTTCGATTGGAGGCAAGTCCTGGGTAACCCCTGGCTACAAATAGCTGCATCAGTCATTCTACTCATGCTGACAGCAGCATTGATCGATCTCAGGATCAGCGTTGCTCCCCGCGAACTGCGCGTGCAGTTCGGAGCCCCTCAACTCCAGCGTAGTACACTGACTCAAGCTCAATGGGACTCGCTCCAGTATGTTCAGCAACAACAAATGAAAACCCTGCTATCACAGCAACTCAACCATCAACAAGACCAATGGAAACAGGATTTGTCAAGCATAAACCAGGATCTTGATCAAAAATGGCAGCAACTGACTCAAGCAGTTCAAACCCTAGAAAGCAGAGAGGATACCTTTCACCTTTCTGAACGGCAATTACATATGTTGCAAAATCAGCTTATGCAGGAAAACTATCAGATGCTAACTGACCTGGTCGAATATTCTCACGAATATCACCGTGAATATACTACACAACTGGTTACTGAGTTTGCTAGATATATGGAAAAGCAACGTGTCCAAGACCTGGAAATGATCTCCGTTGCATTACATGAAATCCTGGAACAAAACGATATCCAGCAACAGGAAACTGAATATCTGCTATCCAGATTGATATCTTATGTCCAACAGGACCAACCCTTAAATCAATAATATTATGAATATACAATATCCATTTCATATGAACCTGAAATCAATTGCTTTGATGATCTGTATATCAGCGGTAAGTATATCTGCTTATTCACAGATCGATGAAGCCCGGATGAACCGGGATGTCAAGATCATGCAGGAAGCACTACATTCCCTCTTTCAGGGAGATGACTCCCGTCCTTTTCTGACCCGGACAGATAGAGCACAGCCATCCAAATACATCCCAGAAATGGGTATTATGCTCCAGGCACCGGAAATAAAAAACAATTCCTATACTTATTATCAGGAAGATTATGAAGAAGGACAAGGAGAAGCAAACGATAAATCTGCCTCCCAACCGACAGGGATTGAGCTCATACTCAAAGACTTTCTCAAGGACTATGGGGATCTGGCACAACAATTACCTGCAAACGAATATGTGATGATCAGATATAGCCCCAAAAATGAAACAGTCAGCTGGAATAACCGGAGAGGTAATGCCACCCTATATAATGCTGATCAGACAAGCGAGAATTACCTGGTAAAGGTCCTCAAGAAAGATATCGATGCATATCGTTTCGGAAACATTGACAAAGATGAATTTTACGAACGGGTAGAAACCAGCATTACTAACGAAGAATCCCTTGATACAAAGGAATACAAGGTATTTGCCAGCATACTGGAAGGCTTATATAGTAGTGATCATGATTATCAGCGCGATGAAGATGAACAAAACCCGTTCAGCCAATCCCGTTTTTATCATAAATCCAGCTTTCGAAATAAAGTTTCCCCTGAATTGCTCAAGGGATATGGCGTCATCTATCAGCTAAAGCTGGGATATGAACTTCAAGGATACAATTCCCGGTTGGCTGCTAACACCTTTTCATGGTCGTCGAATGACAAAGCAGGAAAGGTTATAACTACGACTGAGCATGGACAAGTAATCATCATTGAATCAGATGAGGATACAAAGGATGATGAAGAAAAAACAGCAGATCGGGACGAAGATGTGGATCAAGATGAGGAAATAGAAGAAGAGGATGAGGATAAGCAGACTGAAAATTACCTTCTTGACAGAGACAGAAAAATCGAGGATATTTATCAGGATTCGTTCAAGAGCGAATTAAAACAGTACATGATCGACTATGGTCGTACCTTACGTAGCCTTAATGAGGATGAATTTCTGGTTATTAACGTAGAAATGCCTGCTTGTTATGAATGCGATCTACCTGCTCATATCGAATTTAGAGTTAAAAGAGAAGTATTGAGTGCATATGAGAGGGGGAAAATGGATAAGGAAGAGGCTTTGAAAAATATTCAGGTAACGGAATCGGGTAAGGCAAGGGATCTGCAGGACCTCCGCAAAATAATTGCGCCAAAAACCATAATTACTCCCAGTGGGATAGGTCGTATCAGAATCCGGGAAGAAAACAGAAGATACAGAAATGATGAATAGCTGCCTAAAAATTTTTATCTTCGGAAGAAATTGAAAGCTATGCTTACTTCACGAAAGGTACAGTTGCTTTACAGAACCCTTACATGTCGTAAAGTACAGAATCTTGCACGGATACATGCTTCATTTCACTATAGTAAATTGCAGAAGCGCAGCTATCATCTAGGCAATCCTGTGAAGATGGGCATAGAACCTACTACGCATTGCAATTTGCGTTGTCCGGAATGTCCTTCCGGGCTCCGTAGCTTTACCCGTCCAACGGGCATGATGGAGATGGATTTGTATAAATCTATCCTAGATCAGGTAGATAGAGACTTGATCTATCTGTTATTATACTTCCAGGGAGAGCCCTTCCTCCATCCTCAGTTCTTCGATATGGTTCAATATGCTGTTCGCAAATCTATCTATAGTGCAACCAGTACAAATGGTCATTATCTTGATAAAAACCGTGCAAAAGCTACCGTAGAATCTGGCCTCTCAGAGGTTATCGTATCGGTCGATGGTACCACTCAGGAAACCTATAAAGCTTACCGTATAGGGGGTAACCTTCAACGTGTCCTCGATGGTATTTCCAATCTTGTCTTTTGGAGAGAAAAGCTTCGATCAATCTCTCCACATATTATCCTGCAATTCCTTGTTGTTCGCCCCAATGAACACCAGATCGACGAAGTTAAAACAATCGGTAAAAAACTAGGCGTAGATAAAGTAATCTTCAAAACTGCTCAGATATACGATTTTAAACATGGAAATGATCTCATCCCTACCCTGAACCGCTACAGCCGGTACCGGAAAAATGAAGAAGGTACCTTCGAGATCAAAAACAAGCTTGCCAATCAATGCTGGAGGATGTGGCAGGGAGCAGAAGTCACCTGGGACGGCCGTGTATTACCCTGTTGTTTTGATAAAGATGCCCAATACGAAATGGGGAAAATGCCTGAAAGAACTTTTCAGGACATCTGGCGGTCAACTCAATACCATACCTTTCGTCAAAAACTACTTCACTCACGTAACACAATCGACATATGTACTAATTGCAGTGAAGGCATGAAGGTCTGGGAATAAAAAAGAGGAAATCGACCATCACGACCTCCCCTAATTTGCGCTCCCCATCTAGGACTCGAACCTAGGACCTGCGGATTAACAGTCCGTCGCTCTAACCAACTGAGCTAATGGGGAGTATCTAGTCTCTATAGTTGTAGTATACAGGTATATACAAATTTTTTGCCTAACGATCTGCGAAATAAGAACTCAAGAGTCAAAGATGCAACTTTTTCACAGATAAAATTGTAGTGGGAATACAGATTCCTGGTATGATTTATATCATACACAGTAGTTTATTGATTTAAGACGCAAATCGTGTATTTACGCAGCGTCCAACACTTCTGCTTTCTGTACATTGATTATTTATGGACCATTATGAAATTTATTTGTTTAAATTGATTTTTTACATCAATCTAAAAACATTACTTTTTGCATAATTACTAACAATTAATACCCAAAATCCTGACTATTTTAGCTATGCAAAAGCAACTGGTATTTCACATTGGACTACACAAAACTGCTACTACTTTCTTTCAAGATATCGCATTTCCCACACTCAAGGACTGGAATTACCTGGACAGACCTTTTGTACAGCACAATCATGCGTTTAATAAGCTACAATTTGAGGACGATTCCCTGTATGATCCAGATCTGGTCAAAGAAGTGATTGAAGGTATCCCCGGAGATCAATTACTTTTTTCTTCTGAAGATCTCACTGGTCATCCCTGGGTCTCAGCTATTAATCGCTCGCAGATTGCAAGGCGCATTCATGAGATATCTCCTTATATTAAAATAATACTTTTTATTAGAGGACAAAGAGATATTCTGTATTCTCATTATAACAATTTTATTAAGGCCTATCGGGGTACCAAAAATGTAGAAAAGTTTGTCTGGAAACCCCAAATGGATTTTTCTTACGAAATGTATGAAAATGATTACAAAGCCCCATTAAGTACGCTTTATTACAATACAGCTTGGTTCTGTATTAATGTCGATAATTTCAAGTATTTCGAAATGGTCTCCTATTACAAGCACCTTTTTGGAGATAATTTGTATGTGTTTCCCTATGAAGAATTTCATCAGCACCCCAATAGTATCTTCGAAAAGCTTGAATGGATTTTTGACGAAAGAATAGATCAGGATGTAAAAAATAAAGCCTCTCAGCAGAAAGTAAACAGCAGTCTCAAAAACAGAGACCTACACAAAAAGTTGATTGTCAATAAAGTTACGGCGGGAACCAACAATCGCTATTTCAATAAACTATCTGAAAAAGCTGTTGACCTAGCTTTTCTGGCATCTCATGAACTCAAAAATAGTCCTGAAAAGGTTTTTATAAATAATCTAGCTAAAGATTATTATACAGAAAACAATCTCAAGCTCATTGAATATTATCCGGAAATCGGGATACAGAACTATCCCGATAATTATGACTTTTGATTTTCAGAAAGAATCCTTTTGTTTAACCAGGCGCTTGCGTCCTGCTAATTGAAGTTTGTTCATACTTCCGTTTTCAGAAACCTTATTGAGCTGGGTGTGAAGAGCAGTGATCAACGTCTGTGTAGTATCTTTGTAATATTCCCAAAACATGACACCTGCCAGCTCCTGAGTATGAATAAAATCTACCTTATGCCTCAGGGAGGCAGTGTCATCATAAGTTATAAAGGTTCTGCTTACAGGACTCCAGAGAAAGGGTGCCTTAGCTAGGGAATCCCAATGCTGCTCAAAATCCTTGCGCTTGAAATAGTCCTCTTGTAAGGTGTGAAAAGCAAAATTACCAGCAAAATCACCAGTCTTCTGATGTAAGCCGCTATTGTCGAGGTGTACATTGTGCCAACCTCTTCCAAAAAAAGCAACACCAAGATTGATTTTGGATACGGGTACACCGGCCTTCACGTATTGTCTAATTGACTCTGTAACATCAATTCTGGAACCACCAGAACTTTGAGAAGCATATAAGTTGCTGTGATGAGCAGTCTTCTTGCTCCATTTTCCAGAAAAGTCGTAACACATTAGGTTAATAAAATCTACTGTTCTGTGTACGTGATCCATCTCAATATTTTTAAGATAGTTATCTCCTACTCCTCCGGCTATGGTCAGCAGGTATGGATTATCCTCCAACCTTCCATCTAGTTGACTCTCACGAACCAGGTGTTCACGCAATACTTTCAGCATCAGAGTAAAGTTTCGTTTATCTGATTTGCGGTAAGTATTGCCAGCCCCTGCAGATCCTGGATATTCCCAATCAATGTCGATCCCATCTAGTTGATGACGCTTCATGAAAGCGATAGCACTCCGGGCAAATTTATCCCGGTTGAAATCTGTTGAGGCAGCATCTGAAAAACCACTCGAACGATACCATCCACCTATCGATACAAGGATACGCAGATGCGGATACCGTTCTCTCAATTTACAAAGCTCGGCAAGATTATGTTCATCATACGATAGATAGCTTTTCACCTCTCCATCAACCAGGTCCACAAATGCATAATTGATGTGGGTAATGTAAGTTGCATCTATCTCGCTAGAATTGATTCTACGGTTACCCGTTATGTAAGACACCACGTGATAAAAATGCTTAATAGGTACTTTTTGCCCAGGAGATATAATTTGAGGATTGCGAATACCTAAAGAACCGGAATTATGTCCGTCTTCCACCTGCATAGATGAATGCTCAGCCTGCGATCGAGATTTTCCAAATATTAGCTCTTCAATATTAATATTCTGTTCACTGACATATATCAAAGCTCCAAATGCAACCAGGGCTATTAGTAATTCTCGCATCAGTTTTGGTCTAGAAATGATTAGGTACTAAGACAAACAGACTTTATACCTAGAAAATATTTCGCAAAAAAAATTTCCCAAATATATAGATAAAACTAAACAATTTTAGCGTGCTACCTATTACATTATCAAAAAAATATATTTATAAAACTAATCTGTTAAGATTTTATTACATATTTCTTCAGAAAATCAGCAATCTTTCTGTCATTGCTCAATCTGGGAAATTTGTTCTGACCCCCGAGCTTTCCCTGAGCTTTCATATATGCACGCGACGCATTCAGTTGCAGATTGTGTACGATCAGCCTCCTTAAGATACTGCCTTTTCTCAAATCATCGTAATAAGGATTTTGCTTTCTCATAGCCTGATCGAGAATTTCTTCGAATTGGTCCTTGTCTTTAGGTTGCTCTACAAACTCTACGAACCACTCATGCGCGGAGGCTCCTTTTTCTTCCTGTATAAGTGGCGCAACCGTAAATTCCTGAAATTTTGCTCCTGTGGCATCTACGACTTCCAATATGGCCCGGTTTACTTCTTCCGATATGACATGTTCTCCAAATGCACTGATGAAGTGCTTAACACGTCCCGTAACCTTCAGCTTGTAGGGATTCAAGGAGGTAAACTTCACCGTATCGCCCAAATCATAGGCCCATAAGCCTGCATTGGTAGAGATGATCATCGCATATTGCTGATCCAGTTCAACTTCTTCCAATGTGAAACGACTTGCATCCAGTTTTCCATACTCACTAAGGGGTATAAATTCAAAAAAGATGCCGTAATCGGGCATCAGCAACAATCCATGATCATTCTGCGAACTCTGTATTGCAAAAAAACCCTCCGAAGCTGGAAAAACTTCAGCTATAGCTACCCGGTCTTCAAAATATTGTTCAAATATGGGTTTATATGGACTAAAATCTACGCCTCCCTGAACAAATAGCTCTAGATTAGGCCAAACTTCTAAGGGCCGTTTACCTGTCTGTGTCTCGAGTTCTTCAAAAAACATCTGAACCCATGGAGGAATTCCCGATATCAGTCGCAGATCTACCTTACTGGTTTCTCCAACGATCGTCCTGACTTTCTCCTCCCAGTCCTCAATGATATTTGCCTCGTAACTGGGCACCTTGTTGCGTTGCAGATAACCAGGTACAAAATGATTAACGATACCAGATAGTCTTCCTACTCGGATGCTATATTCATTTTCCTCTATTTCTGGACTCCCCGACAAAAACATCATCTTACCATCCAGAAACTTGCTGTTACCCGTCTCATACATGTATAAAAGTAATGCATCACGGGCGCCAGTAATTTGCTTTTTGATAGATTCCCTTGTGATGGGTATGTATTTGGCTCCGGAAGTCGTTCCAGAAGTCTTAGCCAAATACAATGGTTTACCAGGCCAGCTTACATCCGCTTCCCCCCGGTATATTCGGTCCATCCATTTCTTTAGCTCTTCATAATTTCTGACAGGTACAGCATCCTGAAACTCCCTGATACTTGCAATCTTGTCAAAATGATGTGCCTTCCCAAATGCAGTTTTCCTGCCATTATGGATGAGATACTGAAAAGTCTTCTTCTGTATCTCCCATGCATCACTGGAAATGCGCGCGATCTGGGCCGCTCTCCTAGATGCCCAAAGTCCCCCTGCAAAAGTTTTTATACTCATATACTTACCCTTTCTGACAAAGTTAATATTTGCTACCCAAAAGCTTAGTTAATATCTTTCTGAAATATTAATCTCCATCAGATATGGTAAGGTAGACGAAATAGCATAGACATACACAAAGCTACACAGCAATCACAGGTAGAACAGGAAATTAGCCGTTTCAGTACGCTATATCGACTCTTGAGAATTCCTCCTCTCTTTTCATTACTTATTCCAGCTCTATATTGAGCATTCCACAATCTTCCAGTGTAGAGCGGAGCCTTACTGTACGCTTTCTATACCCATCATCTATCATGATTGATGCAGTGTTGGGCGGCTTCAATCCCAGATTATTTGCATAGAGGATGATGAAATTGTTGGGTGAACGGTCATCAAAGGTGTAGGTAAGTGATTTTTTCTCTGATTGTAAACAGTAATCCCTAAGCACCCACTCGCCATTGATATTCAATGATACGGTATCCTGATCTAGAACCTCGTGATCCCATACATATATCGTAAGGGTGCGGCTGCGGACTCTCACATCGCCCTGCCTGTATACCTTGCGCGCATCCAGGACATCCGGACTACCGCTAGGCGTGCGCCTGAGTTCGGGAACATCGTTCTCATACGGATCTTCTACTGATCTAATTTCCGGAGCAGGATCATCTTCAGGTTGGGGATTTGCCGGGGCCGTTGAAACCAGGGGTGGTGGAGTTGCAGGTACCTCATCTGGTGGATCACAATCCTGTATGACCCGCTGTACCCTGGATACATTTTCACAACTTCCCCCTACTATTCTCACCCGATAATCCCCAGGCTCGTCTATGGACAACATACTGCGTGTAGCCCCGGGAATGATCGCACCATCTTTAAGCCATTGGTATTCTACCCCACGAACATCTGTTGTGAGCAGGTATTTGTCATCCTGCTCACAAAGATTGATGGGCTTGTTGATAGCCCTGACTTGAGGTTTCCCAAATTTGGAAATAAAAATCGGAGCACGCTTCCCTTGCCCCAATGGAATAGCAGGCAGATCACTAGTCGAAGACACTCCACCTACGATAATACTTCCCCTCGGGCTAAGATCCATTACAGGATAATGCTCTGGAGACTTTTCTCCCTTACCTCCATTCCATAACGAAATAAATCTTCCCGAACCGTTTACCAGACCTACATCAAACTTCCGACTTTTTTCGTCATAAGAAGCGAGATATGCCTGATCCTGATAAACGACTAATCGCACATGGGTAAGCTGATCAGGCACACTAACTGTTTTACGAGAACTAATCTCACCAGCGTAGTTATATTCGAAAATTTCCTTTCCTATCATGAAATAGTTGTTTCCCCGGTTATCGACATAAATATCATGTATTTTCACCTGAGAATCATTCACATGTACAGAAGTTGCCCAATCTAGTAAGCCCCGGGAGCCAAAACGGGCCAGAAAATAACTTTTTCCTCCTATGGGTGCCCGGAGTATTTGCTCTCCAAAATTGGCGATTGCATAAAATCCACCTGCAATATAAACATTACCCTGCTGATCGATATGTAAAGCATTGCCCATAGCAGGATGCTTACCATCTACCGGAAAGTCATTGACCCACTCCAGGTTACCGACTGGAGAAAATTTTGCTAGGAACATACTCCCCCTGGCAGCAGGGACCACAGGCCCTTTTCCAAGGTTAATCATGCGATTAAATCTACCATACACATATATATACCCTACTCCATCAACTCCTAATCCACATATCTGCTCAATATCTGTGTTAATATCCCACCATTCTGAACCGTCCTGACGGTACTTGGTCAGGAATGTATTATTTCCTCCCCGGGCTATGATCATATTGCCGTCCTGATCAACTGAGAGAAAGCGGTCTTCCAAATCTTTCGTTCTAGCAACAGGCTTAGAATAACTCAAGGGGCCTTCCGAAAAAAACTTGCTTACATACTCATTCAGTCTTCCTCCCTGTTTTTTCAGGCTCAGCAGAAATACATTTCCCTGAGCATCTGATACCATATCCTTGACCCAATAATCCCCTTTGAAATACTTTAGCTGATTGGCCCACAACCATTTAGGTAAAGAAGCAGTAGAAGTAGGCAGAATGTCACCCGGAAGAAATATCTCAGGCGCCGGTATTTGATCCAGTGTAACTGGATTAGAGTAAAAGTCACATTCTCCATCATTTAACAAAACCTGATAAGAGCCAGGTCCTTTTGCCCAGTAACCAGGACGGTTGGCCCCAGGAATTTCCAAGCCGTTTTTCTCCCACTGATAGGAAAGATTCTTTGCTCTACCAGACCAGAGTAATACTGAATCACCCTCACAAAGAAAATCTGCAGGTGTTGTAATCGTAATGGCTGGCAGGGGTTTGAAGCGGATCTCCTGAGGTTGCGAATTGCGCTCACACAACCCCATTCCACGCTTCAAATAATACTTCCCGTTCTCCTTGACCGTTAATGTTCTTTCCCTCGCTCCAGGTATGGGTTTATCATTCTTATACCACTGATAAGATAATGCAGGATGGTAGGCAAATCCTGCTTCCAGGACAATGGAATCCCCCTCACAAAGTAACTGATCACCTGTAGGATACACATCCAATTGACAATCTGTCAGATCCAACCTAAAAATATCACCTTTCCCTTGTGTTCGGTACTCAGATCCCCAATAAGCATACTTACCATCCGGTGCGATGCGAAAATCATAGTCATATGCTGGAGTATTGATGGGTTTTCCCAGATTCACGGGCTTTGACCAACGCCGCCAGGAATCATCCAGGCGGATCGATATAAAAACATCGTGATCACCTGCTCCACCATGACCATTACTATTGAAAAATAATGTCTTTCCATCTGCTGTCAAAAAAGGAGCATCTTCATCCCCTGAGGTATTCACGACAGGGCCAAGATTTATAGGCGTAGACCATGTTGTATCATTAATGGGAAGTGCCACATACAAGTCAGAACCCCCATAGGTATCACTTCCTTCATTGGGCAAAAGGAGGATATTTCCCTGAGTCAGGAAGTAATCCTTACAATTCCCCCTACTGATCAGTCCTTTCACATTGACAAATTGTGGTGTATTCCAACCTCCAAAACGACTACGGGTAGCATAAGCGATACCCGGGTCTCGCCTCCCCCGCTGTACCTGAGTCATCCACAAGGTGTCATGCCTTGTACCCACCTGCCATACAAAATCGTGTCCCTGGCTGTTGAGCGGATACTCCATTTGACGTGCAGGGGCCCAGCGACCATCTCTAAGCTGACGACTGTACCAGATGTCGCCATGATCATCTATCCCAGCTGTGTTGGAAGGTGAAAGCCTACGCCAAAAATACAATGTCCTTCCATCAGGAGACAATATAGGTTCCCTTTCATCATACGCTGTATTAATTTGCCATCCTAAATGCTCAGCTTGCTGACCAAATGAAGAAATGGCCAAAAATATCATGAATATTGTGATGTTGTATTTATTCATAATCCCAAGACAATTATGAAGGTAAAAGTAAAGAACTACCATTTAAAAAAACCTTTTTATTTTGCATACATGAATAAGTACATATTGTTAATAGGGTATTGTATTTATACCCTCCTGCTCTTCGTCCGCCCTGCATATGCTCAAACAGACAACTTTGTTCCTGATCAGCACATTATTATGCTGAACCCTCAATCCCATGTTGATGATTTCATTCGCGATATTTCCAGCTTGTTTGATGTACAATTTAAGAAAACACTTTCTACCAGATTAAATATACATTTGATTGAAATCCAAACAAAAGCCGGAATTTCTGCACTTGATATTCAAAAAAATGTATATCTGCATCCCCAAGTCCACCTTGCTCAACTCAATCACTTTGTGGTTCACCGTAAACGCGCCCAACTGATTCCCGATGATACACTTTTTCAGGAGCAATGGGCATTGAACAATACGGGCCAGCTCAATGGCCTGGAAGACGCTGACATCGATGCTCCTGAAGCATGGGAAATCACCACTGGAGGAATCAGTATTCATAATGACCCTATCGTTATCGCCGTGATTGATGAAGGCTTTGACATAGCTCATCCCGATGTGCCCTGGTGGAAAAACGGCAGCGAAATACCTGACAATGGAATGGATGACGATCAAAACGGGTTTACAGATGACGTAGATGGATGGAATACCGTTTCAGGAGACGGAAATATTATTAAAAAAATTCATGGAACCCATGTATCGGGCATTGCTGCTGCTAATGGCAATAATCGCCTTGGCATCTCCGGCGTGAGCTGGAATACCCAAGTCATGCCAATAGTGGGGTTCAACCTGGATGATAATGGTCTGAATACGGAAGCGCTGGTCGTAGAAGCTTATGCTTATGTCTATGAAATGCGTTATCTTTACAATCAAACTCGCGGTCAACGCGGTGCATTTATAGTTGCGACAAATACTTCCTTCGGATTGGAACGGGGGCGTCCGGAAAATAGTCCGGTATGGTGTGCCATGTATGATTCCCTTGGAACATTAGGCATTCTCAATGCTGTAGCGACTACTAATGCTACGCGCAATGTGGATGTCAACGGAGACATACCCAGCAATTGTCCTAGTGACTACTTACTGGTCGCTACACAGACTGACCGCAATGACGAAAAAATAGGAGGTGCATTTGGGGGGGGAACCGGTCCAGTCAATGTAGACCTCGCTGCTCCGGGAGAAGAAATCCTCAGTACAGGAATAGATGAACAATACACCATCCTCTCGGGTACTTCCATGGCAGCACCCCATGTAGCAGGAGTTATTTCTCTGATTTACTCTGCACTCTGCAACAACCTGCTCGCTCAGTACAAAAATAATCCTTCAACCATAGCCCTGCAACTCAGACAGATTATCCTTGATCAGGTAGACCCTATTGATACCCTTCAAAATCTAATTGCTTCAGGAGGAAGGCTCAATGCATATCAAACCCTACTGGCTATTGATTCATTGTGCCAGACTATCTCTAATGACTGTGGATTGACATACTTCCTAAATGCCACGTCCATTACTGACAGTTCTGCCCTAATTTCCTGGGAACTCGTCAATGAGGCGACCTCTTACTCGATCAGATTTCGCCCGGTATCTGCCACTGATACGGCATGGAAAACCATCAGCTCACTCAATAGTGAGATTACTCTTGACAGCCTGAGGCGGTGTACAACCTACGAATTCCAGGTGAGTACGGTTTGTGCAAACAACATAAGTGATTTTACAGAAAGTTTTATATTCACTACCGAAGGTTGCTGTGAGCCACCATCTGGTGTAGAAGTAAACAATATTGCCGAAGGAATCAGTGAAATTAGATGGAATGAGGTCTTTGGATTTGATCTCTTTGAGGTAGACCTGCGTCTGGCTGATGAGGACATATGGACTACTTTTTCTACGACCAGCACCTCGCTTTTGCTGGATAATCTGATGTCATGTACGCTTTATGAATACCGCATAAGAACTATATGTGATACCCTGATTGGAGCTTATGCTCCGATTAATACGTTCCGTACCCTGGATTGCGGACTGTGTGTAGAGGGCGATTATTGTGAAATCAGGGGTGAAAATAGCTTGTCTGTTGGCGGTAGCGAATGGATAGATGGTATCCGCATAGGCCCTCTCGACAATGAAAGTGGAAATAATGTGGGATATGGAAACTTTGTCCTGGAAGAAGAAGCAAGACTGGCCTTGGGACAACCCTATGCGATAGCGCTTACACCTGGATTTTCGCAGGATGCTTTTGAAGAATACTGGCTCATATGGATAGATCTCAACCAAAACGGATCTTTTGATGAACCGGAAGAGATTGTATTTGATCCAGGAGGTACAAGTGCTCAGCCTATTGTGGATACCCTCATCATACCTACAAATGCCAAGGAAGGGATCACCCGCTTAAGAGTAGCTATGCGCTTCCTGGAAGCACCTCCCGTATGTGGCGATTATCTCAACGGTGAAGCAGAAGATTACTGTGTAGAGCTATTTGTAGATTCTACGCTCTGCCTTCCTCCCAACCGCTGGGCAGCAGATGCACTTGATGAGCAAACCTTAGCCGTTGCAATCGAGGACTTCTTCAATGCAGATAGCTTTGTTTTGAGATACCGCGCCTTAGATCAGGAAAGATGGATCAATGTATCCCTGCCGCCCAAGACTGACAGTCTAGCCATTGCTGGCCTGATACCCTGTACAGGGTATGCAGTTCAACTGGCAAAGATCTGCAATGGCGACACTAGCGCATTCAGCGCTACACAACGAATCCTGACCAAGGGCTGCGGCACTTGTACGGATATAACATACTGCTCGTCAAGAGCTGTTAGCTCACGAGACGAATGGATTCAACAAGTATCTATCGATGAAAAATCTTTTGCGAGTGGAGATGATGGTGGATATGGGGATCATACCTTTTTTCAGTTTTCAATGACTCCGGATACTGGCTATGAATTAAATCTAATACCCGGCTTCAACTCAGAACCCTTTGCAGAACAATGGCGTGTATGGATCGACTGGAACCAGGATGGAGAATTTGACGAGGCTGGCGAACTGGTTTTAGCTACTCCTACAGGAACTATCCGGCCCGTTTCAGATTCAATCTTTGTGCCATCAGGTATACCCCTGGGCAGTACAAGAATGCGGGTATCCATGCAGTTTGGAGACCTTCCAGAGTCTTGTCAGGAATTGGAATTTGGCGAGGTAGAAGACTATTGTATCAATATCACCGCCCTGTCTTCCAATCCTGACCTTCTGGATAAACAAATCCTTCTGTATCCCAATCCCTTCACTGATCGTCTTCACGTGGAGTATGAAGATAAAGTGTTTCAATTGAGAGTCATCGATCTGATAGGAAAAACCATAGCCGTCATTCATGATGATGGAACCGGGAAGCTGGAAATATCTACAGTTGACTGGTCATCGGGAACCTATATCATTCAGGTTACAACAGAGCGGGGAATCTGGATGAAAAAGGTCTGGAAACCCTGATCAGAAATGTTCAAATACCCCCAGACCAAACAAGCTGTAATCGTACTTTACAGGGTCATGAGGACAATACATTTTCAGCCTGTCTGTCAGCAGACAGGCTGTTTTCCAATCGTTTTGCTTGCGCTTTACAAGCCCTAGCTTCCTTGATACATTACCTGTGTGTACATCCAAGGGGCAGATCAACTTACTCATTGTTATACCTTCCCATAGACCGAAGTCTACTCCTTGACTGTCCTTTCTTACCATCCACCTCAAAAACATATTGATGCGCTTGGCTGCTGATCCTTTTGCTGGATTGGCCACGTGCTTATGGGTACGCGTGGGGAAATTCACGGGCTGTATCAATACATACCGTGCATGCACAATACCGCTAAAAATATTATCTGCATATGGCGTTACAGAATCTAAAAAGATGCGTTCCAGGCCACCGTGATTCAGGTATACATTACGCAGAGATAAAACAATTGCTCTAAGATCTGTACCATTTAATGTGCGGTGGACGAAAGCAGATAAGCCTGAAAGCTCTTCTTCACTGGCGTACATGACAAATTCATAGGGCTTCATATCCATCAGTCTCATCATGCGCATACCATTTTCCAAGATCGAAGGACGCCTTCCCCAGGCTATTAATGCAGTCAAAAAGCCAGATATTTCAATGTCTTCTTTTCGGGTAAACTGGTGAGGAATAAATACCGGATCAGTTTCAATAAATTCCGGTTTATTGTATTCCAGATATTTACTTTCTAACAACTCTATGATATCTTCTTCGTTTACTGCAGTTGACATGTTGAAGGACACGCTATTAGGCTTCTCTAATCCATAAAGACACTTTACCTCCTTTGGCAAGATGATCTGCTATATTGGGGTAAATTTTTCTGTAAGCCTGATCACTATACCACACTTCGCGTTGAAGTTCTGGCTGATCTTCTCTTACAGGTAATTCCCCTACCAGTATAGATCCGGGCACATCACTGTAATTATTCCCTTCATGTATCAAAGCAAATGGAAACCCCTCGGCTCCTTTGATCCACAACATTCCCCTGTGCATGGCCTTGTATCTAAAATGGTAAGCTACATGCTTGCCGCCTTCCTTCCGAAGTGCCAATTCATACCTACCCACAGGTAGTAATTCTTCCATGTAGGGTCTATCAGGATTCAGAGATTCTAGCGTGAAGCATTCAAAATGACCATTCATATAAAATTTCCCTAAAACATCCTGCTTTCCCCGGCTATACCGGATAATCACCGACTCCCACTCAGGTGATATTTCTCTTACCGCAGTTTCAGCGGTTTCTACTAGCACTTCATCCTTTTTGGCAGGTTCTGCAACTACCTCTTCAGGCTCTTTAAAAATAAAACGAAATAGTTTTTTCAAATAGTAAGACATGGAATCGCATTTGAAACCTAATATATGGGAAAAATGTGTATACTTAAACAAGTTTGGAGAAAGTTAAACATACCTTAGGCTTTCCTGGCATAAGGTACAGCATCCCAGGCACTGGTTTTACCTTTCAGGAGCTTGTAATACCCAGCTATACCGATCATGGCAGCATTGTCTGTGCTGTATTCCAAAGCGGGTATGTGAGAAATCCAGTTGTTTTCCAGACAAAGTGTCTTAAATGAAGCTCTTAACTCAGAGTTTGCAGATACACCACCTGCTATAGCCAGGTGTCTGACACCAGTCTCTCTAGCTGCTAGTTGTAATTTATCCAGCAGAATTGTGATAATCTGATGCTGATAACTAGCACACAAGTCTGCCAGATGTTCTTCCAGAAACCCTGGATGCTTTCTGACCTCATCTCTGATGAGATATAGCAGTGCCGTTTTCAATCCACTAAAGCTAAAAGCATATTGGTCTACATCCGGGGTCGGAAATGAAAACTTCTCGGCATTACCTGACTTTGCCAAGCGGTCTATGTGTGGACCTCCCGGATAAGGCAAATTCATCATCTTGGCGGCTTTGTCAAAAGCCTCTCCGGCTGCATCATCTATGGTCTGCCCTAAAATTTGCATATCGAGATAATCCTTAATTAAAACCAATTGCGTATGACCACCAGATACAGTAAGACATAAAAATGGGAAAGAGGGCGGGCTTTCATTCAAGAAATTGGCCAGCACATGAGCTTCCATGTGATTCACTGTAATCACGGGAACTCCCATGGCCCAGGCATAAGCCTTAGCAAAACACATTCCCACCAGCAATGCTCCTAGCAGACCCGGACCCTGTGTTACTGCTACCGCATCCAGTCTTTTCGGGTCTATCCCAGCTTGCTTAAAGGTGGCATTTACCACTTGAATGATTTGCTGCTGGTGCAACCTGGATGCCAGTTCGGGAATTACCCCCCCAAAATCTGAATGTTGCAGTTGTGAACTGATTACATTAGCTAGGATGCGCTGGTTGTATAAAATCGCAGCAGCAGTCTCATCACACGACGTCTCTATCGCCAATATATATGTACCCTTAAGAGAATTCATCCCCATCATGTCAAAATCTTATGATTTAATTTATATTCCTGAGCTGCTAAGATAAACATTTGAAATAAGGGATGGGGATTTTCAACTGTACAACTGTATTCCGGATGAAACTGTGTCCCAATAAAAAATGGATGATCTGGGATTTCTATGATCTCGACCAGTTCTGTACCCGGATTGATACCGCTCAATACCATCCCATGCCCTTCATACTGAGCTTTGAAATCGTTGTTGAATTCATATCGATGACGGTGTCGCTCATTAATCATATTTTTCTGATATGTCCTATGAGCAAGGGTACCCTGCTTTAGATTGCACTTGTATTGTCCCAGGCGCATCGTACCTCCCAGTTGGATGACTTCCTTCTGGGCCTCCATCATATCAATGACAGCGTAAGGAGTATCCGCCTGAAACTCTGTACTATTACAGCCCACAAGCCCAATCACATTCCGGCCAAATTCTATGACTGCAGCCTGCATTCCCAGACATATACCCAGAAAAGGTATTTTGTTGGTTCGGGCATATTCCGCACTGACAATTTTACCTTCAAACCCTCTCTCACCAAAACCCGGAGCTACCAGGATTCCATCCAATCCTCTCAGCCATCTGTTTACATTCTCATGATTCACATCCTCTGAATGTATCCATTTGATATCCACTGCCATTTCATTCTCTGCCGCTGCAATTTTCAATGACTCTGCTATGGACAGATAAGCATCGTGTAGTTCCACATATTTACCCACTAGGCCGATCTGAACTTCATCAGAAGGGTTTTTTAACCGGGATATAAAATGCTTCCAATATGAGAAATCAGGCTCTTTCCTAAGTGGCAAAGACAAATACTTCAGGGCTACCCTATCTAAATGTTCCTTACTCAGAAGAAAGGGAACATCATAGATAGATGGAGCATTCATATTCTCGATGACAGCTTCGAGCTTTACATTACAAAATTTTGCCACCTTTTTTCTTACATCCACCGCCAGACTCTGAGACTCCGTCCTACATACCAGAATATCTGGCTGTACTCCCGAAGTAAGTAGCAACTTAACTGAATGCTGAGTAGGCTTGGTTTTTAGTTCTCCAGTCGCACCCAGATAAGGCACGAGGGTAAGATGTATGACCAGACAGTGTTCTTCTCCAAAATCATACCTAAACTGACGCAAAGCTTCAATGTATGGCAGAGACTCTATATCACCCACTGTGCCTCCAATTTCTGTGATAATAATATCATACTGATCGTCTGCGTTTTCATTTAACAAAGAAAAACGGCGTATAATTTCATCCGTTATATGCGGGATTACCTGAACCGTTTTACCACCGTAATCACCCTTGCGTTCCTTTTGAATCACGGTCTTATATACCCTACCCGTCGTTACATTATTGGCTTGTGTGGTATGTACATTCAAAAAACGCTCATAATGCCCCAAGTCCAGATCAGTCTCAGCACCATCGATCGTAACGTAGCACTCTCCATGCTCATAGGGATTAAGCGTACCAGGATCGATGTTGATATATGGATCAAACTTCTGGATAGTTACCCTGTAACCGCGTAATTGTAGCAGCTTTGCCAGGGAAGCTGCCAGTATTCCTTTACCCAGTGAAGAGGTCACACCTCCGGTTACGAATATGTATTTTGTAACTTCGCTCATGAATTAAGTTTTCGCAAATCTAAAGGATTTTTTCCCAGATTCTAGGTAATCGTACGTAAACCCAGTAGACGACGAGACTCCAAATCGTACCGATCAAGCCACCTGCAATGACATCACCTGGATAGTGAACTCCCATATAAACCCTGCTATATGCAACCAGTCCTGCACACAGAAAAAATGTCCATGACCAGTAACGCCGCTGAAAGTATTTGCTGAGGAATGTAGCCATAGCAAAAAAATTGGCTGCATGAGATGAAGCAAATCCATAATAACCACCACATTTGTCTCTGATGGTGTGGACGATAAAGGACAAATCTGCTTCAGGCCGGCATGGACGATAGCGTTCTACCAGGGGCTTGAGTACACCTGAGGTTGTGAAATCGCTCAATCCTACTGCAATCAGAATACCGATAAGTAACCCCGACATGGATTTCCAGCCGTTGCTCTGGAAAGTTATCAGTAAAATGACAATATAGAAAGGTATCCAGAAGGTTTTGGTGCTGACCAAATACATGAAGGTATCTCCAAAAGGATTTCCTGCAAGGTTTAGCCATCTAAAAAGTAACTTGTCAGCTGATTCCAGGTGATCAACCATTCACATATATCTGATAGAAGTTGTTAATGTTGATAAATATAGCAATTGCCCCCAAGAGGTACAAGCTCCAGTACCACCATCTATGCCCTTGTTTATTTAATTTGCTAAAATAACGGGCAAAAACAGGGTACATCCACGCTAAGACTAGCATTGCCAACGCGAGTCCCAGTAGCGTACCTGCCAGGATATCTCCCAGAAAGTGCACACCGATATAAAGTCTTGAATAAGCTATACTTACGGCCAACATACCAAGAAGTATACCTCTGTACCACCTCCCGTTTTCCAGATAAAAAGCTATAATCGTAAACATTGCCGCAGCAGCTGCACTATGACCTGAAGGGAAAGCGTGCCTGGTAAGCCTGTCCAGGCTGATATAGTGAAAATGTTGAACTGTGTCAAATACCCTCAAGGGCCGGTCCCAGTCCGGAAATACATACGATTTAAATAAAAAAATACTAAGCGATACTAATAGTAGGGAAATAAGCATACTCAGTACAACAGCTTTGTTTCTGGGCAAAACGATCCACATAAATATGATACTGATCGTAACGCCATCTCCCAGATGGGTATAATGAGGCATAATACGATCAAGCCATGGAATATTCAGAGCGTTGAGCCTGAGAAAACTTTCCTGGTAACCCCAAAGTATCAAAAAAATGAAACCTGCAAACCAGAAGCTAAAGAACGCCCCTAGAAAATAGGATATTCTACTGAATGCCTGACCTGTAGTGAGTGATTGACTATTAAGCGTATTCAATTGCTAGAAATCAGAGTCATCGAACCATGAGACAGCTTTCCATGGATCACCAGGCTCGTCCCGTTTCAGTCTGAATCTGGCTCTACCTGTACCATTAAAAGCTAATTCATCATCCTGCTCAATATACAAATTAAAGCTGCGTATTACCAAAGCTTCTGAGACCAGGCTAGTATCCAATTGTATATAGTAATTCCAATCCAGGATAATCAGGCGCACTGAACGAAATAAATTGAAGGAAATGTTCATTTCTGTTGCCCGATCCCAGCTTATTTCCTGTCCCTGCTCGAAGTCGTAGTAAGTAAAGATAAAATCTTGGGCAAACAAGCGGCCGTAGAGCGTGGTATCTCGCAATTCATATGAATTCTTAAATAGCTGAAAATATCCATCTACTGTGGTAGGGTCCCCCAAAAGATTTCTATCCCCTAAGCCCTCTGCATCGTAAGCTGGTGCAAATGGATTGCACCCCAACAAGGTGATTAGTACAACGCACAAATGCCAATGGCGCATGATAAGTCAATCTTCCTTTAAGGTAGATAGGTAAAGGCAAAATTCAAAAGGCTGTTCCTGACTTTTTCGTGATATTATTTGATCTCTACAAATTCTTTGTCAAAACATACTCAGGAAACAGACCTTTCTCTGTACTAATGGTAGCCTAGACAATTAGCTGCCAACCTTACCCAAGCCATTGACGATTGCCTGGATGCTATCTACTTGTGAGCTATTGGAGATTCGTTCAGCCAGACTAGTAATCTGCTGATCATACTCCTCCAGCATTTTCCTGCCCTTGGAAGTCAGTGTAATCAGGATAGACCTTCTGTCTTCCTTTGAGTTAACACGCTTCACCAGGTTGAGACGCTCGATTTTGTCCACCAGGCTAGTAAGCGTGCTGAACTTGATATCGAAATGCTCTCCTACACTTTTCATTCGCTGCGGACCACTTTCCGATATGTAGAGGATAATCTCCATTTCAGTAGAAGATATTTTATATTTTCTACGGATATCGTTTTGGTGATGTCTGAATGCATCACGCATAGAAAAAAGTTGTTTCTCTAAAATGGCCATATTGGATACCCCATTGGGTTTCATCGCTCCATTAGACTGTGCCATAACCTTTCCATTATTATGATTAAAAAATGAACACTTAACTAAATACTTTATGCAATTTACGTAATTAACCTGAATCGCTTATTATAAATTATATAATTTTTCAATTTTCCATTTAAGTTAACTCACTTAAATTTATTGTGCTGTATAACTTTATAAGTACGATAAAAACGTAATATTGATTCAAAAAATTGTAAGGTTTTTAAAATTTTGCAAATTCTACTATCTCATATAATCATCATTTTTTTATCCCGTACCACTTTCCCAATAGTTGATCAACAACTCGCTGGAAATTAACTACTTCTAACGATTCTCAAATTATTTTACAATAGGAAGTAAAAACTTTTTAAGTAATACGCTTTTTGTTTTTAACTTATTGCACTAAATTTCAAAAATCAGCAAATTTTCTCCTCAAGCGGTATGTAAGACGTTCGAGATAAGAGGTGGATTTCATGAGGTCATCTATCATTTCATCTACTCGCTGATATCGCTTAGCAGAATTGGGATGGGTTGCTTTATATATAACCTTACTCAGATTTTTGGGTAACATTTTATTCCTCCGTTTAAATAGATCTTCCAACTCTTCACCACTCGAAAACTTTACCTGACTTAATTTTTTGGACATTATTACTTCGAGAAAAACAGCCCCCAACGAAAAAATATCTGTCTGTTTGTTCAACGTCGCTGTTCCATTAATCACTTCAGGTGGATAATAATCTTCAAGCCGTTCTCCTTTATAATAATTTAATACCGTCTCCGGCAGGTCCATTTTAATCATAGGTGAACGTGCAAGATCTGTGAATAAAAAGTCTATAATCTTAGGTATACCTTCACTCGTAAAAATAATTTTTCTAGGTTTTAGGTTTCCATGCACAAATCCTTCTATTGGCATCCCTGAAGCATCAATAAACTTCGTATTGTGTGCTGCATATAGCCCTGTAGTGATGGCAATAACCATTTTGACCAAGTCCTGTATCTGACTCTTATTCATAAACGGTATTCCCAGATCCATTTTATCAAGTCTCTCTCCATTCACCATCTCCATCACCACGTAAATTCGCTTTTGTCCCATGACTTCCATTTCACCTGCATCATAAAAAGCTACTACATTTGGATGCTTAAGCGTAGAAAGTCCCTTATTGCCTGAATAAATGACATTCTTCAACTGCTCATATCCTTCTAGCACCTCGTGAGAAACCTTGATAGCAACCTCCCTGTTCAAGTTTGTGTGAATCGCCTTATATACAATACCAAACCTTCCTTGTCCCAGGATCTTATTTATCTCATAGTTTGTAATACGATGACCAATTAAATCCTCTACCTCGAAAGTTCCAGATAATTGTTCTTTTTCTAGTTCATAAATTAAACGCCATAATTGTACAAATGTTTCAGATCCCTCCCTGACAAACAACTTCCAGGGAAATTCTGTCTTCCCGGGGACACGATCATCCCAGTATAAACTCCTGGTCGCATCATCGCCATGACTCCATTGATCCCCCCACTCCCCCAAGATCATACCTTCTGCCTCCTGAAAAGACTCCGTAATACTCGCTCCACCTGCCAGACCTGCATAAAAAATCCTTGCAAAACGAGTAGCCTGCTCATCACTGATCTTGCGGGAAGTAGCCACTACGGCATGAATTCCAGCCTCCATCAACAACTTGGCATGATCATAGGTTGCACAAGCATTGAGAAATACAAGCTTCAGACCCTCCTGCACGCCTAAAAACCGCGACAACCCCATAGAAAAGAATGACTTATTCTCTCCAGTCCCATCTTCCAGCCATAATTCATCCTCGTCTGCATGCCCTCCATAGTGAAAAATCCAGATCCTCCCCTGATACCACTCCTCCTGAAATACTTTTGCAATCTCTCGCTGACTGACAGATGGAATAATCTTTACAAAACAATGATCTTTCTGTATCGCAGGCTCCAACACCTCCAATATAGACTTCATCTCCAATGTCAGTTTCCGTAGAAATCCATGAGGGGTAAATTCATTGGCAAACGTAAGTACTACAACAGGTTTTTTATTCTTAGAACTACTCATATTCTTCGAAAGTATGAAAAAGTCAAACTGATAATTTTTTTTAACTTTTCATATGAAATAAACAACTTTTTCCTTCTCACAATACACTTTACCATTACAAATCATGAATCTGTACTATCTTTGTATCTATGAATATAGTGGTATTTGTAAGTGTAATAATACGTATTACTCTTTTATGGGCCGGGATCTTAGGTCTCTTCTTCCTACCATCGATAGCTCAAGCTCAAGCCTTCGACAATGATAGAGATTCCGTACAGACCAAAATATTAAAAATCATTAATACAGATATCCTGAGTTTTGAAAAAAGGGATGATGAAGCCTACAAAAAGCTCGTCGGCAATGTACACCTCTTGCAGGATTCGACTGATTTTTATTGTGATAGTGCCTACCATTTTGAAACAGAAAACCTTCTTGAAGCTTACGGCAACGTTAGGGTAATCATGTCTGACTCCATAAAGCTATTCAGTGACACATTAATCTATGACCTGGATACACGTATTGCTGAGGTCTATCAGAATATTACCCTTACAGATAGTGTTGTAAAGCTTACGACAGATCAGTTGATCTATTACCGGGATGAAGCCTGGGGCTACTACCAGAACGGAGGCAAATTACAGGATACCGTAAATATCCTGACCAGTAATGATGGCTCATATTACCCACGTGATAAACAGGCTTATTTTAAAGGCGATGTAGTGCTCTTTAATCCAGACTATACCCTAGAGACTGATACGCTAGGTTATCACACAGAAACCAAGATCGCTACATTTATGGCACCTACCGCGATTACCAGTGAACAGGGTATCATACATACCAATGCAGGCACATACGATACAGAAAATAAGCTTATCAACCTGGTTTCACGTGCTTCAGTGGCTGATTCTTCTTACACCATTTACGCAGATAGCTTAACCTATAATAATGCTGAGAACATGGGGGTCGCCAAAGGAAATGTGATTGTAGAGCAACAAGATTCATCCTTGAAAGTAGTCGGCGACTACGGAGTATTTGACCGTGCCAGAAAGGAAAGTGTGATCACCGATAATGCCGTTGCTATTCAATTATTTGGAGATGATACATTGTACATGTTTGCAGATACCCTTTATTCTTTTGAAGATTCTCTGGGTAGAAGAACATTTAGAGCCTATTATGATGTTTCTTTTTTCATGAACGAAATGCAAGGCAAAGCAGATTCCCTGGTTTATGAGTATTCAGATTCCACGATTGTTTTGCATGCAGATCCTATCGTCTGGGCTGGAGAGAGTCAGCTCACTGGAGACACCATTTTTCTGCAACTAAGCAATGGCAAGGCTGATTCTATGTGGGTAGGGAGAGATGGTTTTCTCGTTTCCCAGGAGGATACTGTGGGTTACAATCAGGTCAAAGGAAAAGAAATACACGCGAATTTCAGCAATAATAAACTCTCCCGTCTACATGTGATAGGAAATAGTGAAAGCATCTATTACTCGAAAAACGAAGCTGGTGAATACGAGGGGTTGAATCAAGCCCTCTCTCAGGAGATGATCATCTACCTCAAGGATAATCAGGCACAGAAAATCATTTTTCTGGCCAATCCAGAAGGGAAATTTTATCCCATTTATGAAGTTTTGTTCAAAGAATACCGTCTGGACAATATGCGGTGGAGAATAGCTGAAAGACCCCTTAAACCAGTGCTGGATGATACAGGTGTCCCGTCTCCCAGAGAACCTGTCTTTGCCAGCCAAACCCTGTCTACACGGCCTACACTCGAAGAGTTACCTACAGAAAGCGGTCCTCAGAAAAAATAATAGCTAGCAGACGGGTTATATAATTTGTCCCTTTTTCATCCTTCTTCGATTGAGATATTCCAAGGTATACTCATAACCAGCCTTGTATAGCTCATCTGCTTTGCTGCTATCCAGTAGGTCAAAGCGGCTTAGCGATTCTGGCTCAATGACCACATCGCATTTGCGCTTGTTGGCTAACGCGTTAGCGTTTACGCTCAGGTGAAATACCCTTGAAGCTATTTGGATCAGATGATCTAGCTTATTTTCTTCATTCAGAGGATTAATATTGATTCCAACCACTTTTTCACAACTTGCCAGCAGAGGTTTGACAGGCAAATTATCCATGACACCTCCATCCACATAGCTATAGTTGTTAATCTTTATAGGTGCAAATATGACGGGTATACTACTTGAAGCCATGACCAGTTCATGAATATCACCTTCATCAAAATACTCAACATGTCCTTTGTTGAGATTAGTGGCAACGATCCACATTTTAGTTTGTAGATCTTCAACCCGTCTGACTGGGCATTCTTCTTCGATCAACTTCTTCAATCCCTCCAGAGACAATAATCCATCTTTGGGTAGTCTGATCCGGGAATATTCAAACAAGCCATGGTCTTTGAGCAGATCGAAAACTTGTTTAGGATTCATTCCAGATGCTATAAATACACCCACAATAGCTCCAGCACTTACACCCGCAATCGCATCAGGATAGATTTCATACTCATACAATGCCTGTAAAATTCCTAAATGAGCAAAGCCTCTTGCTCCTCCTCCACTAAGTGAAAAGCCAAGTTTGTAGGATTCCATAAAGCGAGTATACGAAGTTATCTGATCAATTGGTATTTTTTACGTACTGTATCTTTGGGAAATGCGTTGAAATGCCACCATTCGCTCAGAATACCCGAAAAACCAGCTTCGAGCATGGCTGCTCTGAGTATCCGGCGATTATCTACATGGGTCTTTGTAAGTTCTCCAGATTCCAGGTACGTCATCTCATAGCGTGGCTGAGCCAGCGGACCAAAATGATCGTATGGAGTCCCCATATCTACCTCGCCTGTATCGAGATGATACAGGGAAAGATCTACTGCAGTCCCGTAGTTGTGCATAGAACCTCTACCGGGCTCTGCAACATAAGCTTCCATAGGAGTATCCTTGACAATTTCCCACATCTTGTATTGTACTGATTGAGGTCTTACACCATCGTAAACCAACAGGGCAAGCCTGGGCTGTTGGGTCGACAGTAAAGTCTGAGCTTTTGCTAGCATCAGTGCTACCTTAGGTTGGAGATAACACCTGGAAAGACCTTGATATACATCTTCATTCATAAAGTTATCAGTACTCGCATATTTCAATGATACATAAATATCAGGAGCCAGATCGTGTATATTCACAAGTCCTTGGGCTATCAGGCTTTTCTCTAATTCTAGGATATCTCGTAATTGGGATTCTCTGGTAATTGCACGATCAATGTAATCACTAGGTATAGGGTCAGTGGATTGTTGCCCTGAATCTAACATTTGATTGTCCATCGCAGTATAGTCTGAATAACGCTGAATTTTTGAGGGATTCTTTTTACATCCTGTAAAAGTTAGTAGGACTACCATTGACCAGATGCTTATGCTTTTGATTTCCATAGTCTGCCAGGAAATTGCCATAAAAAAGTTAATATCAGTAAGGCTGTTACAAATCTGATATCGAGTTCTACAGGTTACAACAAATAGTATTTCACCTTTATAATATCGTTTTAATTATCATCCCCCTTCATGCGAATCATCTCTTTCTGAATATCCATAACGATCGCAGAAAGTTTTTCAAGTGAAACATCTGGCTCAGGGAAATCATTACTGAGAAACATTTTTGCTTTCCAGACTTCTCTGACATCTTCAACTGGGATGTTGTATGGAGGATATATAGCATTATCAGACTTGAGCAACAGCTCCCCGGAACTATCACTGGATATGCGGTTATAAATGCGCTTATACACGATACCTTCAGTATCTGAAGCGATGATGTACGTCTGTCCATCCTTAATGTCGCGCCAGTTTTCTACATACTCTCCAATGACAATCGTCCCTGATTTCATCGGCAGCATCGAATCTCCATTGATTTCAAATGCACGGAAAGTGCCATTACCCAACATTGGCAGATAAAACTTGGGAAGTTCTTCTATATATTCCGTGTCAGCATACCCGTTCATGTATCCTGCAGAAGCTTTTTGAGGAACATATATGATATTCTCGCGGTTTTTATAATCTACTGCAACCTGTAACACACGTATGTTCCTGCCGTCAACGTCCAACTTACCTCCTTTTTTGTAGTCCTGGAAATCGTCTTCGGACAACTGGGAAAGATTTTTGCGAACAAGCATGTCAATAGACACCTCAAAAAAGTCAGATATACCTTCTAGTGTATCATAGCGGGGCGTAGCGCGATTTTCTTCATAAGCACCTATAGAAGAACGCCGGATCCCAAGCTTGTCAGCCAAATCCTGCTGTGTAAGCCCTTTGCGCCTACGCAGAAATTTTAGGTTTTTACCTATTATTATCTTTTCTTTTTCACTCATAACTTCTAGATTATTTTTTTCGCAATTTATAAAAATATTAGTATTCCGACTAAAAATTTTTGATTTTTTTTACTGTTATTTCCATTGTCCTTTCTGTAAATTTGTCCTCTGTATGTCATTGCTAAATCTCGAACATATCGGTATTGAATTCGGCGGGAGGTGGTTGCTAAGTAATACTTCCTATCAGTTTAATTCAAGCGAACGCATCGGACTGATCGGTAGAAACGGTGCGGGTAAATCTACCCTACTAAAAATAATTGCAGGAGACTTATCTCCAACCCAGGGATTTATTCACAAATCCAACTCCCTCCACATTGCCTATTTCAATCAGGATCTGCTCTCCTATCAGAGTGATAATCCCATACAGGAAATCGTGCGCCAAGCCTATGGTGAACTCCTACAAATGGAATCCCACATCGAAAGTCTGCAGCAGCAACTCGAGGCAGGTAGTACTGATCCTGCTCTCTGGAATGAGTTGGTAAAACTTCAGCAGCTTTTCGAAACCAAAGGCGGACATATGATTGATGCCAATGTACACAGTGTCTTGTCAGGACTGGGATTCAGCGATCAGGAACATTCACAGCCCTTTTCTACTTTCTCAGGTGGATGGCGCATGCGGGTGATGCTGGCCAAAATGCTGCTCATGCAACCCGATCTACTCTTGCTAGATGAGCCTACCAACCACCTCGACCTCCCCTCCATCCAATGGCTGGAAAATTATCTCAAAACTTTTTCAGGTACCTGTCTCATCGTTTCTCACGATCGCTTCTTCCTTGATAGAATGGCTGAGAAAATCCTGGAGATCAGCCACCAGAAACTCAATTTCTATGGTGGAAATTATACCTATTACCTCAAGGAAAAACAGCTCCGGGAAGAACAACAGCGTAGCACTTACGAAAACCAGCAAAAATATATAGCCCAACAAGAACAATTTATCAATCGCTTCCGCGCTAAAGCTACCAAAGCCCGCCAGGTACAAAGCAAGATCAAACAACTGGAAAAGATCGACCGTGTCGAAGCACCCGAAACGGAATCGATCGACCTGAACATTCAGTTTGAAATGAAGTACCCGTCGGGCAAAGAAGTTCTCAATCTTGAAAATATATCCAAGTCCTACGATTCTAAGCGCATCCTTCAACATACCTCAGCCACTGTATTACGTGGCGATAAAATAGCCCTTATCGGTGCCAATGGCACCGGAAAATCTACGCTACTGAGAATTCTCGCAGACCGCGAACCCTATGAAGGCACGCGCCGTGAAGGGCACAATGTCGTAACTAGCTTCTTTGCACAACATCAACTCGAAGCACTCGACCTGAAAAAATCGATCCTTGAAGAAATTAGTTATCATGCAGCTGACCGGACTGAAACCTATCATCGAAATATTCTCGGTTGTTTTATGTTTTCCGGAGATGAAGTGGAAAAAAAGATTCAGATACTCTCAGGTGGTGAAAAATCGAGGGTAGCACTTGCCAAAATTCTGCTCTCCGAGGCCAATTTCTTGCTGCTTGACGAGCCGACCAACCACCTGGATATCCAAAGTATCCAAATACTGGTCGAAGCACTTAACAACTATCCGGGAACCTATATCGTGGTATCTCACGATCGCTTTTTCCTCCAGAAAATCGCCAATAAAATATGGTATCTCGAAGATCATCAAATCAAAGAGTATCCCGGAACTTATGAAGAGTATGAAAGGTGGCGCAGGCAACAGTTAGAGGAGCAAACCCTGTCCTCGTCCCACCAGCCATCTGCCAATAACATCCCCCAAGGTGGCAGAAATGACCACGAGTCTGAAAGTCAACCTGACTTTCAGGAGCAAAAAAAAATCAAAAACCGTATCAAAAAACTCAAAAAAGAGATCTCAGAAGCAGAAAAGCAAATCTCAACCCTTGAATCAGATTTGCAAAACCTGGAATGGGAGATGGCCAAACCTGAAGTCGCTGCTGATTTCGATCAACTTCATAAACTTCAGCAGACATATCAATCCCTACAGCAAAAACTAGAAGAAAGTACCCTCATCTGGGAAGAACACATGATCGAACTAGAAGAACTCGAACAAAGTACTATGAACTCATAGCACATGTATTTGTCAACCTATTTCAACTGTGATCCGTCGTCCGCAACCCTGCTACGAGCTATCTGCTCCTGATTTTTCATGGCCCCAAAATACTTCTTCGAAGCTTTCATGACATTGGGAGACAACAATATAGCTGAAATCATCGTCGGAATCGCCATCGTCGCATACATGCCATCTATCAGACCGATAACTGCATTAAGGGAAATCACCGCCCCCATCAGTATCATTGCCACGTAAAAATAATTGTACAAATGGCTGCGTTCTGCCCCAAAAAGAAATGAAAAACACTTTGTTCCATAATAGGACATGGAAAACATGGTGGTAAATGAAAAGATCAACACACAAAATACCAATATATATTGTCCTGCAAAAGGTATTTCCTGATTGAAAGCCTCCAGTGTGGTCGTAATCCCACTGTCAATATTGAGCTTCCAGGTACCTGTCACAATGATCGCCAATGCTGTCATGGTACATACCAGCAGGGTATCTATTGCAGGGCCCAGCATCGCGATGAGTCCTTCCCTGACGGGCTCATTAGTCCTGGCTGCGCCATGCGCCAAAGGCGCAGTGCCAATCCCCGCTTCATTGGAAAATGCAGCCCTTCGCGCTCCAGCCACGATCACACTGCCCACAGCCCCACCCATCACGGCTTTTCCGGTAAAAGCATCTAACAAAATCAATTCTATGCTTTTAGGTACAGCACCAATATTGTTAAGCAATATGTATATAACAGACAAGCTATACAGCAAAACCATGGTGGGCACCAGCCTCGCTGCAACCGAACCAATTCGTTTTATCCCTCCAAAGATGACTAGAGATACTACAATGGATATGGAAACTCCTGTCAGGAGATTGGTATAAAAACTTTCCTGGATTCCATTGGGTATCAGTAGTACGTCTCTGACCGTCTGGGTAAGCTGGTTGGCTTGAAAAGCTGGAAGAACACCAAACAAGCCCGCCACGCAAAATAAAACTGCAAGAGGCTTCCAGTTCTTTCCCAGGCCCTCCATGATGACGTACATAGGCCCTCCCTGCACCTCCCCCAACGTATCTTTTCCCCGGTACATCACTGCCAGTGTACAGGTAAAAAATTTGGTGGATATCCCAAGAATCGCACTGATCCACATCCAGAATACGGCACCCGGCCCCCCCATAGTTATAGCTACTGCTACACCACTGATATTGCCCATGCCTACCGTCGCAGCTAAAGCCGTAGATAGAGCCTGAAAGTGTGATATCTGACCTATTTCATGGGGATCATCAAACTTCCCACGGAGTATATTCAGAGCATGCCCCAGATATCTGAAGGGGACAAAGCGTATATATACAGTAAAAAATAACCCTCCTCCCAACAATAAAACCAACAAGGGAGTACCCCAGGCAGCATTGCCAAATTTAATGAGTATTTCTTCTAACAATTTCAAGGTTTGTGTTTTTTAAAATTGTGATTCATTAATTAATCAATATATTATTTCAAATATCGAAATAGACAGTAATTTGATCACTCGCGCACCAAAATGATACAAGTTATGATGGTCTATTAGATGTTGAAGTAATTTGAACTATATTTGCAATAATTTCGTGAATATCAAAAATATATTGTATGCAGGTAGTAGAACATCTTAAAAATGTTAAAAATCCTACGGTAAGTATTGAAATTATTCCCCCTAAACGAGGGCGCAATATAGGTAAACTCCACAAAGCCATTGAGTCCATTATTCATCTCGATCCCCCTTTCATCGACGTAACAAGCCATGCAGCTGAAGTTGTGTGGGAAGAAATGAATGATGGTACCTTCCGTAGAAAAGTAAAAAGAAAAAGCCCAGGAACATTTGGCCTTTGTGCTGCGATTAAATATAAATACAACCTGGAACCTGTTCCACACTTACTCTGTGGAGGATTTACTCGTGAAGAAACTGAAGATGCTCTGATCGAACTCAACTATTTGGGAATCGAAAATATCCTGGCCATACGCGGCGACAAGCACAATCATCGCCCCATACCCTCTGATCGATCAGTCAACAAATATGCCCTGGACCTTGTCAAGCAGATTTCCTGCATGAATCAGGGAAGATATATCGACGAACTCATTGATGCTGCCAAATCCAATTTTTGTATAGGTGTATCATTTTATCCTGAAAAACACTTTGAATCACCCAATATCGCATTTGACCTGGATTTACTGAAACAAAAGCAACAGGCAGGAGCACACTACGGCGTATCACAAATGTTTTTCGATACGAAGAAATATCTCGACTATGTCAAGATTGCCCGCTCTCAGGGGATCAACATCCCTCTGGTACCTGGGATGAAAATCATGACATCCAAAAAACACCTTACAATCTTACCTTCTATTTTTCATATTGATATTCCCGAAGAACTCACAAACAAAATGATGGCCGCTAAAACCAAAGAAGAAGAAATTAAGGTGGGGGTAGATTGGGCTTACAAACAGTGCATGGAACTCATGGATCAGGGGATTTATTACCTGCATTTTTATATTATGCAAAATACTAAGCCATTCATCATGTTGATGGATAAGCTTAAGAAGCATATGTAGTGCTACAAAAAATAAGCAGAGGAAGTGTCAAATGTTGCCTTCCTCTACTTGTATCTTTACCTCCTGGGAAGTTAATCCCTTCATTTCAGCACAATTCCATTGTTGATTACTTTTAGAAGAGTCTCGCTTTTTTTTCGTTTCAAAACCTGTAAGGAAAATAGGGGAATACCTCACCTCTGTCGAAATGGGATCTCCCAGCTGGTAACTCCACGAATCCATTGCAGTTCAGCAGGTTAGCAAGATCTCCAGAACCACTTCCAGGTACAGGTCTTGCTATGAAGTGTCCCTCCTGGTCAGTAACGGCATTTACCAAAAGAAAGTAAGTAAGCTCTGGAAGAAAAGTAAAGGCTTCACTAAGTTGAGCATAAGCCTCTACTTTTGAATCTAACCCCATCTGATCAAATATCCAGGGCCTGATATACCGGTGAAAACCCACAAAAGAAGATACCGGATTACCGGGTAATGCAAATACAACTTTCTGATCTTCGCTGTGGTGCCCAAACCAGAAGGGTTTTCCAGGTCGCTGACTTACTCGGTGAAAAATTTTGGAAACGCCCAGCTTTTCCAGGATCTCCGGAATATGATCGGCTTTACCTTTTGATACCCCTCCACTCACGATCAATACATCATGCGCTCTTAGTAGGTTTGAGAGGGCTTTTTCAATAATAACTAGATCGTCAGGTAAATGCTGCGTGGTAGCATCAATACCCATTGTTCTAAGTGCCGCCTGTAACATGTAGGAATTGGACCTTCGGATTTGATGCGGCTGTGGAGTCTCATCGACATCCACCAATTCATCCCCAGTAGACAGGATCGCAATCCTAGGTAATAGGGCTACTTTAATTTTAGCCATACCTACTGTAGAAGCAATAGCAACCTCTGCAGCACTTATTTTTACACCTGGCTCGACCAGTACATCCTCAGCTCTGCGATCAGAACCTTTAAGATGAATGTTTTGCCCAGGTTGTACTTCATCAGTTTTGATAAAAGCAATTGCTGGAGACGCATTTCTGTCGAATTCCAGATCCTCGTATCTTAAGATGGTATCAGCTCCGTCAGGACATACCGCACCTGTCATGATTTCTATGCACATATCCTCTGAGGGTAGCGTTTGTTGTTCAGCACCGGCAAATTGAGTGCCCGCAAGCCTGAAACTACGCAGACCATTTGCCCATCCCGAGTACCTGATGGCAATTCCATCCATTGTTACTCGATGATAGGGCGGAAAATCCCTGTCTGCTTTCACTGGCTCCCTGAGTATTCTACCCTCAGCTTTATCAATTGAGACCCATTCATCGCCCAAATGGACGCTGGTAGCGGAGATTTTTTCTAAAACTTCCTGAACACTGAACATAATGATGATTTTTGTATGATGTCTGTCTGCTAATATGGATTTAGTAAATTTTCTTTTAAAATTGTTGAAGAATAATCGAATTGCGAAATTGCTAAATAGTTATCACATTGGCGAGTCAGGTTTGTATTGAAGGATAAATTATAAGATATTACTGAATTAAATGGAAAATCGCACAGAAGAATTTTCCCATATAGACGCACAGGGGAATGCATCAATAGTAGATATCAGTCATAAGTCTGCAACTCATCGTGCAGCTAAAGCTCGCAGTATCGTCGCATTGGGTGAAGAAATATTAACAAAAATGGAATCAGGAGAGCTTTACATGCCAAAGGGGCCTGTATTTCAGACAGCTATGCTCGCAGGTACTATGGCTGTTAAGCAGACTGGCCATCTTATACCCCTTTGTCACCCCCTTCAGATAGAAAGAATCCATTTTGAAATTGAAACAGATGGTCATTCCAAGGCCATCATAGAATGCACGGTGGCTACTACTGGTAAAACTGGTGTGGAAATGGAGGCCCTTACAGGTGCTTCTGTCGCAGCACTAACCATCTACGACATGTGCAAGGCCATCTCACATCACATCATAATTGAAGAAACCAGATTGATAGAAAAATCAGGTGGAAAACGGGACTTTAAATTAGAATAAGTACATAAAATGATTAAAGCTACTTTACAAACCAGAAAATCACATGCACAAACTTATTTTTTAATTTTTTAGGTACATCTGTTATGAATTTTGGCAAATTTCACTTCTTCGTAAGCAAAAAATAAAAAAAATATGTTTAAACGTATCTGTGATAGGTAAGTCAAATAAATAGATGCGTTAAAATGATGTTAAAATAAACGAAAAATATTAACTTTAGTATTTAGAATGATAAACTGAACACTATGTATCAGTTGATGAGAATGGCGAGTTGGTTAGGTTTAGTTGCATTAGTTGCATGTAGTTCACCCTCAACATCCAATGGTGTTGTATTGGGTGATTCCCTACAACCTGGAACCACCAAAACTTATCAGAAAGAGTCTAGTACGGCCGGTGATATTACCATAGTGGTAGATGAGACATATCGTCCAATCATTGAGGCAGAGATAGACAATTTTGAATTTTTGTATGAAGATGCTTCATTAGAGGCTATATACCTGCCTGGAGAGGAAGCTATTAATGCGATGCTTGCCCAAGACTCATTAAGGCTCGTTATTTCCAGCAGAAAACTAACTGCTGCAGAGCGAAGGTTTCTTGAAGAGCAGGGTACCAAAGAAAGATTCAGTCATGTAGCTACTGATGCAGTAGCCTTGATCATCCATAAAAGCAATATGGATAGTGTACTGACGACTGAACAACTTGAAGGAATACTCACTGGAAAAATCGAAACCTGGGACCAAATCAATCCCGAGTCTTCCCTGGGAAAAATTATTCTGGCCTTTGATCATGCTAAATCCAGTACAGTCAAGTATTTACAGGAAGACTACCTGAATGACAAAGCACTGCGGAGTGATGCATTTGCAGCAAAATCCAATCCTGAAGTACTGGAATATGTCTCGAATACACCAAACGCCATCGGCGTTATCGGTCTGGCATGGATTAGCGATCAGGATGACCAACAAGCCATTAGTTTTCGCAAAGATATCAGGGTTATGGAACTGGAAGCCGTCAATAGTTGTTCCTTTATCGAAACGTATGACGTGAGATTTTTCCAGCCCTATCAGGGAGTGATTAGTGAAGGTTGCTATCCGCTCTCGAGAGAAATATATGCTATACTACGCGAACCCAAGATTGGATTAGGAACTGGTTTTGTAGCCCATCTGGCGAGTGATGAAGGTCAGCGAATATTTCATAAAGCTGGACTTGTACCTGAAAGAGCTATCACTAGAGTGTTGAGATTCCCTGAAAACTGACAACAATTTGCATTTGATGTCAGTTAACCGACATCTAAAAGGGGCAAATTTGTATTACATATTGGTTAGGAGACATAAAGAATTAACATTATATTTGTTTAATACTTATACGATTTATAAATATTGGCACTATCATTTAACAAACCATTAAATCAAAGACTATGTTGAGACGCTTGCTATTACTTACAGCAACATTATTATTCGCAGGACAAGCAGGACTGAATGCTCAGGATGTAGATTGGTCACAGGAAGAAGATCTCATCTTCAAAAATTCACTAGATGAAGCAGTAAAATCTCTGCGACCTAAGGTTGCAACCGCTGAAGACCCTTATGGATATTATCTGCTGGGTACAGCATTGTTTGAATCCGGCGACTACGAGTCCGCTGAAGAACAGTTTATGAAGGGGATTGATGAGAAAAAAAGATTTGCTCTAAACCATGTGGGAATGGCGCGGGTTCGTCTGCAGCAAGGTAAGTCTAGTGAGGCTCAGGAATTTGTAGAGCAAGCGCTCTATTATGATAAAGGAAAAGATATTCGTGTAAAATATGCTGTTGCTAAAGAATACCTGGAAGCTGGCAAACTGAAAGATGCAGAGGTACTCCTACGCCAGGCTCAGGCAGAAGATTCCAATGATCCCAAATCTTATGTAATGCTTGGAGATTACGAATATGCACGCGGTGTTAGTGAATTTGCATTGGAACAGTACGAAACAGCTATTGAAATCGATCCTACTTATATTCCTGCTTATACACGTATCGGAGAATTAAAAATCAGTGAAGCCAGCAAGATTGAAGGAGATGAAGAAGAGGCCAAAAATCAACGGTTAGAACTTATCAATAGAGGACTCGAGTTTTTGAATACAGCTATCGAAAAGGCTCCTGATTTCGCACCTTCTTATCAGGTACGTGGAGACCTGATGATGCGTGCAGGCAGATATGCACAAGGTAGAGAGGACTATGAAAAATATCTTCAACTGACAAAAAATGACCTCAATGCTGAGCTTAACTATGGTAAATTCTTGTTTCTGAGTGGTAACTACCAGGAAGCTATCGACCAATTCTACAGTCTTGATACCGTTACCGGCGTTAAATTGCGTCTGCTGGGGATGTCTCACCAAAAATTGGGACAGCTTGACAAGGCACAGGAATACATGGAAAAATACTTTGAACTGAAGGCTCCCGAGTACCGTATTGCCGATGACTATGAGACTTACGGAAGAATTTTCCTGGATAAAGGTGAGTTTGACAAAGCAGACGAAAACTTTGAGAGAGTGATTGAAATGAAGCCTGAACGCAGCGATATTTTTGAAAAAACTGCCGATGGATTCAACAGAGAGGCTGATATGGTTAAGAGAGAAACCAGAAAGGTAGAACTCGCCAAAAAAGAGGCTGTAAGTGAATATCAGGAATATGCTCAACAATATGAAAAGTTCAAGGCCGAAGAAAACATCGAGAAGGCCAATGAAATGGTAGAAAAAATGGAGGAGAAAGCAGCTTTCGTCAAAGCACAGGACGCTATCATCGAAGAAATGGAACAAGACCTAACTCCTATCTATGAAAAAGAAGCCTATTACAGAGAAAAAGCCATCGAAAAGGCTGCACCTGTAGGACTTGCACATTACTACAAAGCAGGCATGGCTAATTACTATGCAGAGAAACTGGAAAAAGCAGATGAATACTTCGTGAAAGCGGCAGAACTGAAAAAAGACTATGCTAATATCTGGCTTTACAGATTCCAGATCGCACAGACCATTGACGGTAGAGATACTGTAGACCAATGGCTGATGGCAGAACCTGCCATGGAAGCAGCTGAAATCTGGAAAGAAAAAGAACCTTCTGAATTATCTAAGTCTGAGCGTAGCGTAGTCATTGCAGCTAACTCTTACCTCGCTTTCTATTACTTCAGTAAAGATGGCGACAACAATTGTGAGGCCGCTCAGCCCTATATTGAAAAAGTAGAAGCTATCGATCCCAATAATTCTACCGTAAAACAGCTGACGGAATACTGTGAATCCCTGCAAAGTCAAGGTAGGAAATAAGTGATTGCGCTCAATATAGTTAGAATCAAAAGAGGAAGTCTTACGTATTGACTTCCTCTTTTCCTTTTTTTGCTTCGTATAACGCTTTGCTCGTATTGACTAACTCATAAATTGGACATCACTTTCGAGTTTATCTTAACATCTTCCCAACCCTCTACAGGAATTAATGAGTTTCAAAATCAATCCTTTTTCAAGGATCTTACCACAAACAAGGACTTTCATGTGTTATCTCTCCTTCCTGATTATCCATGCTCAATACATCTGAAGGCATGATACTTCTCAAAATAGTATCTCCATTATAATAGGATACAGTAAATTGAGCCCGAAAAACAGATTCCTTTCCCATACTCTTAAACCCAAAACAGTTATTTCCCCAGAAAATATAGGGGGTTATCACATAAGAATAGCAAATACTACTATCTGTACCTGTACTATCATATCGCATCAATTGAAAATCATCTCGAAATAGTACAGGCGCTATTCTTTCCCTACTTTCCAAATACAACCTGGCTCTTCTTACCTCTTTTAGTGATTCTATCTGCTCTTTAAATCCCAATATGCGCTTCTTTGAGTGATTGATTGAATCAACATGAATCCACTTACTCTTCCAGTCCTCATGATCTATCAGTCCCATTTCCCATTGAGCTATTTCACTATATTCGGAAATCTGGTCACGTTCATCCCAATATCTTATTCGCCAGTAATATTTATGTTCTGATTCTAGTGTATCCCCCTGATACATAATGCTGGTATCCTGATACGACATCTTACCCGTATCCCATAGATTACCTCGATGTCGAAGTAAAATTTCGGGAAGTGCTGCTACTTGAATCTGAACTGCACTTACTGCTGCATTTTGAGGTATCTGCCAACTCAGACGAGGATTTCTGGTTAATATGATACCTGGATTCTCTCTTCCCGTACAACGAAGTTTTCCTGGAGCAGAAAGATTCCCTGTACCGCAAGAAAACAACAGTATTAAAGAAAGACTTTGCATATATACAAATATTTTGTTGAAATTGTTATAGCTGTGAATCTCTGATGTAACGAACATTTTAATCATATTTACGTCTTTCATGGAAATTTCAGATGATAAAAAAAACTGGCATCAATAACATGAAAAATATACTGCTTACTATATTATTAATATTTTCTGGACTCATAATCATTGGACTGTTATTTTATAGATCACTCTTTGATTTCTCTCTAGACCCACCTCCTACCAGGACAGTTCACAATATGGTTGTAGAAAAAATGGAGGCGATGGGTAAAATTGAATTGGTAAAATACCAGTTTAAGGATATCGTAAAGCATGAACAAATACTCGAATGGTTTCCCGACCCGAAAATACTGCTTATCGTAGTAGGTGAAGCTGTGGGATGCATCGACCTGGCTCAGGTAGATAGTAGTGATATTCAAATTCTCAATGATACCATATATATTCAGATCCCTGAACCTGAATTATGCTACGTCAAGGTAGACCACCAGCAATCCAAGGTATATGAAACTTGGTTTACCTACTGGAATGAAGCTGAAATGGTAGATGAAGCTTATAAGATTGCAGAGTTGGAAATCCAACGGGCCGCAAGACAATCACAAGTACTGGAAAATACGCGAATTCAGGGTGAACAAACACTCACGCCTATTCTGGAAGCTCTCACGGGAAAGAAGGTCATATTACAATTTCCAGGCCCCACATTGAGAAAAGAGTAAGGAGTAAAAGTCTCACAAGTCAAATTCCTGCGAGTACTTGTTATTGTATTCAACAATGCTGAGCCAATTTTTAAAAACGCATAAACCATAGCCTACTTTCAGCTCAATTCGGTATTGAGTGATTTTAGATGTATTAAATTTTCTATCGACCATATCGGTAATATCATTTGGTTAAATATTCAAGGACTTTGTCTATTGTTGCCATACATCCCAAACCGGGCTACAGCCCATTATTTCTCTCCTAAATCCATCTTCGGGACAACAATGCAATGATTTAAAAAAAATATAGTAGGGATATCTTTCAGATTATCGTTTTAGAGCAGTAAAATGAATGTTAATTGATTTACTTTTTTCACTGAATAAATTTTTCATTAAAAAAAATTGCACGCTATTACGCCTTATTATTATTTACTATATATCAAAAAACCTTATTATGAAAAGAAAACTTATTACTCTGCTATTTGCACTTTTATGCAGCAGCGGATTTTCTGGACTCCTGGCGCAGAATGCCAGCGTTCAGGTAATCCACAATGCTGCTGATCCTGCTGCTGCGGTGGTGGATATCTATATCCAATACCACGGCACTGAAGTAAAACTCGACGACGTGGCATTCCGCACTGCTACTGGATTCCTAGATCTTCCTGCTGGAACCCCTATCAACATCATAGTTGCACCTGCCAACAGCCAAAACGCACATCAGGTGATCAAAGCATTTCATGGGATTACACTGGAAGAAGGACAGACATACCAGGTTGTAGCTAACGGTGTTGTATCTCACGATTTTGCTGCCAACCCAGAGCACAAAGACATTGCATTCAACCTTTTCCTTGCTGCAAATGCCAGAACTTCTGGTACAAGTGAAGAAAATGTAGACTTGCGCGTTTTTCATGGATCTACTGATGCTCCACGTGTGGGAGTTAATGCCAATGGAAACACAATTATACCTGGATTTTCCTATGGAGACTTTACAGATTATCTCTCTGTACCTGCAGGTGTGTATGAACTAGAGGTAACTCCAGCTGGAGCCCCAGAAAATGCGCTATTCACATTCACAGCGGATATTTCCGGCCTGGGTGGAGGATCAGCAACCATCCTGGCTTCTGGTTTTGTAAACCCAGCTGCCAATCAGAATGGTTCAGCGTTTGGACTGATCGCAGTTCTAGCAGATGGAACTGTCATCGAACTTCCTGTGAAGGCTACTGCCAGAGCTCAGGTTATCCATAACTCAGCCGATCCAGCTGCTGAAGTTGTAGACATCTATGTCAAAACGCCAGGTGATACCATCAAAATTGATGATTTCACCTTCCGTACAGCTACCCCATTTATCGACCTGCCAGCCGGAGTACAACTGGAAATTGTTGTTGCGGGTCCAAATAGTGAGAGTATTGCAGATGGTATCGCTTCTTTCAATGCTGGCCTGAAAGCTGGTGCGTCTTACTACATCGTCGCTTCTGGTGTATTGAATCCAGATGATTTTGCTGAGAATCCTATCGGACAAGAGACTGGATTTACACTGCTGATCAAAGAAGGTGCTAGAGAATCTGCTATTGCGGGATATAATGTAGATGTTCAGATCCTTCATGGATCCACCGACGCACCTGGTGTAGGTATCAAATTTGATGATCGCTTAATCATTCCCAACATCGGTTATCAGCACTTCGTCAAAGACTATATCATTTTCGCTGCAAAGAATTTTGTCGTAGATATCACTGCCGGAAATCAACCCAACAATGAGTTGTTTTCTTTCCAGGCTGATCTGACTGAGCTAAATGGTGCTGCAGGAATCGTGATTGCTTCTGGTTTCGTAGATCCCTCTAACAACCAGGATGGTGCTTCCTTTGGCTTGCTGTTTGTACTGCCTGACGGTACCGTCGTAGAATTACCTCAAATAGTAGAAGAGCCTCAAACTGCACGTGTGCAGGTGATCCACAATGCTGCTGATCCTGCTGCT
>CAYXVE010000016.1:0-83892 GCA_964468435.1 uncultured Bacteroidia bacterium | reverse complement strand
AAAAATATTACTTGTCTGCATCCATTTTCTGCAATCTTGAATACTCATCTCATAAAAAAAGAGGAAGTCTCTTACGTTGACTTCCTCTTTCTACATGTTAATTGTTCAAGAGCAATTTATCTCGTTAGCACCAGTTTATTTACCTGTATACCACTTTCGCTATTCACCATTCTAAGCAGATACATACCTGCTGCCAGGTCTCTCGCCTCAAAATCCAGGGAATAGGTCTGACCTGCATTCATGATTCCCGTGTAGAGACGCTGAATAAGCTGCCCATTCATCGCCACGATTTCGACGCGGGTATTTCCGGTTTTTCCTAACTGCACATCGATTTTTGTCATTCCTGAAAAGGGGTTAGGATAAGCCTTCAGCAGATTTGCGGGATTAGGAGTACGGGCAAGCAGATTCACAGAAGGCTCCTCTCCGAGTGTATACAGTGTGATAGATCCACTTACCTCATTGGATACTGCGATAAGCGATACTCCATTGGGGCTTTCTTCAGCAGGGATAAAGATGATATCCTCGGGTCCCAGGTCTCCAGCTTCCAGGAGATTGGTCTCAGGATCTGCTTCAAAATTTCTGTTGTTGACAAACTGCACAAAAGATGGCGCTGTGGGATCAGTAATGTCATAAACGATGACACCTCCCTGTCTTTCCAGGCCAACAAAAGCATAAGTAGCATCACCTATTGTTGCTACTTCAACGGCCTCTGGTTCAGGACCTTTATCGTCGCTACGCGCCTTAGCATCGTTCTCGTCATTGTTGGCATTGAAGTTATCTGGTTGAATAGCAGCTACAATTTGTTCTAAGTCTTCCCCACTATCCCAGACCAGGTTTCCTTCAGCATCCCAGATAGAGAACGAGCGAGCACCATAGCTATAGATCTGATCTATATCTCCGTCGCCATCGATATCACCTGTGGCAGTAGTAGAGTTGAGTCTACCCAGGTTTTCCTCCTGCTGCAGGAATGCTGCATTGGGATAGGCTTCCGGATCGAGATTCAGATCGCCAACTCTCTCTTCTTCTGAGAAACCGTCATAATCTCTTGCATCACCCTCATTAGCCGAAATGACGTAAGTAGCTCCGTCTATTTCAAATGCTTTGATGGCATCAGGCTGATACATACCCAGTATTGGCCAGTTGCGAATCTCGATTCCCTCATCGCGATTACTGGCATCCAGTCCATTACAAGCGAGGCTATGATCCTTGAATCCCAGTCCTTTCAGAGCTATAATCTCACCTGCTTCGAGATCGATTACAGCAATGGCATTATTTTCCTGCATGATGGCATACGCCGTTCTGGAATCCGGAGCAACAGCTATATACTCAGGCTCAAGGTCCTGTGCTACAGAAGCTCCCGGTCCAAAGATTCTCATGCTTTCATCCAGTTCTACGTCATTGAATGCTTCAAACGTAAGGGTCGTAACATGGTCATCAGTCAGATTTTCTACTCCGACACTCAGATCAATGATCGAAATAGATCCTAGTGGATCTATATCGTATTCATCACTGGGTTCACCTTCATTAGCTGTGATGACCTTACTACCATCTGGAGTGTAAGTTACCATATCGGGAAGTACCCCTACTGTTACTGCACTGATAGGATTACCTGCGGTATCCATAAAGACGACCATCCCATTCTGGTCCACTTCTTCTGCCTCCACTGCAGCTACGGCCACCCCATCGAATACATCGACGCTATTGGCGCCATCCCCAAATTCTGACAGATCCACCTGTGTGATCAGGGTAAGATTCTCAGGATCGGATGCATCCAGGATATCAATGGTACCGTCGTTGCCATTGGTGGAAAATATACGTTGAGACATTGCATCGAAGGCAATGATCTCAGTTGCCCCCTCGTCAAATACGCCCGTAGCATAGGTACCGATAGGAGTCAGGTTGATAGCAGGGTCCTCAACAGCTACCATTACGGTATCTTCGCATTCCTCGATCAGGCCATCAATCTGATATACTGCAAACGTACCACTTACCTCATAGCTGGCAACCACCAGATTCTGTCCATTGGGACTACGGTCTGCGGGAATGAAGATCAATCCTTCAGGGCTGATATCTCCGGTTCCATTTTCAAAGTCTGCTGTGTTGAGGTAATCTTTAAATTCGGGAGACAAGGGATTGGTAATATCATACATCATTATTCCTCCTATGCGTTCCAACCCAATGAATGCATAGGTAAATCCCTCATAGGAAGCGAGAACCACACCTTCGGGTTCTGGCCCTTTGTCATCACTTCTGTCTTTGAATACAAATTCTCCTTCATCAAAGTCCGCATTGAAAAAATCAGGCAGTTCCTCCAGAGTAATTTGCTCAAAATCATCGCCACTATCATATACCAGGTTTCCAAACTGGTCAAAAATCGAGAAGGATCTGGCACCATAGGAGTAAATGATATCAAAATCACCGTCACCATCGAGATCTCCCTGAGTGTTTGTGGTCTTCAGCCTTCCCAGGTTTTCTTCCAACTGTAGCTCTGCGGCATTGGGGAAAAGGGTAGAATCCAACTGGAGGTCTTCTAAACGTTCTTCTTCAGAAAAGCCGTCATAATCTCGGGCATCTCCTTCATTTGCTGTAACGATGTAGCTGATGCCATTGACTTTATAGGTGGCGATCGCATCAGGCTGGTACATCCCTAGTGTAGGATGACTGGTGATATCGACCCTATCACTTTCATTGCTGGCGTCAAACCCATAATTATCTTCAAAGGATACGATGCCCAGTGAAATATCGTCTGTGATTCCTGCCCCAGCCTTGCCAAAGTCATTGTCATTGATGACAGCGAAGGAGCCGCCGGGCAGGAGGGCAAGCCCTTCGGGCTTGTCGCTGGGAAGATACCCGATAGAAGGTAAATTCACTACCTTGTTTTTGAAAACAGGCTGTATTCCCATAGCTACTATCTCATCGGCAGTCATCATCTCAAGCGTCTTATCCTCTTCACCGGTAGACTCCATTTTGTTGGAGATCTCTGTACCCAGGATGTTAGTAGCGCCTTTCAGGTCTATTTCAAATACAAATTTCTTACCTCCCTGTGATCCAGGAACGCTGGAATCACGCTCCAGGATGAGAAACTTACCTCCTCCGATATACACGGCATCACCGATTTTATCTACGCGATTGATATTCACACCGCTATTGCGGTTTTTTTCCAGGAAGTATACATATTCACGTACGGGTTCACCTGTCGCAGGATTAATGCCAAGTATGCGAATCACATCAGAGTTTCTGGCTTCACTACCAGGATTATCCATGGCAGTCTGGATAAACGCATATAAAATTCCCGCATCAGTATCCAGAGCGATCGCTTCGAAACCTCTGTTGGCTCTACGCTTGCTGTATACGGCTGGTAGCGTTTCTGCGCCATAGAATCCAGAATCCTGAGGGGCATCTCCCAACAGCGATGTCCCTTCAGGTACATATCTTTCGATCAGTACACCTGTCGTATCAAAATAATAAATTGCAGGGCGATATTCATCACACATCCAGAATTCGCCATTTCCATCCCTCAGGATACCTTCGAAGTCGCCACCAAAGGGATCATATTCCAGCAGCTGATAGCCGATAGAATCTACGATGAAATCAGCGATAGAAGTATCTTCTGTCATCACAACCGGCACTTCGTCAAATCCCGGCACATTGCCTTTTCCAGAGATAGGAGTTGTCCCGTCTTTGGCCGTCAGAAAGATCTGATCGGCTTCATTGAGGCCTACTTCACCAGTGATGGGATTCAGGGTGATCTTCACGATACGAGCCTGGTAATCGGGCAATTTAAATGGGCGCAGATTCTGAGCAGTTCCTACCAGATTGCGACTAACAGTTTCAGCATTGGGTCCACGGTCAGGGATGGTGTAGAATACGTATTCTTCTTCGGTAGAATTGGCTTCATCGAAGAACAAACCTGAGAAACCACTGAGCTTTACAGCTTCTTCCTGTCCGGTAGGTACTCCTAATTCGGGCAGATCCAGTAGTTCATTCAGAAAATACGCTTCAAGTACAGGAGTCCCTCTGGAGTGATCCTTGTATCCCAGTGGCAGGATATCGATCACTTCAGCAGCCTTGATGTCTACTACAGCAAATGCATTATTTTCCTGGCACATTACGTAAGCCAGTGAATCATCAGCAGTTACACTAATAAATTCAGGCTCCAGATCCTGTGCTACAGTCGCACCTGGTCCAAAGATGCGCACACCACTATTGATGAGTGATGCCTGCTGATCATTGAAAGCCGTAAAACCAATTGTTACCGGCTCAGCTGCATCCAGGCCAGCACTGAGATCCACAATCGTTACAGAACCTTCTGGATCAGAATCATACGCATCGTTGGGCTCACCTTCGTTGGCAGAAAGGATATACTGTCCATTGTTGGAGAAGGTAACCATATCAGGCAATACGCCAGCTTCAAACGTCGCCAACAGGCTAAAGTCATCAACACTATATACCAGGATATTACCATTTTGTCCTTCTATGTCTACGGCGACAGCTACCAATGAATCATAGATAGCAATACTGTTTCCTTCTCCTGTTTCAAAATTAAAGCTGTCGACTACTGCGGGCGCAGACACCTCAGAGAGATCATAAATACGGACACCGGATTCGGCTACATTATTCAGCGCCCAGAGTCGCTGATTCAGGGCATCATAGGCAACAATTTCGGCGGCGCCTTCATCACCTACTTTCACACTGGAAAGAATAGAAAGACCGACATCCTGTCCATGAGATATACTCATACTGGCTAATACTAGCCATAGCAGTATACTCCTTTGACAATAACGCGTAAAGGTTGATTTCATATTTTGTAATTTAGAAAAGATAAAAAGTGTACCTACAAGAACAAGCAACTAATGCTTAATCACAAATAAGTAAAAATTACCAAATGTCGAAAAAGAAAATAATTTGTTAATATTAACTTAACCTTGGCTGAGGGCTTCTGAACGATCTCTGGCAGCATCTAACCCTTCTCCGATCATCTTATTGAGTTGGATTTGGCGAAATGTATTCATGGCAGCCTCTGTAGTTCCTCCTTTAGAAGAAACTTTGCGAATCCAGTCTTCACAGCTCAGGCTATTTTTCTTCAGTAGATTAATCGCTCCCAGGAAAGTCTGTTCGACCAGTAGTTGCGCTTCATATTCAGAGAACCCCATTTCCCTCCCTTTATCGATCATAGCCTGCATGAAGTAAAAAACATATGCTGGCCCACTCCCGGAGATGGCAGTGGCAGCGTCTAAGAGGGATTCTTCAGGGGTATAGATAGCTTTCCCGGTGGTATTGAGGAGATTCTGAGCAATAAAAAGGTCCTTTTTATCTACTTCATTTGAAGTTGTAAAAACAGTCATGCCCTGTCCTACCTGGGCAGGGAGGTTGGGCATTGCACGGATGATCTTTTCAGCTTTCAGATGATCATAAATCGAAGAGATTTTCACCCCAGCCATAATGGAAATAATCAGTTGATCTTTGTGTATATAGGGTGCCAGACTTGATGCCAGTGAAACAAAGTCCTGGGGTTTCACGCTGAGAATGACCAGATCCATATACCTCACAAAGTCCCCGGGGGCTTCATAGAGGGGGTGATAAGAGATATGCCTGATGGAGGAGACTTTTGCCGGGTCTTTTTCCAGAAAAAAAAGGTCTTCAGTAGGAATGACATGAGACTGGATAAATCCCTCTCCATAGGTTATACCCATGTTACCCGCTCCAATGATCAAGATTTTCATATTACCATTCTGAAACAGTGATCCCGATATTTTGAAGGTGGTCCCAGAATTCTGGATATGATTTTTTGACTACTTCTGGCTCTTTGATCATAAGTTCGTCTTGTCTCATTATTAAAGGTGCAAAAGCCATAGCCATCCTGTGATCTTCGTAGGTCTCGATGGGCTTAATAGATGGGTTGAACTGCCCTTCTACTTTAAATAAGGTATCATCCGCTGATTCCATCCTTACATTGAAGTTCCCCAACATATTTTGAAGAGCCAGAATCCGGTCAGTCTCCTTGATACGGAGCGTCTCCAGCCCGGTCATTCTCACGGGAATTCCCGTAGCAGCACTTACAACAGCAATAGTCTGAGCAAGGTCTGGGGTCTCTACAAAATCCATCTCCAATTCCGGATCTGCGACTGCTTGCGTCTTGGTCAATAGTACACCATCCTCCTGATACTCCGTTTTTACGCCGAAAGATTCCATCAATCTAGCGATCTGACTATCTCCTTGGCGAGATAGTTGACGCAGTCCCAGGAGTTTTATTTCAGCCGTTTCGGCCAAGGCAACCATACTGTACCAGTAGCTTGCCGCGGACCAGTCTGACTCTATGGTGTAGTCCCTGGGCTGATAGGATTGCTCAGGTACAACAATATCCCGGTCTTCCCATATTGCTTTAACCCCAAAATACTCCATCAATCCCAGTGTCATTTCAATATAGGGCCTGGAAGCGATCTTCCCTTCCAGATGTAGTTTTAATCCACCTTTCAAAGTAGGTCCGATCATGAGCAAGGCTGTAATGAACTGGCTACTCACACTTCCGGAGATAGACAGCTCCCCACCCCTCAGGCCTTCACCCTTACTCACGATATGTAGCGGAGGATAACCTTCCTGTTTCCAGTATTCGATTTCTGCACCTAGCTTCCGCAATGCATCTACTAGAATTCCAATAGGACGTTTACACATCCTGGGAGTACCCGTGAGAATCTGATCTCTTCCTACGGCACTGAAGTAAGCTGTCAGAAAGCGCATGGTCGTTCCTGCATCGATGACATCCAGCACATGTCCTTCAGACTCCAGTAACCGTATCATGGTCTGCGTATCTCTGGCAGAAGCCAGGTTATGCAATTCTAAAGGTTCCTCGCATAATGCTTGGATTATCAGTGCACGATTACTTTCACTTTTTGAAGCAGGAAGGAGAATTGTACCTTTTATACTTTTGCTTGCAGCTTTCAGTGAGATCATAGTAAAATATTCCGGTAAATCTTGTTGTTTGAGTTCTTTTTGAAACAGCGTCAAGATAGCTATTTCGCAGGGATAAAGAAAAAATTCTGATGAGAATGCCTGTTAGGGTTAAAGGTGACAAGTTCACTGTTTACCAGTACCTTGGCAGTATATCCCCAGTCAAAAAGAAGCTCCATACACTTTTTCCGGTTATCATTATCCCACAGTTCCATATATATTAAGGGTCTATTCTGGTTGATCAGTTTTTCACCACCTATGAGTACATAATACTCATAGTTTTCTACATCTATTTTTATCGCTTGAACAGTTTCATTTAAGAGTATATCATCAAGTGTATGTTGAGGAATTTTATAGCGTTGATAGGTAGTATCATATCCCTCAATATCAGGATGGTGCACATGGCTAAGTCCCTGCATTTTTACCCCTTTAATAACAGGCATACGCATTTCCAGGTTGCACTTTTTATTTCCCAATGCAACTGACTGAATATCGACATTTTTCAACCGCAGAAATTTGATCAGTCTCTTAAGGGCTTTGATATTTTCAGGAATAGGTTCAAAGGCTATGACCTTGCCCTGGGGGCAAGCACGAGACATAATTGCAGTCATGATCCCGATATTAGCTCCAATATCCAGTACAGTATCCATGGGGTCAAGCATGTTCATGAAATGCTTGATATCTCCCTCTTTTTTATTCCACCGTATCGTAGACATAACAAAAAGGGAAAAGACAAACAAATAGTTTTCGAAACCCAGAAGTCTTTGAAGTGTCGCCTGTATTGCTTTTTTTGCCATGGATATACACAAAAGTTAGCTATTCTATGTCAGAGCCCGTATACCGGATGCGCAAATTGATTAAATTTTTACAAAAATAAATGACCAGTAGGTTTTTACTTCTGCTCAAATAAATATACTCACATGTGTCTCATCCTATTTGCATACCAGGTACATCCAAGCTATAAACTCATATTTGCTGCTAATCGTGATGAATTTTATGAACGTCCAACAGCTTCTGCTCACTGGTGGGAAGATCCTCAACATGTACTGGGAGGCAAAGATCTGAAAGCAGGAGGTAGTTGGCTCGGGATGAGTAAAACTGGAAAAATAGCAGCACTCACAAACTACAGGGAACCAGCAAACATCAAACGTGGGGCACCTTCAAGGGGAGATATTGTCAAGGATTTTCTTACCAGGGAATGGGATACTTCAACATATACACAAATACTGAAAGAGAAAGGGGAAGCGTACAACGGTTTTAATCTCATTTATGGTCATGTAGATCAGCTTCAATATTTTTCCAATCGTGCATCAGGACCTCAAAAAATTTCGCCTGGGATATATGGATTGAGTAATCATCTACTTGATACTCCTTGGCCCAAAGTAGTAAAGGGTAAAGAAAAATTATCCAAGTATGTACAATCTACGGACCCTTCAGCAGATGAGGTTATCAACTGGCTCTACAACACAGCTTTGGCGCCTGATGTAGAGCTACCTGCTACGGGAGTACCCCTAGAATGGGAGCGAATACTTTCTGCCATGTTTATCCAAAGTTCGAGGTATGGAACAAGGTCATCAACAGCCATTTTAGTGGATCAAGATGACCGAGTTACTTTTCATGAAAGGTCGTACGTCCCTAAAAATCAAGCATTTTTTGATTTTGAAATTCAACAATCGTATTCCTCCAGTCAGACTTTCCAGGAGTGATATGCAAGGACTTTATTTTTTATTCCATACTTTAAATACTTCAACTTCCTTCAAAGTCTGCTCCCAGTCTCCCCTGAACGGGATGGCTCTGTCGTCGATAAAAATATCACACATCGGTTTTCCAAAGGTCCAGATCTTATCGTAGGGAATTTCATATTTTTTCATCCATTCTTCAATGGCCTTTTTCTGATCTTTCTCATCTTTGTGGAAAATCTTGTTGGTACGTGTTGTAAAGATATATAGCGTATGTCCCTGTGCTTTCATCTGCTCCATGGCCTCTTTAACCCCTTCTACGGGGGAATCATAAATCTCTCCACCATTCCATCCTTTAGAGTAATTGTGGATTACGCCGTCAAAGTCTAAAGCTATTTTCATTTGTAAAAAACATTATTTATTTTGTGAAGTTAGTCCATTCTCATTTCAAGGCAAACATTTTCCCCGCTTAAAGGTCTTATGTATGATTTTTCTACTTAACACACTGCATGGAGTTCATTCTTAGAAACAGACGCCTATTGCTCATTGCGATGTCGATGATGACCATAATCCTGGCGATAGGGGTATTACAGCTTCGCATAGATTTCAGCTTTGACAGTTTTTATCCTAAAAACGATCCTGAATATAAGTATTATGAAGCTTATCAGGAGTTATTTTCAGAAGAACAGAACTTCATCATCGAGGTCGCTATTAAAAGCACAACAGATGATATATTCGACCAACCGTTTCTCACCCGGGTAGATAGTATTTTTGATATTATGCAGACACTACCCGGCGTGGATTCTATGGTATCAGCTACAGATGCCGTCCGTCTCCGGCGCAGAGGAATGGGAATAACTACGACGCCTTGGCTGGCTTATGATACGCCTGAATCCTTAGAGGAATCCCGCCAGCGAATTGAACAGGACAGCACCCTTCGCGGTGTATTAGTAACGAACGATCTACAGTATGTATGTGCGTATATATTTATAGAACCGGAGATATTTGATACCCAAGAACGGGATATTCTGCATGATGAGCTTGTATCTCTTTTAGAGACCCAACAAAGTGAATACGTTATTACGGGAATACCCGTAATACGTACCCGCTATGTAAAAAAAATGGCCAAAGAGCTTATTCTGTTTCTGTCGATCTCCATTTTTCTGATCGTATTTGTACTTTATGCTACCTACAGAAATTTCTGGGGAGTGATTATACCAGTTATGGTTATCCTGGCCTCACTTTTATGGATTACTGGGACTATGGGTTTTAGCGGTCAGGATATCAATCTGATCAATAACCTCTTAATACCGATCATATTTGTGGTGGGCATGTCCGACGTGATCCACCTGATCACCAAATACCTACACGAACTCAAGTGGGGCAATACTCCATTGGATGCGATGAAAACGACACTGGACGAAATTGGACTGGCGACTTTTCTCACCAGTTTAACGACTTCCATTGGTTTTGCTTCCTTAATGGTATCCAAGATTCCACCTATCCGTGAATTTGGCTTTTATGCAGCAATAGGTGTCTTTTTCACATACATCATATCCATTACGGTAATTCCCAATGCCATTCTAATGCTGCCCCCCAGAATATTTCTCAAGTCTGCGTCTCTTGAAAATCATCCTATCTGGCAAAGATTTCTAATCTGGGTCTATAACCTCACCCGACGCAAGCCCCGTCAGATCATTGCATGTACTGTTGTATTTTTGCTGGTATGTTTTGGAATGATGTCTCAAATTTCTCTGGACACCTATCTACTGGAAGATATTGGCAAAAATGATCCTATTCGAAAATCCATGGAATTCTTTGAAGCCCAGAACGCAGGTCTCAGGCCTTTTGAGATGGCTGTAGAGATGAAGAATGGCAATCACATTACTGACCGGGAAGTACTGCTAGAGATAAAAAAGATCCAGAATTTTCTCAAGCAAGAGGGCTATTTCAGCCCCTTTCTGTCTCCGGTGGCACTGGTCGAGCAAGCCAACCAGTTTTATCATAGCAATATTTCCCGTTTTCGCAGGATACCCAGCAGACAGGAAGACATCGATGAACTCATTGCTTTCATGGAGCTTAACGACCGGGGTAATTTCATGGATAAAGTGATGAGCGAGAAAAAAGGCCTGGCTAGGGTAAGTGCCAGGATGCCCGATATTGGTACAGACAAATTTGGAGAGCTTACTACAAGACTGGATTATTATATCCGAACAGAAATTGACACCACCCTTTTTGACTATCAGATTACCGGACATGCTTATCTCACAGATATCAATCTGATCTATCTTCGCAGGAGTCTCATGGGGGGACTATTTATCGCTTTTGTCATTATTGGACTGATCATGGGATTACTATTTAGATCCTGGAAAATGTTGCTGATCAGCATGATACCCAATATTATCCCGTTGATCATAACGGGAGGTATCATGGGGCTGCTTGGCATTAAGCTCACGGCATCTACTGCTATTGTATTTGTGATCTCCTTTGGTATTGCAGTAGACGATACCATACACTTTCTCACCCGATACAAGCTTGAGCGCAGGTTGGGCCACTCACCTGATGTAGCCATCCGAAATACTATGCTAGGAACTGGCAAAGCGATGATCATTACATCCCTGGTTCTGATGTCAGGCTTTGTACTCCTGTTAGCCTCCAATTTCGGGGGCACCTTCAACACGGGATTATTTACTGCATTGACAATTGTATTTGCCTTGCTGTCTGACATCTTCCTCATCCCCATACTGATTAAAAATATTGAAAAGAAAGAGCTTCTGGCGGAGGAAATGGAATAGCTCTTGCTATATAGTACTGGATTTCATACTTGTAATAAGATTACAAATGGGCTTATATTGCCTGCCAATTCAACTATCACATCATGAAACACATACCACTCATCATTGGGTTCCTGCTCAGTACCCTTTTGGCTCAAGCACAAGTCCAGATAGGTGTACGTGCCGGTATACACTCAGGTGATTTGAAAGGAAATGATCTTATACAGCTCTTAGACAGGGCGGGTAGAGATTCATTACGCATTCAGGCGGAGGAGGCAAATGTCGGTTTTCGTATAGGAGTCATATCACGAATACGATTAGGAGACGTAGTATACCTACAGCCTGAAGCTGTCTTCCGCACAGCTAGTGCACAGTATAGAATAACTGACGCATTTCAGGGTACGGATTCGATTAGTTTTCAGGACGAGAACTTCTTCCTGATAGATGTCCCACTACTAGCCGGCTTAAAATTGGGCCCTTTACGCTTTCAGGCTGGTCCTGTTGCCAGTATTAAACTAGACAAAAATTCTGACCTGGAAAAGCTGGAAAGCTATAAAAGAAGTTTCCAAACTGCCAAGTGGGCCTTCCAATACGGTTTTGGACTGGATCTGGGTAAACTGGCCATCGATGTCAACCGGCAAAACCTGATCTCGGATTCAGACGATGAGATCACCATCGGCGAAGAGACCTTCGAACTGGCTGGAGAGGGGAATTTCTGGGTCTTTGCCATTGCAGTGTATTTGTAGACCAGATGTCTGTTGGTTTGTAGGCCTGATTATATTAGTTTGGCAGGGGAATTTATATATTCTAAGTACGATTCATTCATGGACCATTACCAGGAACTTATTGAGCAGGCATGGGAGGACAGATCCATGCTACAAGTTGCGCAGGTACAAGAGACGATACGCAATATTATTGAGGAACTGGATACTGGCAGACTCCGTGTAGCAACTCCTACTCAAGATGGCTGGCAAGTCAATGACTGGGTGAAGAAAGCTGTTATACTCTACTTTCCAACACGCCAGATGGAAGTGATGGAGGTGGGTCCTTACGAATATTATGACAAAATGCCGCTCAAGCGAGGCTATCTGCAAAAAGGAGTTAGAGTAGTCCCCCCTGCAACAGCTCGTCATGGTGCATATATTGCACCGGGTGTCATCATGATGCCATCATACGTAAATATAGGAGCTTATGTTGATAGCGGTACGATGGTAGACACCTGGGCAACCGTAGGGTCCTGTGCTCAGATCGGCAAGAATGTACATCTCAGCGGAGGTGTAGGTATAGGGGGGGTACTCGAGCCTGTACAGGCCGCACCGGTCATCATTGAAGATGATGCTTTTATAGGTAGCCGTTCCATTATTGTTGAGGGTGTTCGTGTAGGAAAAGAAGCTGTATTAGGTGCCAATGTGGTACTTACTGCATCTTCTAAAATTATAGATGTATCTGGCGAAGAACCGGTTGAGCATAAGGGGCATATTCCTGAAAGGAGCGTTGTGATTCCCGGAACGGTTCCCAAAACTTTTCCAGCGGGGACTTACCACGTGAGTTGTGCACTGATCATCGGCAAAAGGAAGGCATCTACTGATAAAAAAGTATCCTTGAATAATGCACTGCGTACCTTTGGGGTGAGTGTATAAAGCGGTGGACTTATAGATCGAAGTTGGTAGAATTATCATTGAACTTTTGTTCTCCCTGACAATACGAGTTACAATCCATGAGCTTTACCCTCAAATTACAATTCGAGTTTTTTGATTCTGGCTCTAACGGCTCCTACAGATCGTCCGAAATGTCTGGCAATGTCTTTCATACTCATATCCTCTTCATACATGTTAGTCAGTTCATTATCCAGTGAAGGACTCCAGGGTTTATAAGCTGCTTTATGATTCGTTCCAGCTTTTGCAGCAGGATAAGTCTTTTCTGGTGAAGGTGAAGCATTTCTTCGGTTCGTTTGAGATTGTTTGGTGTAGGGTTCTTTTTGAGGAATAAAATCAGCATCTGAAATTTGGATCCGTGGGCTTCCATATATTTTCCCCAATGGCAAGAGTGTGTATGGAATAAAGAGTTTATCTTTTGTTCTGGTTAATGCAACATAAAGTAAGTTGATCTCTTCGTTTAACCTGGAAGCATTAATCTCTTTGGGATTAGCTTCTACTTTTGCCTTTTTGAGTTTTTCTTCTGTTATAAAATCTTCAACCAAATGAACCCTATCATACTCCATTCCTTTGCACTTGTGTACGGTCGAAAAAATCATCTCAGCTCTTTCTTTTTCATCCTTAGCCACATGCTTATCCTTAAGGGATTTGATCAATCCCGGTAACTCATTTTCGTATTCTTTTACCATTTCAACCATCATCGAAAGCTGAACATCATCTGCGTTGGTAATGTACTCTTCGAGCTCATCCATATCTTTCATTTGACGTATTAACTTGTCCCTGATTCGTTGTTTCTTTCCATTATACAAATTAAGGACGTCATATAGCGATGCCCCTTCATCTGCATAGGTATAGGAATGTATATTTCCCTCAAAGTATATGTGTTTTACCCTGCGCTCATCTACCACAAATTCAATAGCCTTCAGCAGCAAACCCAAATTGGTACGACCAATAACTGCCTCAGTATTTGCCAACTGGGATTTTCCCTTACCATTAATAGGTATCACAGAAGGATTATTCAGGTATCTTTTCCATTCCAATACGTCAGTAGCAAGTTCAGCAATATCATGCTGGAATCGGAAGCTATTAGAAAGCAGATAAGTATCAAAGTCAACCTTTTCCAGGGAATTGACAGCAAATCGCCACCCATAGATCTGCTGATGAGTATCTCCAACGATCACTTTTATGGCATTTTGTTTTAAAAAAATGTCAAGCATTGCTCCAGAAGCATCCTGCCCTTCGTCAAAGAGGATATAATCATAAGAGAGTTGAGGGTGAGATAATTGGAACTTTTTGAGATAAAAGTCATGAGTGATCTCAATCTCCCCCTTATTCATTTTGCTCAGAAAGATCCGGGTTTGTTTAAGAATATAGTCATAATGGGAGGCAACAAATTGCCTGGCAGTATCATCTGTAACTACATCAAGATAGTTTAATTCCTGAACCTTATTTTTGTCGCTATTACAAAAATAAGAGACAAAGCGATGGATATGATTTGCCACCATATACTCCGTATGCTTCTCTCCTGTACCTTTCAGTTTAAGGATATCTGCAATTTCATGAGTTTTATATCCCTGAGGACGTACCGTGTATTTATTTCCCAAAACAATAGGACGATATGCCAGAGAGTGAGCTGTATCTACCTGTACATTTTGGATTCCATGACTTAAAAACTTTTTGGAGGCCTCAACTTTAACTGATTTATTAAAGGCCAGATACAGGATACGGCTATTAGCCGGACGTTCACGGGCATACTCAATCATGGTTGTAGTTTTCCCTGATCCTGCTACTGCATTGATCTTCATATTTTCATTTGAGGCTAATATTTTTCTTTGCTCCTCGGTAAGTTGCATGAGAAAGGGATATAGAGAGATTTAGGCACTATCAACTTCGTAAAACGAGTAAAAATTCATTTGAAAACAAAATTAATTTTCTCTCTTTTCAATACTTCTCCAATTATGGAACCCTTAATAATTTTTTTGAAAATAATATTACCCCTCATGCATTCACTGTGATTAATTCCCTTCATCACACGGAATTATTCTCTTTTTCACGTCAATAATTCGGAGGGATCATCAGGATTCAGGGACCGCAGCTTTTTCTTTAATATTAATGATGTTCAGTTTGAACCCAACCTGGCCATTCCTTTTCCCATTTCTCGAAATAATCACCATACTCTTCATCACGAATAATTTTCTTCTATGTAAGTCCGTATTCAGCCACCCGATCATTCCTGATACTGAAATAACTGCAAGGACATTTAGGGTTGTTAAGTTCATAATATTAACATCTGCACCACCTCAAATATATTATAGATTAAAATTTCAATAGAATAAAATAACAATTCTCAACTTTTCCCAACAATTTTCCTTCAATTCTCTTAGCCATAATATACAGAAAATTGCTAGCATTGACAGCAAAACCAAATTAATCCATATTATATTATGCCCAATCGTTTAGCTCAGGAGACCAGCCCCTATTTACTCCAGCATGCCAACAACCCTGTAAAGTGGTATCCCTGGGGAGAAGAGGCTCTTCAAAAAGCCCGTGAAGAAAATAAGCTTATCCTGGTCAGTATAGGCTATGCAGCCTGCCACTGGTGTCATGTCATGGAACATGAATCCTTTGAGCAGGCAGATGTTGCCAAAATCATGAATGATCACTTCGTGAATATCAAGGTGGACCGTGAAGAGCGTCCAGATATCGATAAAACCTACATGGAGGCTGTACAATTGATGACAGGTCGTGGTGGATGGCCACTCAACTGCATTACCCTGCCGGATGGGAGACCTATATGGGGAGGAACGTATTTCCCCAAAGAACACTGGATGAACGCTCTCAAGCAGTTAGCGGAATTGTACAAGAATGAACCGCAACGAGCAATTGATTCTGCTGAGAATTTAAAAAGCTACATGCAGGATATGGGAAAAATTGTCAGGGTAGACCTGCCTCAGCCTTTTACCCGCACACATCTAGATAATCTGTTGGGGGAATGGATGAGTCAAATAGACTTCAAATTTGGAGGCAGAAAAGTCAATGCGAATAAATTCCCTCTTCCTATGAATAATCTCTTCTTGCTGATGACGGGATTTTTAACCCAAAATGAAAGAGTAGAGTCGGCGGTAGAGATCACCCTGGAAAAAATGGCCTTTGGCGGTATTTATGATCATTTGGGGGGCGGTTTTGCCCGTTATTCGGTAGATCCTTACTGGAAGGTACCCCACTTTGAAAAAATGCTGTATGACAATGGGCAATTGGTAAGTGTGTATGCCGAAGCCTATGCGCATCTAGCTTACTCATCGCGTTCCGAAGAGCAAGCACTTCCAGGGAGCGCGCGCCTCAAAAATCTTTTCAGACATGTTGTATATCATACCCTGGAGTTTATAGAGCGAGAACTTACTTCTCCAGAAGGTGGCTTCTACTCATCACTAGATGCAGATAGTGAAGGAGAGGAAGGGAAATTCTATATCTGGACATTCGATGAAGTAGAACAACACCTGGGAGAAGATGCGAAACTGTTTGCTGATTATTACAATATACATCCCTTTGGCAACTGGGAAGGGAAAAATATACTATTTGTACTCGAGACAGAGGAAGAGTTTGCAGAACGCTGGAAGCTGGACCTAAAGGAGTTTACAGGTAAAATGGCTGAGGGAAGAAGGAAATTATTGGAAGCCAGGAGTAATCGAGTCCGTCCAGGTCTGGATGACAAAATACTGACTTCCTGGAATGCATTGATGCTCAAAGGATATATAGATGCTTATCGCGTGTTTCGGGAAGACTCCTTTCTCAGAATTGCGCTTCGAAATGCACACTTTCTCCACGATCAACTCAGCGAGCAAGGTAAGCTTTATCGCAATTACAAAGAAGGCAAACGGACGATTTCCGCTTTTCTGGATGACTATGCATATCTCATTGATGCCTACCTGGCACTCTATCAGGTTACCTTTGATATCCAATGGCTCAATCATGCCAGAGAGCATATTGACTATACAAATGAACATTTCTATGATGATTCAAGTGGAATGTACTTTTACACTTCTAGTCAGGATGAAGCTATCGTCAAACGCCATACAGAAGTTCAGGACGATGTGACTCCTGCTTCCAACTCTGTCCTGGCGAATGCCCTATACACCTTAGGGTTACTTTTGGACAATAAACCCTATCGAGACCGAGCCATGCAGATGCTTCATAATGCGAAGCATGAATTGCTTAACAATCCAGCCTGGCATTCCGTATGGGGACAATTGATGCTCAAACAACTATTTCCACACTACGAAGTAGTCATTACGGGACCAGAGTCACTGGATTACCGTATGAAGATTGAAAATCAGTATTATCCCCTGAAAATATTTGCTGGTGGAGAATCGGAAAATGATGTCGCCATCCTGAAAGATAGAATGATGGACCGCACAACTATTTTTGTTTGCGAAGGAAATACCTGTCAATTACCAGTACACACGATAGAAGAGGCTTGGGAGCAGATGAGATGAAAAGGAAGTATCATATTATCAAATTACAGTTCTTTTAGCTTTTCGATACAAAGGCGATGATGTTTTTATGTAAGAAAATTAAAAAATTCTTGTGCCTAAGCGGCTATGAATTCCATTGTTCGTGTTTTATTCAATCCGTGCAATATAATTTGTGAAAAGAATTTCTTCCCTTTTCCAATCCTTTTTTTGATCCTCCCCAAAAAGAATAAGAGGAATTCTCAACTGTAGACTTCCTCTTATTTTAAGATTTGCAAAAAACTTCGCTATATTTTACAAATCCATGTACTCTGGTTCATTTTTCAGGATCTGTTTAACAACATATCGCCATGTTTGACTTTTGATAGAATTCCTTCTGGCACATTGAGCATGAAAGTAGCTTAAGATATCCGTTATTCTACATACTTAATGACCTTATACGATTCCTCCAGGGTGCCATTTTCCTGCTTGATTTGCAGGTAATAAATACCATTGTTCCAGGACTCACAATCTATTTCGTATCCATTCAGACCTACCGTTACAATCTTTATTCTGTCGTAAATGATCTGCCCGGCCCCGTTGGCTACTTTGATTCTTACCTCTCCGGGTTGCTGTGCATCCAGTGATATATTCAGTGGACCTGTACGCAAGGGATTGGGATATAGACTGACCTTACCCAGAGGACTATTTTTTCCTAGCTCGAATCTGATAACTTGACTATAAAATACATTGCCCATCATATCAGTGATCTTGATCCGGTACCAGGTAATCCCAGTTTTGGCATCTTCGTCCAGCGTACGGTATTTTTGTTCTTCTTCTCCATTTCCTGTACTGGGAAGTGTTTCGATCGTATTAAAAATCACACTATCGAAGGACCTTTCTACACCATAAGATAGAATATCCCGTTCATTTGCAACCAACCAGTCCAGTACGATTACTTCTCCTTTGAGAAATACTGAGAAATCTATGAGATCAAACTGTGGGTCGAGTACTGGTGGAAGGCAACTATCAACTACTACAAATTTCTGAAGTGATTCACTTTCTCCAATTTCATTTTCCAAAGTAAGTTGAATAACACCTTCAGTACCACTTACCCTCGAGATGGTTAGCGTATTCTGCTCAGCTTGTCCTTCAAATCCTTCTGGTATGATCCAGTTATACTGGTCGGCTGAGGTGTCTGGTGGTATAGTAAATACAATATTGATATCACTGATACACACTGTGTCAGGCCCACTGATAAATTCAGGACTTACGGGAGCACATGCTTCCTGGAAAATCACAACGGTGTCAGGTTCTGAGCTACAAGCTCCATTGATAATTTTCCAGGTAAATACATTTTCTCCCATAGTGAGATCACTCACTTTGGTAGTAGGGCTATTGGACACTTCAAAAGTACCGCTACCCGAGAGCAGATTCCATCCCCCAATGCCTTCAGCCGGATTTTCCGCCAACATCTGATACGTTGCACCACAAACACTGGTATCAGGTCCAGCATCAGGCTGAAGAGGTTTGATATACACTTCTATCGTCTCTCTTTTGATATTTACCCGGCCGTCTGAACCTGTAATGGCCAGGGTAATCGTCTTGGGACCTGAGCTTCCATAGCGCACCTCGTAGGGTCCTGTCGAGTCTGCTGTTGCCGGATATGCATCATCCCCAAAGTCCCATTCGTATGAAACAGCTCCTATGGAAGCATTTGTTAGGATCAGCGTAGCACTATCTGTAAGGCATAAATCTTCTCCTTCATGTATAAAATCACTTATCAACAGATTATCCGGGTCGTATCCTACGATCAACACAATGGTTTCTGAAGTATCCGTCAACCCATCATTGTCGAATGCTATCGCATATACCCGGTAAATTCCCTGAGGAATATTTTCCCAATTGAAACTATACGTTTCTCCTCCAGTCTCAGCTATAAGCATGTTGTCATAGTAGAAATTTACCCTGGTAATAGTTCCATCCGAATCACTTGCTTCAGCTGTGAGTAATATATCTGTACCAGCTTCAATGCTTGTACTATCTGCTGGGCGGGTAATCGTTACGAGAGGTCTTTTAAGGGTATTGGCCCTATCTCCTGCTATCCATTCAGAATCGAATCCTACACAAATAGAGCTAACTGCCCAGTCGATGCTTGTGGCAGGCTCCAGATCTGACAAGAGGTAATTGTTACTGGTCAGACTATCGACAATCGTCCAGGCGGTATTACCAGTCTGACGATACCTGAAACGATAGTAACTGATACCCATTACCTCATTCCACCTGAAATTAATCTCACTTTCACTGAGTGCAAGCGCCTGCAGCCCCATGGGAGCAGGACATTGGGTATCTGGTCCGGGAATCAGAAATGTATTAGGTATCGTCCAATTATCAGATGTATCTACTGGAGAGCAAATAGTACGCAACTGCCACTCATACAGGGTATCAGCGATGAATCCTGCAAGCACTGTGTCAACACCATTCACATTCAGCAGAATGCTCCACTGCTCCTCATCCTGAAGCTTATATCTAAGTTGATAGAAACCTGCACCATCTGTACCTTCCCATAAAAATTGTACCGTAGAGTCGTTGACGAAAGTTGTCATCAGATTCGCAGGGAGTGCACAGTTATCACTATCTGGATCATCCAGTGTTCTGAAACTACTGATGATTGACCATCCTGATGTAGTGTCAGAACATTGACTGCGCACTTGCCATTCATATGTAGTAGATGCAGCCAGGAAGCTTAGCAATGTATCACTGGAGAACAAATCACTGAATAGCTGCCACTGCATTTCACCCATCATCCGCAAACGAACCTCATAAACAGTAGCACTATCGACAAGAGTCCAACTTATCTGGGCACTGCTGTCTGTGATGCTATAAGTCTCAAGTCCTTCAGGTGTATCACACCCTATTACAGTCTGAGTAGTCTGAAAATTAGGTCCATTAATCCAATCACTACTATCGGATTCACATATCAACTGTACTTCCCACATATACTCTGCTCCTGCCATGAGTCCTTCAAGCAACTGGCTATTCATTGCTACACTATCCAGCACAATCCTCTCTCCTCCTGGTATCATCTGATAAGCAAATCTGAAATAAAGTGTTGTGTCCATTGCACCAGACATCCAACTCAAAAGAGCAGTGCTATCTGTAATATTATTGACTGTAAGATTTGATGGCTCGCCGCATGATTCAGGTGCGTCAGATAATTCAAACTCAGGGCCATCTACCCATTCTGAAAAACCTTCCTCACAGCTTGTCCGTGCCTGCCACTCATAATTTGTATTTGTCATCAATCCGCTCAAAACGGTATCTGTAGTAGTTATATTGGTCATCGTTGTCCAGACATTTTCACCTACAATACGATACCTGAGTTCATAGCCATTTGCATTCGCTACTACTGTCCATGCTACCTGTACACTGCTATCTGTGATATTATCCACTTGTAAAGCGACTGGTGGTGAGCATGCACCTACTGTGCGGAAATACACCAGTGTAGACCAATCAGAGAAAGCATTGCCACAAACTGTTCTCACCTGCCACTGGTAGGGAGTGTTTTCGAATAAGCCTGTGATTTTATATTGGTTTTGAGTTAGAGTGTCTAAAACCGTCCACTCATCATCCGTGCTATCCTGACGATAGCGGATTTCATATCCTGAAGCCCCTGGAACTTTGGTCCAGGTTGCAACTCCACCTTGTGGAGACAAACTCTTGGTGAGTAATCCCTGGGGAACTCCGCACTCGCTCTGAAACTGTGTAATCAGTACTGAAACTGTGATTCCTCCACCTGTTATTTCAATTGTATCACTACGACTCTGAGTCTGGTCATTGGCCAAAATCATGATGGCGACACTGTCATTTCCATTACCACTAACAGGGTCAATCATCACCCAGTTTTGATTTCCACTAATCGTCCAGGCCACATTTGACGTAACCCCAATATTTACTGTATCTCCTTCAGCAGGTATAATCAGAAATTCGGGATTTACTGCCAACATATTATTTTCCACCACTTCTACCTCAATACTGTCTCCAACACCGATCAGACTATTATTTTCATCTGCCAGCATGAGCTTCACCTCGTGCATACCTATTGCTAGATTGTCTATAGTAAGAGGATTAATATTAAATACTGCCCCCTGATCTACCTCGTCAATGAAATAGCGATAACGTCTACCATTGGGCGTGAGTGGCCAGTTCTGGATTTCAAATTGGACATCAAAGGGGACACCGACTTGCGCATTATTTTCTGGTGAGAGGATGGTTAGCGATGGGGAGCCAAGTGTGATAAATTCAGGTCCACTGACCCAGTCTGAGCTATCATTCTCACAGATAGATTTTACTTCCCATTCGTAATTGGTTTCTTCCAGCAAGTCTGCCAACAACCGTATAGCTTCTGTAAGCTGATCGATACGCGTCCAGTTCTGTGTACCTATCACACGATATCTGAGTGCGTAGCTCACTGCATTTTCTGCCAATATCCAACTGGCCTGAGCAGATGTAGTAGTAATATTGCTGACCTGGAGATTGGATGGTGCAAAGCAAATAGCCTCTGTCCGAAAGTAAGAAGATCCTGACCAATTTGAGGTAAGATTATCACATATCGTACGAACCTGCCATTCATAGGGTGTATCACCTTCCAGTCCGGTTAACGCAAAGGGACTTTGATTGATATTTTCCAATACGGTCCAGGCATCATTGGTACTATCTCTCCTGTATCTGATTTCATACCCCTGAACGTCCGGAATAATGTCCCAGCTTAGTGTAGCGCCTTCGGTAGTGATATCAGCGAAAGCCAGTCCATCAGGGGTATCACAGATACCCGGTGTCTGGTAGACCACCACGGTATCGACCAGTCCACCACCGGCGATAATGACCAAACCAGTGCGTTCTAACAATGCAGGATTAGGGGGAACAATCACTGATATACTGTCATTGAGTGTCCCATTCAATGGGGTAAGTGTAATCCAGGGCTGATCGCCATTTACAGTCCAGCTTATATTGGAGTTTACACCGAACCTTAGTACGTTACCATTCTCATTATAGATCAGGCTATCGGGGTCAGCTGCCAGTACTGGATTGGCAACTACCTGTACCAATACACTGTCCATCACATCGATGAGTGTATGATCTTCTAGTGAAAGTTGAATCCTGATTGAATGTTGGCCTTCTGCCAATCCATCCATAGTCAAAGGATCTGTGCTAAATACGGGTCCTTGATCTATTCCATCTATAAAATAGTGAAAGTGTCTACCGTTGGGTTGTACATCCCAATTTTCAATGGTAAAAATCACTTCAAAGGGTTGCACCACAAGCGCATTGTTGAGCGGGGAAGTGATTTCGACCATCGGCAATCCCAGCGTTGTAAAGGGAATTGCGGGTATCCAATTGGAGCTATCGTTGTTGCAGAATAAGCGAAGCTCCCATTCATAGGTAATCTCTGGCGTAAGTCCTGTAATGATTGTATCTGGTTGAGTAATACCGGGATAAACTGTCCAGTTATTCGTACCTGATTCCCTGATCCGGAGCGTGTAAGTGAGTGCGTTTTCCGCAGGATTCCAGATCAATTGTGCACTGCTATCTGTGATATTGGTAGCACTCAACCCGGTAGGTGCATTACAGGAAGTAATCGCGAAGGTATCTGCAACAGACCATTCAGAAAAGCGATCACAACAGAAGGACCTCACCTGCCATTCGTAGTCAATATTAGGTACCAGGTTACTAAGTATGGTATCCGTTCTGCTAATAAAATCGATCTCATTCCAGTTGTTTGCCCCAACTTCGCGATATCTGACACCATAAGCTGCTGCATAAAGATACGATCCCCATAATAGCTGCACATTGTCATTTTCCAAAATAGTAGCCATGATGCTATCTGCATCCGGAGGAAAACAAGGCTCTTCGGTACGGAAGAAAGCTTCCTGAGACCAGGCCGAAACGGCAGGATCGCAGTTACTTCTCACCTGCCATACATAAGAAGTGATAGCCTCCAGATTATTAAGCGTTGCAAACTGCTCAGTAAGATTATCTATTACTGTCCATTCTTCTGCCGTACTATCTTTTCGATATCTGAGTTCATATCCCGCAACCCCTGTTACCGGAAACCAGCTTAACTCAGCTGAATTTACGCCAAGCGTTTCTTCATCAACCAGCAGACCATCAGGAGTTTCACAATCACCCTGGAACTGAAATACAACAACTGTATCTGCCAGACCTCCACCCGTGATGATCACTGTATCTGCCCTGCTTTGCAAGGTAGGATTGGCCTGTACCAACAAGCTCACCGTACCATCTCCCGTACCATTGGGAGAAATGGAAGTAATCCAGTTGGCTCCGGGACTCACTGTCCAGGTGATATTGGATGTAATTCCAAAAGTAAGCGTATCACCTACACCCGCAGCCAGAAAGAATGCACTATCCGCATCCAGTATCACATTGTCGATCACTGTTACGGTAATACTGTCAGAGACATTGATCAGGGAATTATCGGCTTCTGCCAGTTCCAGTCTGATGGTGTGCTGTCCATTTGCCAGTAAATCTATGTTGATAGGTTGAAGGTCAAAGACAGGCCCTACTCCTTCTATTCCATCGATAAAGTAGCGTATGCGCCTTCCATTGGGTTGCACATCCCAGTTGGAAATAGTAAAGTCTACGTTGAAAGGTACTGCCACGGTTGCATTGTCCAAGGGGAATAGGATTGCTATAGCGGGCAGACCCAGTGTAGTAAAGGGCAGACCTGCTACCCAATCCGAAGTATCATCTGCGCAGATAGATCGCAATTCCCATTGATAATTGGTATCTGATAAAAGCCCTGATACCGTGGTATCTGACTGGGTAATCCCTGTAACCACCGTCCAGTTGTTGGTTCCCTCAACAGAATATCTCAAATCATATGAAAAAACACTTGCTACTGGATTCCAGATGAGTTGGGCACTGCTATCTGTAATAGTGGCAACACTGAGCCCTGTAGGTGCAGTACACGTGGTAATCCTGAATGTATCCGACACCGACCAGTCAGAATACCTGTCGCAACAAAAAGATCTCACCTGCCACTCATAGTCGGTATTGGGTACTAATCCCGTAAGCACGGTATCCGTTTTTCCTACCAGATCTAATTCTGTCCAGTTAGTAGCTCCCAGTTCTCTGTAGCGAATACCATAGGCAGCAGCATACACATAGCTATCCCAACCAAGCCTTACGTCTTCATTGGGAAGTATGGTTGCCAACATGCTATCGGGGGTAGGCGCAAAACAAGGCTCTTTCGTACGGAAAAAGGCTGTATCTGAGGGTTGTGAGTCCGGACCATCACACTTGGTCGTTACCCTCCACACATAGGAGGTAAGACTATCCAGACCGGATAAGATAAAAAGTGGCTGAGTAATCGTGTCGATTACTGTCCAAGGATCGCCTGTGCTATCACGGCGATATTCCAAGATATATCCCTGTGCATCTATTTCAGTCTCCCAACTCAGCGTAACGCTATCTATTTTGATATCGCTAGCCAGTAGGCCCTGTGGAGGCGTACATATACTCTGAAACTGGAATATGCCCAGGGTATCACTGATTCCGCCCCCAGATACAATAATGGTATCTCCCCGACTGTTGGCTGTGGTATTCGATCCGGCAATGACATAAACGCTATCTGATCCTGTTCCACTAGAAGTAATAAAAGATACCCACGCTGGACTCTGAGAAACATTCCAGGCTACATTGGCATCTACAAAGAAAGCCAGCGTATCTCCTTCTGCAGGAAAGATGAGTAGTTCTGGGTTAAGAGAAAGGGTAGGGTTATTGACAACTTCTACCGTAATGCTATCAGCAGCATTGACAAAATTATGGTTCTGATCCGCCAGAACTAACTTTATCTCATAGGTACCAGGTGTCAGACCATCTATAGTGAGAGGATTCAAACTATATACTGCACCTGAATCTACATCGTTTACGAAATAGTGAAAGTGGCTGCTATTTTCTGCGACCTCCCATCCTATTACAGTAAATAATACTTGAAAAGGTACACCTACTGTAGCATTATTTTCAGGTGCATCTATCGTTACAACTGGTGTTTCCAGTGTTGTGAAATTAGGACCCGGGATCCAATCGGAAGAATCATCCACACAGATTGTACGCACCCTCCATTCATAAGTCGTATTTGCCAGTAAGACCTGCAGGATGGTGTCTGTGCCTGCAACCTGCCATACAGAAGAATCATTAGCCCCGGCAAGTCTATATTGTATTTCATAGTTAAGTGCTTCAGCTATACCTGTCCATATAATTTGCACACTACTATCAGTAATATTGGAGACTGCCAAATCTGAAGGAGAGCTGCAAAGAGATGGATTTGCCTGGGTCTCAAAAGTAGGACCTGGAACAGGAATGGAAGTGCTATCCCCACATATAGTCATAACCTCCCATTCGTAAAAGGTACTTCCCATCAATCCACTCAATACTGTGTCTGTCTGAGAAAATACCGTGTCTACCAACCAGTCTGTGGTTCCAGATTCTCTATATCTCACCTCATAGCCCGATGCTCCAACAACTGCTGTCCAACTTACCTGAGCACTACTATCTGTGATATTGTCAACTAAAGGGTTTCCAGGTATTCCACAATCTTCTTCCGACAAAGTGGTAAACTCCGGACCACTTACCCATTCAGAACTATCGACATCACATATAGACCTGACTTGCCATTCATACGTAGTCTCACTTGTAAGGTCTGTCAATGTAGTGTCACTACCTGCAAAGGGAGCTAAAACGTTCCATGCAACTTCCCCTTGTACTCTATATTGTACCTGATAGAAATCTGCATTTGCCAATGTATCCCATATCATGGTCACACGATTGGATGAAATACTGTCAGCCAATAATATGATGGGAGCCACACATGAACTTATCGAAAAAGTGTCTAGCACCGACCATTCGGAAGAACGATCGCAACAAATAGATCTGACCTGCCACTCATAAGATAAACCTGCTGGTATCCCTGTAAGTAACGTATCCGTAACGCTGACAGAATCTATTTCTGTCCATGTAGTAGTACCCAATTCCCGGAACCTTAACCCATAAGCAGCAGCAAAATTATACGAACTCCATTCCAGTCTTACATCCCCTCCTAGTAATAATGTGGCATTCAGACTATCGGCATCAGGCGCTCTACAAGGCTCCTTGGTCCTGAAATATGCTGTATCAGAAAAAACTGAAGACACAAATTCGCACTGTGTTTGTACAATCCACTCATAGGAAGTAAGGCTATCAAGACCAGAAAGAATTAAAGCATTTTGTGTAAGTGTATCTATGATAGTCCAGGGATCATTGGTACTGTCCCTTCTATATTGCAGGATATAACCCTGTGCACCAGCGACAGCATTCCAACTCAGAAAGGCACTATCAATGCTCACACTATCTGCAAGTAATCCATCAGGAGCCGCACAGGAACCTGGACTTTGTGTGATCAACATTGAATCTGAAATCACGCCGTTGGAAAAAACCAGGGTATCACTTCTACTCTGGGTCAGGGGATTGGGACTTATAATGACCTCTATACTATCCTGATTGGTACCTGAAGCGGGCTGAAAGCTTACCCAGATATCCGATGAGCTTACATTCCAGTTGACATTTGAGTTTACCTCTACTACTATTGTATCCCCTATGGCCTCCGCCATAAAAAACTGGGGATTTACTACAATACTTTCCTGGGCAAATACTGTCGATGAGGTCATCAGGAACAGGATTATTCCGTATCGCATTGCCCATAGTATTTTCGTTATTTCTTTGGGTAAATATCTGTGTTTCATAAACATGGTTTTTATTGCTCCACCAAATGACATCAGTTGAGAACCCTGTATGGTTCTATATAACTACAGTTGGCATATGCTATAAAAAATATTTTTCAACTAACAGGGCTGTCATCAAAAACATCACGTGTAATCTTTGACTTCCCATTTTTATATATCACAAAATTACCACCAATAATGATTTTACAAGCACAGATTTATCCAAATAAATTACAAGGTATTTGAAGAGATGTAATGAAATCAAACATTTTTGAGACAATAATTTTACCTAGTATACCCACGAGGTGATCATATAATTCGTATCTGCTAGCAAAAGTGGTATTCAATCATTACGTCATGCAGTTACAGCGTTATTTTATCTGATATTTTATAGTATTGTAATTTATTTTAAAATAAAAGTACATGGGCATATTTTGACATATTTTAATTGTATCATTTATTTTTGATTAAATTTAATGCGTAAGAAATCATACAAAGTATTAATACAAACTGTTGGCGTCTCAATCATCGGGATGAATTCTATTAAACAAGATTGTTATGATTATGTCTTTGCCAGTAGTAAGAATATTTGTTAATCATACAGAAAAAGTCGTTTTTAGCGAAAAACGCTAACTTTTATGTATTACACAGGTTTGTTTTGGTGATGGCACTACTGGAGTTCACTTCACATGGAATATATTGTCCTCAGGCAGATGTATATATAGATCCCTGGGGAAGAGTCGATAGAGCACTGATAACCCACGGTCATGCAGACCATTCAAGATGGGGGCATAAATACTATTTATGTACAGATGATGCCAAACCTGTAATCAGGTTTCGTTTGGGTGCAGACCCGAACATAGAATCCATTCCCTATGGGACTAAGCAGGTTATCAATGGAGTGACATTTTCATTTCATCCTGCTGGTCATATCGTCGGTTCTGCCCAGATACGCGTTGAATACAAAGGAGAGATATGGGTCGCATCAGGTGATTATAAGCCAGAGGATGATGGTTTATCAACACCGTTTGAACCGGTCAAGTGCCATACATTTATCACTGAGTCGACCTTCGGTCTTCCCGTATACCGTTGGAAACCCCAATCAGAGGTATTTGAATCTATCAATGCGTGGTGGAAATCCAATCAGGAGGCTGGCAAGGTAACAGTTATCACAGGATACTCACTGGGTAAGGCTCAGCGGATCTTGTATCACCTGGATGCAAGTATTGGGAAAATCTATACGCATGGGGCTATTGAAAATGTCAACGAGGTTATGCGTACTCAGGGTATCAAGCTTCCCGAAACGATAAGAGTAACCAAGGCCATTCCAAAAAGAGATTTCCAAGGTAATATTGTGATTGCCCCTCCTTCTGCTCTGGCATCGCCCTGGATGCGTAAGTTTACCCCCTACTCTGAAGGTATTGCTTCAGGATGGATGTCCCTTAGGGGCGCCAGACGACGGCGTGCAGTCGACCGGGGTTTTGTACTTTCTGATCATGCCGACTGGGAAGGCCTTAATCAGGCAATAGGTGAGACAGGAGCTACTCAGGTATATGTTACGCATGGGTACAGCAATACGTTTGCCAAATGGCTCAATGATCAGGGCTTAGAGGCTCAGGTAATAGAGACCCAGTACGAAGGAGAACTCGAAGAAATCAATGAATCCAGTCAAAAAGAAGATGAAGAAAGAACATCAAATCAGTAAGGAGATATTCCAATTACTTGCAAAAAGAGGTCCCGGTAAAAGTATATGTCCGTCTGAAGTTGCAAGAAATATTGCTCCAGATACCTGGCGTTCATGGATGGATTTGGTGAGATCAGTAGCTGTAGAACTGGCTAAAAAAAATGAAATATTGATTACACACAGCGATAAAGTGCTATCACCAGATCAAATTAAAGGCCCCATCAGACTGCGATTGTCTGAACAGAGTACCTATTATTCCGCTTCTTCAACCTAACTAGATATCTAAGGCAAGCTTATAGATATGAGAAAATTTGCAGAGCTGTTCATAAAACTCGATCAGACTACAAAGACCAACGATAAAGTTGATGCACTGGCGCGGTATTTTGAGTCCGCAGAAGATCCTGATAAGCTTTGGACCATTGCATTACTATCTCATCGAAGGCCTAAACGAACTGTAAATACCACCATGCTTCGTGAATGGGCTGCTGAGTTAAGCGATATCCCATTATGGCTCTTTGAAGATGCCTATCACGTGGTAGGTGACCTCGCTGAGACGATTGCGCTGGTACTTCCCAGACAAAGTGCCGTGAGCGATGCTTCGCTCTCATACTGGATTGAATATGTAAAAGATCTAGGAAATGTAGCGGAAGAAGAAAGGAAACAACGGGTTATGCTAGCCTGGCATATGCTAGGAGAATCTGAAAGATTTATCTTTAACAAACTAATAACTGGCGGATTCCGGGTAGGTGTTTCGCAGAAGCTCATGACAAGAGCACTAGCACACTATACTGAAATAGAAGAAAAAATCCTGGCCCATAGGCTAATGGGAGACTGGACTCCGGAAAAGACTACCTTCCAAGAATTGGTATTGGGAGAAGACCCACTTGATGATATTTCCAGACCTTATCCATTTTACCTAGCATATTCACTTGAAAGCGACCCTCAAAGTCTTGGAGATACATGTGAATGGATAGCTGAGCGAAAGTGGGATGGGATTAGAGGGCAAATGATTATCAGAGAGCAGGAGATATTTGTCTGGTCAAGAGGTGAGGAACTGGTAACTGATAAATTCCCTGAATACCATATCCTGCGGAATCTTCTTCCCAGCGGAACAGTGATCGATGGGGAAATATTACCCTACAAAGATGGGCTACCTCTTTCTTTTCAAACACTACAGACTCGTATTGGAAGAAAAAATATTACCCCGAAAATACTGGAGAAATCCCCAGTCATCATGATGGCATATGACTTGCTGGAATATGAGGGGAAAGATATCCGGGAAACGCCACTACAAGCGCGAAGAGAGCTGCTCGAAAAGATTGTAAAAAAAAGCAAGGCCAAACACGTATTGAAACTCTCTGAAAGGGTTCCCTTCGATAGCTGGGAAGATCTGGCAAAAGAACGGCTGGATTCCCGTAGCCATAACAGTGAGGGTATCATGCTCAAACGTCTCAATTCAACTTATAAGACGGGCAGAATAAAGGGAGACTGGTGGAAATGGAAAGTAGAACCCCTTCTCATTGACGCTGTGATGATCTATGCCCAACGAGGGCATGGAAGAAGAGCCAACTTGTATACCGATTATACCTTTGCAGTATGGGATGGCGACACACTCGTACCTTTTACTAAAGCTTATTCAGGTCTTACAGATAAGGAAATAAAAGAGTTGGATGCCTGGATTAAGAAAAATACCATAGATCGATTTGGACCTGTGAGAAGCGTAAACCCGGAACATGTATTTGAAATTGCTTTTGAAGGGATTAATTATTCCAAACGCCACAAATCAGGAGTAGCTTTACGATTTCCCAGAATAAACCGGTGGCGAACGGATAAAAAAATCCAGGAGGCCAATACGCTTAAAGATTTACATCAACTTCTCGAACATTATGGAAAAGATTAACCTTACTTGCCGCATGCACAAACATTTTGAGATACCCCTGATAAGCTTAGCCTTATCAGCAAGTGTCTTGGCTCAACGACCCATCCAGTATCACCTCGATCTCAATGGAGTGGTTGGAATCTGTCGATCAGAAAATTGAGATACGTAAAAATGCAGGGCTGAAATTTGAATAACACATTATCTCTTAATCTATATTATTTTTCCTAAAAACTTAAATGTGTATCGGAAAATTATGAAAAATCTTTTACCTACTCTTTTGATCTGCGTATTTAGTACCGGACAGGCTATATCTCAACCGGTGCTGACACCAGAGCGGTTCTTATTCGAAGATAACATAGCCTTGAATGAATCAATCCCATCACCGGAATCCGTGTTGGGATATGCTCCCGGGGAAGCATTTACGATCTATCATCAGGTAATAGATTACTTTCAGAAGCTCGATGAGTCATCGGAAAGACTGATACTGGGTAGATATGGAGAAACCTACGAAGGGAGGCCACTCATTTATGCGATTATTACTTCGGAGAATAACCATGCTCAACTTGAATTTATTAGAAAACGCAATTTACAGCTTACTGACCCGCTGAATATTCCTCCAGCAAAAGCCGATTCCATCATGGAAGATCAGCCTGTTGTGGTTTCCTTCAGTTATAATATTCATGGCAATGAACCCTCCTCTACAGAGGCTGCCATGCAGGTAGCCTATCGCCTGACAGCAGCTCAAGACAATGCCACCCAAAAAATGCTGGATAGTGTTGTCTTGATCATGTATCCTTGCATCAATCCTGACGGAAGAGATCGCTATGTGTACTGGTACAGGTCTATGCGAAGAAATGTACTGGCTACTGAGCCGGTAGAATTGGAGCATGATGCTCCCTGGCCATTGGGCAGGACCAATCACTACTGGTTTGACCTCAATAGGGACTGGGTCTGGGGCGTACATCCCGAATCCAGAGGACATGTAAGTATCTATCAGCAATGGATGCCTCAGGTACATGTGGATTACCATGAGCAGGGTTATAATAGCAATTACTTCACGGCTCCGGGCACTACGCCCAGAAATAAGCTTCTCCCCGACCGCTACGAAGCCTGGAGCGATACATTTGGTAAAGCTAATATAGCAGCTTTTAACGAATACAAAATAGCCTACTTTACAAGCGAAGCTTTTGACTTCTTTTACCCTGGATACGGTTCTAGTTATCCTTCAGTCATGGGTGCAATAGGAATGCTGACAGAACAGGGAGGTATCGGTGCTGGTAGGGCCATACAAACTGATGACGGATATATTCTTACGCTCCGCCAACGTATATTTGACCATTATCTCACATCTATGGCTACCTTGCGCAAGGCAGCGCATCGACGAAGAGAATTACTCTCCTACACGCATGAAGCCCTGAATCCCCGACAAAGCAAGAGTCAGATACAAACATATATCTTTCCGGATGATCGTAGGGGCTACTTGTATGAAGTATTGGGAATACTGTTAAATCATGGGGTGAAAATCGAAAGAGCTACGCAATCTTTTACCTTGAGTGATGCTAAAGATTATCAAACCGGAAATGCATCTGTAAGGTCTTTTCCTGAGGGGACTTACATGATCTCAGCCAACCAATCCCGGCACTTGTTTATCCAAACCGTTTTATCCCGCCAAATGGAAATAGAAGACTCGGTCATGTACGACATGAGTACCTGGTCGGCTCCGCTTGCCTATACGCTGGAAGCTTACTACAGTAGCCAGGTTCCCGGAATTTCCACAGAACCCATTACTCAGGCACCATCTTATCCCATAGGAGTGATCAATCCGGAGGCCTCCTATGCTTATGTCATCGACTGGAATCAACGCTATTCTCCAAAAGCACTTTCCATGTTGTGGGATAAAGGCTACCAGGTAAGAGCTGCCAGGAAAGCATTTCAGACGGATAGTATGCGTTTTCATCCCGGTACGTTGATTATACTTCTGGGTAGAAATTATGATAAACTAGGAAGTATCAAAGAGGATGTGGAAGACATTGCCCGTACAGCACGGGTCAATATTCATGGGCTAAATACAGGGAGAATGCAGGCGGGAATAGACCTTGTTTCGAGGGATAGCAGACCTGTCAAACGCCCCCGTGTAGCCTTGATGGTGGATGAACCTTTCCCGATGTATACAGCAGGACAAGTTTATTTTCTGTTTGATCAGGAGACAGCCCTTCCCGTTTCCCGCATACGCACAAGCCAGTTGACCGAAACTGCAGTTCCCAAATTTGGCAGCCGCTACGGTCTGGCAAGGCTTACTGATTATGATGTAATTATCTTACCTGGCGGAAATCAATTAGACAAAGTTTTTGATGAATCAGGTATCCAGCAATTAAAGGGTTGGGTATCGCAGGGAGGCACACTAGTCGCACTCACTGATGCTGTGGATTTTATGGCCAATAACCAATCCGGTATCACTGACCTTACAATCGAAGATGCCCCCAAAGATTCATCTGACCGGGCTAAGTATCTCCAATATAAAGATCAGGAAAGATTCCGTGGCTTACAAAGCATCCCAGGTGCAGCCTTGAATGCCGTAATTGACAATTCTCATCCACTTGCTTTTGGGTTGGAGAAAAATCTGTATACCATCAAGTCTGGAACAACGGGTATTATTCCATCAACAACATGGGAAACAGTGGGATATTATGTAAAGGATTCCAGTGCTTTATTGGTTGCTGGTTATGCTTCCAAGAAAAACCTTGAATATCTGGCTGGAAAATCATTTGTAGGGGTCGTTAATCAGGGAAGGGGTAAAATCGTGCTAATTGCGGATAATGTACACTACCGGATGTTTTGGCGGGGTGGTTCCAGAATGATCCAAAATGCTGTGATGTTGTTGCCGGGGATGTAGGAATGGAAGCTAGAATAGCTATTATATGCTTACAAGTGGATCTTGTAGGGATTCCGTAAAATAGGGTGAGGTTTGAAGGATTTTGATAAATTTGCAGGTCAATAATGGAATCGATGAAAACTTCACTAAGAAACCAGGTATTAGATAGCATGATGGTATTACTGGATCAGAACCGTAATGCTCTTATAGCTGCTAATCAGGAAGACCTCCGAGATTATTCGGGTAGAGAGCAGGCGATGCTTGACAGGTTGAAAATTGATCTAAACAAAATAGATGATATGATCGAATCTGTCCGAGTGGTGAAAGAAAAACCCGACCCAGTCAATGTTGAACGCTACCAGTATGAGCATCCTAACGGATTGAAAATCTACAATCGTACAGCCCCATTTGGTACAATCCTGATCATCTATGAATCCAGGCCTGATGTGACAGTCGAAGCTGCTGTAATTGCTTTCAAAGCTGGAAATAAAATATTGCTGAAAGGAGGCAAGGAAGCCCTCAAAAGTAATACTGCCCTGGTTGGACTATGGCATCAGGCGCTGAAAGCGCACGGTTGCAGTCATACATGGATTCAGTACCTGAACTACAACCGGAGCCAAACACAGGAATTTCTTTGCTCACCTGATTTACCAGCAGATCTGATCGTCCCAAGAGGAGGAGAACAATTAATTTCCTTTGTCAAACAACACGCCAGCGTACCTGTACTGGTCAGCGGTAGAGGAAATAATTTCGTATATGTTCATCAGGATGCTAATCCAGCAAAGGTTGAGTCTATCATCCTCAATGCCAAGACTCATAAGATCAGTGCCTGTAATGCACTGGACAAGGTGCTGATACATGAACAGTATCCGGATCTTAACATGCATCTGCGCAATTGGGTACAAACCCTGCAGAATGCAGGGGTAGAAGTATGGGTAGATCGCAAAACACAGTGTCTAATTCCCCATATGAAAGTATCCGTCTTACCCAATCAGGATATCTGGGAGGAGGAATTTCTGGAAATGAAAATCGTTATCGGTCTGTCAGATGACCATGAGGCTGCTATCGAGAAGATCAACACACATTCAGGTAAACACTCAATCAGCATTATTACAGAAGATCATGGACTCGCACAATCCTTCATGGAGCAGATTGATGCTGCAGCTGTTTATCACAATGCCTCTACGAGATTTACGGATGGGTTCCAGATGGGATTAGGGGCAGAATTGGCGATTAGTACAGATAAACTGCATCATAGAGGTCCCTTAGGGCTCGAGCATCTGGTGACCAATAAGTGGTATATATACGGAAATGGGCAGGTGCGATGAAGAAAAAAAGGCTGATCCTCAAAATAGGGAGCTCGACCCTAACCAGGGGCAAACACATTGTATCCCGTGGAAAGATCGAAGATCTTGCGCGGCAAATCCTGGAACTCAGGACAGAATACGAAATCATCATTGTAAGCTCCGGAGCGATCGCTACTGCCAGGCAGTCTCTACATCTCAAAGGATTCAATCCATTGGCGGTCAAACAAGCACTAGCTGCCATCGGGCAGCCGATCCTTATGCGCATATATCATGAAGTATTCAGCGATCACGGGATGACTGTGGCTCAGTGTCTGCTGAGTCATACCGATTTCCTGCACGAAAAATCCCGTCAGAATACGATCAACACCTTAAATGTATTGCTCGATAATGGCTACATTCCAGTTATCAATGAAAATGATACCACGACGACCGAAGAGATCCGCTTTGGCGACAATGACTATCTGGCAGCTCTGGTAGCCTGTCTGCTGGAGGTAGATTTACTCATACTAGCTTCTGATATTAGTGGCTTATATTCAGGCGATCCCAGATCAGACCTACAAGCCCGACTTATCCCGGTAGTCCATGACATCCACAAAGTACAGCATATGGCTGGAGACAGTATTTCTGCCAACGGAACCGGTGGCATGCATTCCAAACTCAAAGCTGCACAGCTTTGTATGGAAAAAGGCATAGATACGTGGATTGTAAATGGAGGAAAAGATGATTTCGTGCTAAATGCAATGCAGGGGAACATGGCATTTACTCGCTTCAGAGGATGTACTGAGTAAATATTATTTCCTGTCTTTGAGACTATTATTCATGATTATTCCCTGATTTTTGAGGTCAAAAATTCAGGATTCTGACTTCGAAAATTCTCCCAGCCCCACTTTCCCACATTTTGTGGTACTCTGCTACGCTTATTGACCTGCGATCAAGCACTACGGCCGTGATTTATATATAATTGAAGGAACTTAAACACTTAACATCCTGTTTGAGTTGAAATGCATTCCCATAATCTCAATTGGAATATTATCACCTTTTTTTATAATCCAATTTGACTGGTAATCCCCATCCGCAGGTTCTTGAAAAATTTCTATTTCTTCATCCTGAATATTAGTAATCCAATATACAAGTATCGATGATTCAGCATAGTGTTTCCGCTTATATTCTCTGTCAAAATTCAAGGATTTATCTGCTATTTCGATAATCAGATAAATATCTGATCCTGATGGATGAGCATTTACATAAAAGTCTTCCTTTCTTTTCACAATAGCTATATCCGGTTCAGGTTCTGAAAAATCGCTCAACACAACAGGGTCCTGAACTCTCAGGGCTAAATATTCTGGTAATAAAGGAAATAACAGGTTCATTAATAGCCCTAAATAAGCAGCGTGTTTACTCCCTTTTGGACTCATATTGATAAGCTCTCCATTTAATAATTCCACCCGCTCATCCTCGCCCAGAATGCCGGCTTCCCACATTTTGTGATATTCTGCTACACTTATTGCCCTGCGTTCAAGCTTTACGGCCATGATCTGTGTTTTTTATTAAATATACGCGTTTAAGATGATTTCTTTTCACATCTAAATATGGAACTATACAGATTCATCTCTAAGGAAGCACAGCAGCAGGGGCTTTAGGGGTAGGGGGAATCCGGATTTTGACTAGATAGGTTGGGTAAAATTTGGGGGGAAATATGTTTTTAACCCATTCGCGTTTGTCCTGAGGGATATCGGCCCGGGCAGTATGGATGATTAACCCATAATTTCCAGGAGATAAATGAGGTAATGCCTTATCCAATTTCAATTTGAATTCAAAATTGTGGGTACGCGTTGATCTTGCCTCATAAAACCCATAGGTTTTCCCGGTCTGTTCCTCTTTTACTTCGACGGGAATCACATTCCCCAACATTATTCCTCCCTGATTAGCTACCCGCCAGAGTTCTGATCCATCTTTTTGCCGCGGTGCCTTATGCATAAATGCAAAGGTCAGTTGTAAGCGGGACAGTTCTTCCACGCCTAAAGTATCCTGACTGTTTTTTTTAATATATTGATCCAGGGTAAATACGGTATCAATCAATGGGATAGTCCCCAGAAAGCCCTTGGAATCATGGGTAGTATCTTTGTAATATCCGATCCAGTAGTTGATAGATTCTATGGGCTGATCCATGTAGGGATAGCTATTGTTTTTATTCATGCTCCGCCAGATCAATACCCCTGTTACCAGCAATAATCCCAGAGCCATCCAAATGAAGGATTTTCTATACATCTTAAGAACCCAATTAGATTTTTAACAATATAAGGTATCATATTAATAGATTGTACGGAAACATACAAAGAGCTTGAACTCGATGGTCAGGATTTCGCACACAATGGTTAATGATTTTTTTAGCAGTTTCCCCCAATAAATTGGATATTTATTACCCAAGCTTATTTTACCTATTTCATATGAAAAACTACAGTATACTATTCATCCTGACAATTATTTTTACCCTTTGTATTCAGTGTAACTTGCCTACATCTTCAGCAGGTGAATCCAATTATACATTAGAGCCTGTAGACCTGGTCGAGCCCTTAGTCGACGCTGCCAATTCCCGTTGGTTCTTTTTCAACTCCGCCACGCGCCCATTCGGAATGGTCAATCTGAGTCCGGATATGGTCATCAATGGTGCCTGGAACTCCGGCTATCGATACAATCAGGATACCATCCGTTGTTTTAGCCATATTCATGCCTGGCAGCTATCGGGCATTCCTGTTTTGCCCACTACGGGTGAATTTAAAGGCCATTTAGGGGCAGATACGTATGGATCGAGGTACAGTCATGAAAGGGAAACCGTGAAAGCGGGGTATCACCAGGTATACCTGGAAGATTACAACATAAATGCAGAGCTTACCTCCACCACCCGGGTTGGCTTTCACCGTTATACCTTTCCCCAATCTGATCAAAGCCATATCCATGTGGATTTTTCCACCTTTCTCGGCCCTAATGACACGCAGAGTGGGTATGCAAAAAAAATCAGTGATACTGAGATCGAAGGCTTTGCCCTGATGGCTCCTACCCGAAGGCGCCCCAAGGCTACTGATGTATATTATGTGATGCAGTTTGAAAAGCCTGTCGATGAATTTGGAGCTTGGAAAAATGGGGAGATCATCACTGAAAAAAATGAAATTGAAGGTGAAAAAACAGGAGCTTACGTAAGTTTTGCGACGAAGGAAGGAGAACAGCGGCTAATGAAGGTTGGAATATCTTATGTAAGTATCGAACAGGCGAGACTAAATCTCGAAACGGAATTACCCCACTGGGATTTTGACCGGATTGTGGATGAGTCCCGAGAAGACTGGAATACCTGGCTAAGCAAAATTCAGATTGAAGGGGGAACCGACGGAGAGCAACGTAGATTTTATACCGATCTTTGGCATGCACTCCAAGGAAGGAGAATCATCAACGATGTAAATGGAAAATACTGTGATATGACCGGAGATGAACGAAGAATAGGACAAATTCCGCTGGATGAGCAGAGAAAGCCCCGTTTTAATCACTACAACTCTGATAGCTTTTGGGGTGCACAGTGGACACTCAACACGCTATGGCATCTTGTTTATCCCCGTGTGAGCGAAGAATTTGTCAACTCGATGTTGCTGATGTATGAAGATGGGGGATTGATTTCCAGGGGACCGTCAGGGGGAAATTTTACATATGTAATGACCGGAGCTTCCTCCACCCCATTCATCGTTAGTGCTTACATGAAGGGAATCAGGGGATTCGATGCTGAGAAGGCCTATGAAGGCATGAAAAAAAACCACATGCCAGGCGGAATCATGGCAAAAGCTGGCTATGAACACGATACCTACACTGGAGGTGGCCTGGATTATTACATCGAAAGGGGATATATACCCCATCCACTGCCAGAACCTCGCAGAGGTTTTCACGAAGATGGTTCTGGCCAGACCCTGGAATATGCCTATCAAGATTTCACCTTGGCACAAATGGCAAAAGCGATGGGTAAAAAGGATGATTATGACTATTTCATGAAAAGAGCCCGAAACTACCAGAACATATGGAATGAAGATACAGGCTGGATGTGGGTAAAAAATGCGGATGGAAGCTGGGTAGAACCTGTGGACATCCTGCAGTACGACAATGGATGGGTAGAGGGAAATGCTGCGCAGTTTACCTGGTGGGTGCCTCACGATGTACAAGGATTGATTGATTTGATGGGAGGCAAAGAAGCTTTTACTGAAAAGCTCAATCAGTCATTTGAATATGGTGCAGAACACAACTTTGTATCAGCTAAGGTCGCTGATGACAGGGGGCAGATACAGGAAAATCGTCGCGTGTATATCAACTATGGCAATCAGCCTTGTATGCAGATGGCCTTTTTGTTCAACTATTCCGGAGTGCCCTGGCTTACCCAATACTGGAGCCGCCAGATCATAGAAGCTGTCTATAGCGGTATCTCTCCTCAAAAGGGCTACAGTGGCGATGAAGACCAGGGGTTGATGGGGGCTTTAGCAGTATTGATGAAAATAGGATTGTTTTCTATGCATGGCGGAACCCTGGAAGAGCCGATCTATGAGATCAGCAGTCCCTTATTTGACAAGATCACGATCCAGTTGGACCCAGATTACTATCCGGGTGGGGAACTAGTCATCGAAGCAAAAAATAATTCCGCAGAGAACCTCTATGTGCAATCTGCCAATCTAAATGGAGAACCACTCAACCAGGTTGGGTTCAAACATGAAAACCTTGTCAGTGGAGGTATACTTAAGCTTGAGATGGGACCATTGCCCAACAAGGAATGGGGAAGCGGGGAAATACTTCCATCGATGAGTAAATAGTTAAACTACCTGCTTTACGCCAGCGGATATAACTCGGGCTGTTCGGTAAAGCGCTTCCTCAAAGACTTGATCGTATCTACGAAGCGCTTAGAAGATACATAAGGGTCTCCACCGATGGCCCAACCCTGTGAGGAAATAGGACCATCGTATCCAAATTCATATAGCTTGGCGAGCAACCAGGCCATATCTATTTGACCTTCATCAAAGCGAACCGCATTGAAGCTCGATTCAGTAAAGATGCCATTTGTCAACACCACATAGTTCAATTGCTTCATTCTCGGATAGGCAAACACTTCATCAACTTGATCAGAAGCTTTGTTGGCGTACCAGTGATGCGAGCAAAAGGCTGGTGCTACCGTCGTGGCATTTGCACCATTGAGTATCTTTACAGCCGATTGCGGTGTATCACAGATCCAGTTTATATGTGGATAGAGTGCCCCCCTTACATGGTGTTCAGCACAGGCTTTGTCATAGGCGGCAATAATCCTGTACGCCCGCTCCCAATGTCTGTCTTCGGCCTTGGCCGAACCTCTTTCGTGTATGGTAGGTCCACCCAGTTCATCTACTCCGCTTAAAGACAAGGTCATATAGAGCTTTAACGGCGACTTGGCACAGATCTCCACATTCTCAATGATCTTTTCAATTTCTCCTTCAATGCTATCAGAAAATCTGTCAATGACCGCTTGAGTCGTCCAGTGAAAGCCCCAAATGGTGAAATGGGTATCAGGGACCAAATCCATAGCCTCTTTCCAGGCATCGGATGTAGGGTCCAATACCGCAAACTCAAATCCATCAAAGCCAGCTGCCTGTGCAGCAGCAAATCTGGCCTTACGGGAGTAAGAGCGTCTGTTTCCTGTATGAAAATTGTCAAATAAAATTAAAGGGTTATCGGGTAAATCGATTTCCATTAGGTTCTTAGGGTAGGTTGGATCAGTATAATTTCTGGAAAAAGTGGCATTGGCACTCAAACCGAGTCCAGCCATCAACCCTGCTGTACGTTTGACAAAGGTTCTTCTTTTACTCATAGTGTTTGTAGTATATACTTAAGTTAATAGATTTATCGAGGAAAAAGAAAAAATCCCATTAGGAAGGAGAACCCTTAGTCCTATACATGTTACAAATTTGAAATAATTTACTCATTAATCCCTTTGTCTCTAACCAGAAATTGCTACATTAGATAGCTAATGATTTAATCCAGATAGATCATTTATATCATAGTAGGAATAGGAATATGATCAGGATGTGGAGGAATATTATACGGGTTCTAGGGATTGTCATCGTTTTGTTGGCTATCGGCACAGGGGGGATTACTGGTTATCTTCAGTCCAACAAGACGAAATTAATTGACAAAATAGCCTTTTTAAACGGTGGTACGGCTTCATTTTCTTCGCTTAGCATAAATGTTTTTGAGCATTTCCCTTCGATTTCGATTACCCTTGACAGCCTTTTACTGACCGATTCACTATACAACACGCACCAAAGACCCCTGATCGATACAGAAAGACTGGAGGGAGATATTTCCCTTAGATCAATTTTCCAAAACACTATTGAATTTAAGCAAGTAAGATTACTCAATGGAGAAATCAATATCTACACAGATCCATCTGGGTACAGTAATATAAAAGGCCTTGCTACTACTCCTAAATCTGACCGGAATCAGAAGGATGGCCAACGTTCAATGGTGAAAATTTCTCCCAGCGGTCTTAATATCCAATTGGTCAATACCCGTATTACATATGTGAATATTCCCAAACGAAAAAATATGACGGGTCATGTTAATGACCTTGATATAGATATACAATCATATCAGCAAAAGCTCAGCGCGAGGATCAGGCTTGACATCTCCGACTTGGAATTGGCATTCAATACTGCCAAGGGAAGTTTTCTCGACAAAAGCCAGGTCAATGGAAATCTGAGTGTGTACCTGGAAGAAGGCTTAATCCATATTCCCCGTAACAACTTGTATGTCAACAATCAGGTTTTTGTAGTGGGAGCGGACATTCTGACAGATAACCGGAAATCCTTCGACCTATATATCAGTAACCCTGATACTGATTTTGACGAAACCCTACGGCTTCTTCCCCAAAAAATCCAGGAGGATCTAGCAGATTACAGAATTATTAATTCATTCCCGGCCCAAGCTGTGATAAGTGGCATAATAGGTCCTGGGCATGCACCTGAAGTCAATGTAGCTTTTACACTAGAGAAAAACCAGGCTATACTTCAGGATTTTCACCTCAAAGATTTGAACATGAAAGGCCGGCTACACGTAAAGAGGAGATTTGATGAAAAACGCCTGAGACCAGCCAAAGATGATGCGATACTAGAGGCAAATGATGTAACTACTCGCCTGGGATTATTTCAATTAAGTACACCTGATGTATTGCTCACATTCATTGGGAGAGAAGCCCACATCAACACAGGTCTGTACATTGAGGGAAAAGCATCTGATATCAGTCAATGGGTAAATAGCGAGGAATACATTTTTGATGAGGGCAATTTTGAGCTGGAAGCTCAGCTTAAGGGCTCCCTGGATCGGCCTGAAGAATTACTGATTTCCAGCCATGCTGATCTTCAGTTTAACGGCATCGATATTATTTACAAGCCAGCTAATGTTGCCTTCAGGTTTGACCATCTCCTGCTGAATAAAAAAGCAGGAGATGCGTCTTTTCAGCTGGTCAGCAGCTACCTAAATCCCAGCTATGATTTCACACTTGATGGCCAGATGAAAAACTTTCCTTCGTTGATTCTTGATTCCTATCGGGGAAATGCACAAAGCAGTGCAGATTTGCGGATCAACAAGTTGTCCTGGGCACAATTTATCGATTACTTTGGTACCAATGGTTACTTTAATACTGGCAAGAAAAAGAGTCTGAAGGAAACGAAAAAAACCATTAAAGAGACTGTGAGCAGTCTTTATCATTACTTCCAACCCGAGATTATCGCTGCCATTGACACCCTGGAATTTTTAGATATCCTTGAAGTGACGGATTTTAGTACGGGTCTTCACTTCGAGGATGAACAGACCCTGGTGTTGGAAAAAACCACCTTTTACAACCGTGAAAGTTCTGTAAGCCTGAGTGCGCAACTGGACCTCAGCAAGCAGGAGCAAACCCCATTTACCCTAAGACTACGAGCAGAGCATCTCAATTTGCAGGAACTGCTTCCCCGTTTTAATTATTTTAACATCAAACTCCTAGCCAATCTCGACAGCTTGCCTACGGATGTAAACCTTCAGCTTGAGCATGAAGGGGTCATCATCGATACAGCAGGATTGATCCAGGATTACAATCATGGATATATCACATTTAATGACGGCAAGTCTGATCAGATTCGGGGAACGATCCAATATACTCCTACCCCTAATGGACTGGATACCCGGATCAACATAGAAGGTAAGTCTGAACTGATCAATCAGTTTCTGGATTCAAAAGAATTTCTTTTTCAGGGAGGACATTTTAATGTAAGCTTCGCTTACACAGCAGATGTAGACAAATTCGATCGTCAACAACTCCTCAAAGAAGCCCAGGCTCGATTGTCCATTACAGGAAGTGAGATATATTATCAACCTGTGGATGTAGTATTTTCTCTGAAAGAAATGTGGGTTGAAGCACTTCAGGATGGCGCCAATTTTAAAGTCAACCTGAATATAGATTCCACCCAAAGTAATTTGGAACTCAGCGGAAACCTGGAGAACCTCCATACCTATTTATTGAGAAATCAGGGAAAAGAGCCTGATCCGAAATCCTTTCAGTTAGAAGCAGAAGTCTATTCCTCCAAACTACACTGGGAAGACCTGAAGATACTGACCCAGGTCGAAAACGAAAATAGTATGGATCATATGGTTCAAACCAATATTCAGGAAACTATTAAAACATTACTCAACACCTTCCATCCCAATTTCAGCCTGAGGTTGGATACTTTTGTATATTCTCCTCAATTCATACTTGAAAAGTTATATACTGGCTTACACATGCAGGATTCCAATATACTCGTATTGAAAAAAACCGGATTTACCTTTCATGAAGGAAGCATGTATGTCAACGCTAGGGTCGATCTCAGCAACCCTCACTTTCTTCCTTTTCGTATGGACATAAATACAGATGACCTGGACCTGGGAAGCATGATGCAAAGTCTCGATTACCTGGATATGGAAGCATTACAAAAGACTGATAAACTGGAAGGCAGATTGTCCATGAAATTAGAGATAGAGAGTATGCTAGATACTGAGCATCAATCCCTGGTAACCCAGGAGACTTCGGGCAAGTTTATCTTTGACATAAATGATATCGAACTCAAGGGTTTACAGGCGTTAGATGCCCTTGCCGGGAAGATCCTGATGAAACAACGCCTGGAAGAATTAAAGTTTGCCCCCATTTCCGGAATCATAACATTTGATGGAGATTCGATTAGGATTCCCTTGATAGAGATACAGTCCAATGCGATTCATTTTTTCCTAGAAGGAGAAGTAATCTTGGAGGACAGCAGCAATGTGTGGGTCTCTGTACCCTTGCATAATCTCATAACAACTGATCTGGAGGTAATTTCACCCAAAACAGGCTATGCATTAGCAGGCAATAAAGTATATGTAGAAATCAAGTCTCGTGCTAAGGGAGAAAATCAATTGAAATTTCGCACCAGTAAAAAGAAATATTACCAACAAAGGGGCATATTCCCACAGTTTAAAGCCGATAAAAAGCGGTATCGTAAGCTGAGAAGAGTGTGGAAGAGAGAGAGACGGATTAAATAAAATCAACCCTTAGTATTCGTTTATGTGTAGCACTGAACTGAGGATCAATATCTAGCGTGAGAACTTGTTTCTTAAATTCCCTATTCAAACAATCGCTTATTTTTACTGCCATTGTTGTTTTACCTACTCCTCCTTTCATATTTACGAAGTTAATAACCTTCATAATGCATATTTCCTGCTGCACTGATAAAATCAATTTTTTTATCCAAAGGACAAACATAAAATACTGCACCGAATACAAGTTTGAGGGACATTAATTTCAGAACGGCTTTGTCTAATTTATCCTGATCTTTTTTGTCTTTCATAGATGGAGCCTTAAACATTATGATGAATATGTCTATGAATCCAACTTTGATGATTTCATAAAGTAATCACAACATCAGTACAATATTTTGAAAAAATTTAACATAAATACTTTCATATGATAAAAGTCATAATCACTTGGTGCTTGTTTCAACTATATTTATGTATTATTAATTATAATTGTTATAGCATTTTTCAATATGATTATCGTCATCTTTTTCATTCTACACTGGTATTTGTCTTTGTTTTTTCAAACCTTTTTCCTTCATCGCTATGCTGCCCACCGGATGTTTGAAATGTCCCCCTTTACGGAACGGTTATTCTATGTTTTGACCTTTATTGCTCAGGGATCTTCTTATCTAAGCCCCAGGGCCTACGGGATTATGCACAGAATGCATCACGATCACACAGACACAGAACTCGATCCACACTCACCTGAGCATGATGAAAATATATTCAAAATGATGTGGAAAACGGGTAGGATATATACGGCTATTTTCTTGGATAATGTCGAAGTAGATGAAAAATACACCAAAAATGTTCCCGATTGGAGAACATTTGATCGCATTGCGTGCTCAACCCCTGTAAGGATATTATGGTCATTCGCTTACATAGCGTTCTACTATTTCTTCGCACCCTCACCTTGGTTTTACGTACTAATACCTTTTCATATCGGTATGGGGCCTTTACATGGTGTCATTGTCAACTGGTTTTCCCACAAATACGGTTATGTCAATTTCAAGATTGATAATACCTCAACCAATCTTATGAAACTGGATGTATTTATGATGGGGGAAGGCTTGCACAACAATCATCATAAATTTCCTTCAAGAGCTAACTTCGGCGTCAAAAAGTTTGAATTTGATCCATCTTATCCTTTAATCTATCTGATGGAAAAAGTAGGGATTATCCGGTTTAGAAAAACAAAAAGTACAATCAAAGAACAGGAGAGGCAACTGGAACTAGTGTGATGTAGTAATTTTACATTATACAGACTTTCATCTGACAAATCATTTATTTCACCAACCCTCCAGCCTACCGGCAGCCCTCTTTGTACGGCGCGCTATTCAGTATAAGGGGAGAAAGTGTTTGATACATTGTTCAAACACACTCCCTTGTCTATCGCGCTGCCCAGTGTAAAGGAAGCAGAATTTCGTTATGAGAAATTCGAGGTCAGTATATATCTATCTTGTGATCAACAGATTCTGCCGATGTAGCTCATCATGCCCTCTCCCTCAGTACTATTTTCCTTAGAGAAAAGTCAGCTAAAAAGTTGCAAGCGTTTTGTCTTTGTTGTATTTTATGTCCATAGGTTAATCATAGGCCTGGGACTTTTTTTCTATTTCAAAGACGCATATAGGTCTCTGTTCTGATACAGGGGATTGATATATGTCTAGAGGATTACTATCGCATTTTCTTCCTTTTGCTACCAAACCAACTTCAAGGATGAAAAAAATCACAATAAACGCGCTACTCGTACACGCACTTTGGCTGGCCTTATTGGCAGGAGCTTGTAATAAACCTCTGCCTGAGGAAGTATCTGATGAAATAGCCCACCTACCGGAGCGGGTAGATTACAATTTTCACATTAAGCCAATCCTTTCTGACCGATGCTTTGTCTGCCACGGTCCAGATGCACAAAAGCGCGAAGCCAATCTTCGTCTGGATATCGAAGAAGAAGCCTATAAGGCCCTTAAAAGCGGCGAGGGCCATGCTATTGTGCCAGGAAGTATCCATCGTAGCCAGCTAGTTTCACGCATTCTCTCCGATGATCCGGATATCCTGATGCCTCCACCCGAATCCAACCTTAGTCTCAATCCCGCAGAAAAAGCCCTGATTATCAAGTGGATTCAACAAAAAGCTGAATACGAACCTCACTGGGCATTTACCAAGCCTGAAAAATCGAAAGTCCCTCATGCAGGCAAAGGTTGGGCCAACAACGAGATTGACCATTTTATCGCAGCCCAAAGAGAACCACTGGGAATTGATGCTGCTCCAGAAGCTGACCGAGAACAACTCATCCGTCGTGTATATTTTGACATAACCGGATTACCTCCTTCACTGGAAGACCTGGATCGCTGGATGTCCGACACTACTCCCAACTACTATGAGAACATGGTCGATGAACTGTTAGATTCGCCTGCTTATGGAGAGAGAATGGCTGCTCATTGGTTGGATGTGGCTCGTTTTGCCGACTCAGAGGGTTATCTCGACGATTTTCATCATGCCTTTTGGCCCTATCGCGATTGGGTCATTGAAGCTTTCAATAAGAACCTCCCCTATGATAAGTTTATCCTGTGGCAGGTAGGAGGCGACCAGATCCCTGATACCACACCCGAACAGACCCTGGCAACAGCCTTCAATCGCAACCATAAGCAAAATTCCGAAGGAGGAGTCATTCCCGAAGAATTCCGGGTGGATTATGTAGCGGATCGTACGCATACAGTGGGAGCCGCATTCATGGCCCTCACCGTGGGCTGTGCCCGTTGCCATGATCATAAATACGATCCCATTTCGCAAGAAAACTATTACGAATTGTTTAGCTTCTTCAATTCCACGATAGAACGGGGGGATGGGATATTTAGTGGAAATGCCATTGAATACGGTCAAATGGTTTCCAACGAGTATTCCATGAATGCAGGACCTGTACTTGCCCTGCCTGATCCAGAGGTAGCTGCGGTTCGGGAATTTTTATTAGAACAAATCGAAAAAAAGCAGGATCATATTCAACAATTGGCAAATCACAATACTTCTGAGTTCGATATATGGAGGAAAGGACAAGATAACGCATCAGCCTTTGTTAGAGCAGTCGATCGAGCTACCATTAGCCATCTCACCTTTGATTATATGTCAAATGGAAAAGGCCAGGATTTGGTCAAGGGAAATAAAGCTCCAACCTACTGGGGAGAAATTAGACCTGTTCCTGGCAAAATAGGACAGGCTGTCCGAAGCGATGCCGCTGGACAATACGTCGCAGATGGACATGATGCCGCCTTCGAACGGATGGACCCTTTCACTATCAGTTTCTGGATCCAAACCCCCAAAGAGTTCGAGAGAGCCCATGTATTGTATAATGGTAATAACCGTATTCAGGGTTATCGCGGCTGGGATGTTGTACTCGACTCCAACCGGGTACATTTTCGCCTCAATCATGCCCATCCTTATCAGTCGCTGGAAATCCGTACTTCAGAACCCCTCCCATTGGATGAATGGGTACACTTTGTTTGGACTTATGACGGTTCAAGTAAAGCCCGTGGGATGAAAATCTATCAAAATGGGGAATCTATAACACCAGAAATTTTACGCGACCACATATATCGATCCACCAAGCCTTATTTCGATCCTGCTGCCTCAGTTTATATGGCTTACAAAGGCATGATCATAGGCAATCGCCATTACGATCAGGATTTTACGGGAGGAATGCTCGACGAAGTTCAAATCCTTAATCGTGAAGGAGGGGAGTTAGTTGCCTGCTACCTGTATGACAAGCAACAGGGGGAAAATGCCTTTCAGCAGGCAATTATTGAAAATCGACCTGAGCTAAATACCTTTTATGACTTGTTTGTAGATTCCAAACTGGAACAGGCGCGAGTAGCTTTACGAGAAATACAGGGGCAGGAAGTCGCGACCATAGATACCGTTCAGGAAATCATGGTCATGGGTGACTATCCGGAAAGAAGACCTACTTATATCCTAGAACGAGGGGTCTATGATACACATGGAAAACGCGTTGAGCAAAACGTTCCAGAAGAAATCCTCCCTTGGCCTGAAGACCTCCCTAAAAACCGATATGGATTAGGAAAATGGCTGATTCACCCTGACCATCCCCTTACAGCCCGTGTAGCGGTCAATCAAGTCTGGTATCTCATGTTTGGACGTGGCATTGTGGAAACAGTAGAGGATTTTGGGAATCAAGGTGCTTTGCCAACTCATCCTGAACTGCTGGATTGGCTGGCTGTCGATTTTATGGAAAACGGCTGGGATGTGAAAAGGCTGATACGCCAGATAGTACTTTCCGCAACCTATCGACAATCCTCCCAAATCCGGCCTAAACTCGAAGAGATCGATCCCGATAATTATCTGCTGGCCCGGGGACAAAGATATCGCCGCTCCGCAGAAATGGTGAGAGATAATATCCTGGCCAGTAGTGGGCTGCTAAATTCCAGCATTGGAGGCCCATCTGCGTTTCCCTACCAACCACCTGGACTGTGGAAGGAAGTCATGACTCATCCATTCTTTCCAGAATATCAGGTGGACTATGACGACGGGCTGTATCGTCGCAGCATCTATACCTTTTGGAAACGAAACATGCCCGCCCCCAGCATGCTGATATTTGATGCATCTAGCAGAGCTGAATGTCAAGTTCGTCGCCAACGAAGCAATACCCCTCTACAGGCGCTGGTATTGCTCAATGATCCTCAGATGATCGAGGGCTGCAGGGTGTTGGCGGAAAATATGTGGCTACAAACAGCGGGAGATATAACAGAAGCAACCTATGAGGCTTTCCGTCTTCTGACCAGCCGAGCTCCTAATGAACCTGAACAAGAGATATTACGGGAACAATACCAGGATGAATTTGCCTATTTTCAGGAAAATAACCCTCAATGCAGGGAATATCTGAATATCGGGCATCAGCCCTTTTCCAGCAATCTGCCAGCACCTGAAATCGCCGCATTGGCACGGGTTACCCATACGATATTGAATTCTACAGAAGCTTATTACAAAAACTAATTCATAGTCAATGGGTGCGGAATTAATTCCGCACCCATTGATTACAAACACCTCAGATAGCAATGAACTCAAATACAGACCTCAAATACTCCCAGTATATCAAAACTCGTAGAGAGTTCCTCCAACACACCACCAAAGGGCTTGGAGCACTAGCCTTGGGCTCATTGATGTTTCCAAACTTGAGCAAGGGGCAATCTCTCATCGACCCAGGCACTGAGGGTGGTGTCCTCAAATCCTTACACCATCCTCCCAAAGCGAAACGTGTCATTTATCTCTTTCAAAGTGGCGCTCCCAGTCAGATCGAACTCTTTGACTACAAACCGGAGCTCATCAAACGTTGGGGCGAGGAGATCCCAGACAGTATTCGTGGAAATCAACGCTTAACCGGAATGCTGGCAGCCCAGTCCAGCTTCCCACTCGTTGGCTCCAAGTTTGAATTTACCCAGCATCCCAAAACAGGGGGGTATTTCAGCCGTCTGATCCCGCACACTGCGAGTATTGCTGAAGACATCTGTGTGATCAATTCCATGTATACCGAAGCCATCAACCATGAGCCAGCGGTGATCTTCATGCAGACAGGTTCCCAGCAAGTGGGCAGACCTGCTATGGGCTCCTGGATGAGCTATGGACTAGGCAGTCCCAACCAAAATTTGCCCGCTTTCATTGTATTGCTATCCAAGGGAAAACCCGATACCCAAAACCTGAATATGCAGGCATGGAACAATGGTTTTCTACCCTCACACCACCAAGGTGTCCGCTTCCGTTCAGGAGTCGATCCGGTCCTCTACCTCTCCAACCCGGATGGCATCGACCGTGCGGGACGCCGTCGAGAACTCGACTACCTCGAACGACTGGAACAGGAGCAAAAAGCCAGATGGGGCGATCCCGAGATCGACTCCAAGATCAGTCAATACGAGATGGCCTACCGCATGCAGACCAGTGTACCGGAAGTTACAGACCTGTCTGATGAGCCGGACTACATATTTGATATGTACGGTCCAGATGCCCGCATTCCCGGCACCTATGCCGCCAACTGCCTCCTGGCTCGCAGGCTCGCAGAGAGGAATGTTCCCTTCATCCAGCTCTACCATCTGGGCTGGGATCAGCACGGTAACCTCCCGAAAGACATTCAGACCATGGCCAGATCGGCAGATCAGGCCTCTGCCGCACTGGTTGCTGATCTTAAGCAGCGTGGGTTGCTCGAAGATACCCTCGTCATCTGGGGTGGAGAATTTGGCCGAACCAGTTTCTCCCAGGGAAAATTGACCAAAGACAACTACGGCCGAGATCACCATCCTCGCTGCTTCTCCATGTGGATGGCCGGTGGCGGCGTAAACGCAGGTATTACTTATGGCAAGACTGATGATTTTAGCTATAATGTAGCGAATAATGGCGTACATGTACATGACTTTCAGGCGACTTTACTGCACTTACTGGGGATAGACCACGAACGCCTGACCTTCAAGCATCAGGGCCGCAGATATCGACTGACCGATGTGCATGGTAAGGTGGTGAAAGGACTGATGGCATAACAGGAATTTGTACAGCTCCTACTCATGATGCCGCTAAAAAGCATCTGGTAAGGATACAGTCCAGGTCAGCCCTCAAATTTACGATAGCAGCAGCGTCATAAACCAGCAAAAAGCACTTGGTTTTTAGCAAAATCTCGTAAATAAAGATTAATCTTACATAAGTGCATCATTATTTATAGGATTTCGTTTTTTATAATTGTGTTTTTATTTCTAAAAAATTCGCCTAATCCAACAATAACCTTATATGCTAACAGATCATAGCGTTTTCGAGGTAATCTGCCGCTAGAGGTAACAGATATAAATGATAAGGGTTCCTGTAAGTTTTAATTGTACAAAGGCTTTGTTAAGACTGTGTCCTGTACCGAATATTGTAGGAAATAACTTATGTTGCTACGTACTATATATGCACGTCTTAGCAATTTTATATATATGCGAATTGATGTGTTTTTTGTTGACAGAATCTCTGTCAAATGATTGCGATATAGAAAATCTTTTACTGTCTTTAATGTTATTATAGGTTTGATAACTCGTATTATGCACTTACTTACAGGGATGCGTATCAATGCGTTTTATCTCTTCATTTTTCTATTGCATGTATCTTTTTACATGTATGGACAAACTCATCTCCGCTATACAGGTCCCATATCATTGAGAGAATATGAGGTAAATGCTGACTACCAATATGATATACAAGCGGGAGACACAGTACTACAGGGTCCTTTCATCCTACAGCGCTCCGATCTTGATGGACTTATCTCTAAGGGGGGCATCTATTTTTCGCTTGAAGGATTATTTCAAGACGACTTGCCGGACAGTACCTGGCGGTTCAGGTTTGGAGAATTTTATGTAGAAAAGGGAATAGAACTTATTGATTACCATTTTAAGGTGAAGCTAGAGGGGGTGGAACACATTGCTATTGCCAATTTTGACAAAGGGAAACCGCAGGGAGAATGGATCCACACTGTCAAGAATATAGATAGTTCTCAGGTCGAAAAGACAGTCTTCGAAAGCCATATCGAGTTTCAAGCGGGAGTTCCACAGGGAATTCTGCGAATTGAAAATGATCGTATGACCCTTTTGGGTAGATTCCTCAGAAATGGATTTGCACATGATACCTGGGCACTTAATTTCAATACTGCACCGAGGAGAGAGGAAAACTGGCATTTTGTTAAGGGACGCCTGAAAGAGATTATCATCCAGCGCAATCAAACTACGGATACCCTGAAAGTATATGAAAAAAATCTCCAGCGCTCGAAGACGGTCAGCTTAAATAAGCGCTATTTTCAGATTCTCAGCATTCAAGGCGTTTTGGATAGTTCTACTTATTCGAAATTGGGGGGTGGGATGCCAGAGTTGATGGCAGAAAATGCCACTTATTACCAAAGAATTGCCCATACCTTCACTACGCTAAAAGGTCTTACAGGGCCGATAGACATCCCGACCTTCCAAGTGGAAGTAGCCTATTTTCCCCTGACCAATATGGAGCGCAAACAACTGCGTATGATTAAAACCCATCTTCAGAAAATCGATACGATCAGCCAATCTTTACTCCAAAACACTCGACTTAACTTATTAAAACATTCCGACGAGGACTTACTTTTCTTGCTGTCCGCCGTAAAGGAGATCGCAACACGCTATGTTTCACAGGCGAGAAAAGTAGTCCAATACGAAGAGGCAGGGCTTATAGATTTCTTTCCTCATAAACAAGTTCCATCTGGTAGCCGGCAGCAATCCTTCACCGGCATTGAAGTACCTTATCAGGATTCGAGTGGAATTAGGACACGAACTTTTGAGGGTCCTATCCCTGTGCGGATTGATACCCTTAGTACAGGTATGGCCTATTGGGCCGAGCTCACCAACTATGCTGAGGTATGCTTAGACTCTATTGAGCGGATGTTAAACAAGTATTTGAAGAACCAGAAACTCCAACAAGAACTGAAAGACCTTGAAAAGACCTTGATCACACGAGCAGATCACCTGACGGCTCTCATAGATTCGCTTGACGACAAGCTACCCCCTCAGTACCAACCTACACTAGCAGCCCTAAAGGCTACTGCAAATCGAGAGCTTCGTCAATTTGCTTCTGAAGAAGATCTGCTTCCGGACTCAGAACGTGTACGCAAATTAATCACTTGCATCGCAGGATTGGACAGCTTAGCTCATACGCTCTCCAGCTTGCCTGATCGTTGGGATAACATTCAACAACTGTACACGGAAGAAGTATGGAACCCTTTTACCGCTACCATTATGGAGGATCAGGTCAAAAAACAGATCATACAGGCATATGATCGATTGCTTATCCCCGCCATTCTAACGAGGATACAGACCGAAATTAATTGTGCCAATACACAACAGTTTCATGCTCTGCTAGATGGGCTCTATGAGCGCATGCAACAGCTGAGAATACAGAATACTTCAAAATTGGAGCGAAAACTGAAAACAGTAGATGACCCCAAGGAAGCTATGGAATTGTTTGAAATTTCAATATAATTCTAATAATCTTTTCATGTCAAAGCGCAATAGATACCTCACCATATGGCTTCTTTTACATTGGGCACTAGTGGATTGTGGATCATTGGTGATGGCACAGAAACGTGATTTGCCTGAATCCACACAATTTAAAAAACCTGTATCCCGTCTATGGATCAATACGTATGGTAACATACGCATTTCAGATAAATTGTTCTGGGTTGCTCAAACACATTTTCGCTTTCAGGAGAGTGTAAATGCCAAATTTGCCGGCCAAATTGCCCAGGTCTATAATCGCCATGCGATAAGTTATTTATTCTCCAAAAAATTGAACGTAAGCTTGGGGGGAGTATTGCGGATTAATTTCAATACCGATGAGATATTAGACGACGAACAACCTGCTGTTCCCGAATGGCGCATATGGCATGAGTATCAGTTTGCCATGCCCCTTTCCCGAATCATGGTCTATCAGCGCATTCGTTTGGAGCATCGTTGGTCTAAGGGATTTAACGAAAATAGTTCTTACATTTTTCGAAATAGATGGCGGTACATGTTCAATGTCAAAATCCCTATCAACAAAACCAAACTTGGACCTAATACGTTTTATGTATCTCCCGAAGCGGAGTTGATCATGCAAAGTGGGAAATCCGTTATCAACAGCCCCATGGAAGATCTGCGGCTACATACCTCATTTGGCTATATCATTAAACCTCAACTAACTGTGGCTACTGGTCTCATGTATTCTATGGGGCAGGAATTATCCAATGGCGATGTTTTCAACCAAAAGTGGACCCTACGTCTGCATGTCTATTTTTCCCCGGACTTCAGAAAAATTGAAAATAGGCTTCCGGCAGTGCATTAACATAACTATCGAGTACTCTTCTAAATACCTTGTATTATTAACACATACACAAATGCAAAAACAAATCAGAATTTTTATTCCATATATCTTACTCACTGTAACCACTTTTGTATCGGTTTTTTTCTTTTTTCAATCAACTCGGCTACAGAATCAACTAGAGGCATCTCAGGCAAATAAACAATCTGGTCGTGAAGTCCACAATACAACCCTTTTTAAGCAATTGCTGGCAATTGACACCTTATTAATCGAGGGGAAATATGCCGCTGCGCAACAAGCTCATGAGGCCTTACACAAAGCTGCGCAAACAGATAATGCGTATAGCGACGCCATTAATGTACGGGTAGCCCTTATCCGCAAACTTGTAAGCATGAATAGAAAACTTCAGGCTTTTGAGGGAGCAGAACCCTACAGTGTTCTCTCAGCCAGTCTCTTGGCCAAACGCCAGCAGGTGGACTCCCTCATAGTACGGTCAAATACCCTAGAGCGCTTGCAAAGGGATCAGCTTGACTCCCTGCGTTTTGCGATTGAAAAAGCGCATATGCGAACAGAGAGCCTTGCGCATCAATTAGCCCACACGTATGACAAAGACTACCTAAAGTTTACTGGTAGTGAGGGCATTGAAGTATACTATGTAGGCGAAGTAAAAGATCAAAAAGCTCATGGTAAAGGAGCGGCTTTGTACAGTACAGGAAGTCGTTATGAAGGGGAATGGAAAAACAACGAACATCATGGAAAAGGAGTTTATTACTGGCCTGATGGTGAATATTACAAAGGCAGTTTCCAGGAGGGGCAACGCCACGGTCGGGGCAACTATTATTGGCCTAATGGAGACATGTTTACTGGAGAATGGAAAAACGACAAAAGAAACGGTGAGGGTACATTTTACGGCAAAGAAGGCAAAACTGTCGTAAGCGGCGTTTGGCAACATAATGAACTCGTCCAGCGGAGCGAGTAAGAGAAGGATATCCCATCAGTCGGCTTCCTTTTAATTTAGGTTGAATTTTAAGGGAGTTTGTTAACTGTTTTTGGCGACTTTTCAAAATAACGCATATTTAAGAACCCTCTGAAATCATAACTATTTGTTTCCCGCTAAACCAATGTGAGAAGGTTCAGTAGTGCCCCGAGATTCTGTTTATAGTTCCTAATTGAAATTTTCTATCTTCGAAAAAAAGGATGGCATCTTTTTCGAATCCATAAGTAGTACTCGCTGCTATGCCAGGAAGTTCAAACAAAAATTGCTTTACATCTATTTGATCATGAATTCGTTAGGGTATTTCCGAAAAAGAATAACTTGTCGAAAGGCCTATTTTTTTATCCTCTACACAGTTCATTTTTTTACTTTTAACAGAACTTTGTGAGAAGTTGAATCTTCACCAGCAGTTTCACTAGTTATTCACTTTCATTTTCAAATAGTTGCATCAGCCAAATGTAAGATGCTATGGTAAGAAATAACATTAAATCCATCCTCTTTTTCTACTTACAAATATTCCTGATCTGGATAATCGCCGTAGTGTTTTTCCTGTTCCTTCGTGGCTATAGTGCTGAACCAGGGACAGTAAAAAATCTCCTCAAAGGACTTAGCCCTGGGCAACCGCTAATAGTTATTTTCCTGGTAAGTGGGATCGCAGGGGTTATGTACGGAAGTGTGGAATTACTCTTTGATCGTCCTTATTTCCAACGGCAATCCTATGGAAGTATCATCATAGGTAAGTTAATCTTTTTTTTCTTTGCAGTTAAGATTATGATGACCATTGCAATCGTGGTTACAAATGTTTTTTTGAGTTATGGGATGGAAACGGCAGAGATCATCCAAATTTTGAGAAGCAACGTGTACTGGGTCATTTTTATCTATTTTCTGTTTATTACCAGTCTTATTTCCTTTGTCCGAATGGTCAGTCGAAAGTTCGGGCCAGGTATACTCTGGAATATGTTTATCGGTAAATATCGGAACCCTCGGGAAGAGTTGCGTGTGTTTATGTTTCTTGATCTCAAATCGTCAACGACAATCGCGGAAAAACTAGGCCACATCAAATTCAGCCGTTTAATCCAAGATTGCTTTGCCGATCTTACTTCAGTAATTACCAAGCACAAAGTAGAAATATATCAATATGTGGGGGATGAAGCGGTATTGAGTTGGCCATTGGAGAAGGGACTTGAAAACAATCACTGCATACACTGCTACTTTGACTATATGGAAGTGCTTGCATCCAAATCGGATCACTATGAAACCACATATGGCCTACAACCCTTTTTTAAAGCAGGAGTTCACCTAGGAAAAGTGATTGTAGCAGAAGTAGGGCTTATCAAAAGAGAAATTGCCTACCACGGAGATGTACTTAATACCACTGCCCGTATTCAAAGCCAATGCAATAAATTACAACAGCAATTATTGGTCTCAGAACAACTTGTGAAATATATGCAACCAGACTCGCAACTTCAAAGCCAGCATTTAGGAGAAGAGATACTTAAAGGTAAACAAACAGCCGTGGCCATTTACGGCGTGAATAGAGTATAGGAGGTGAAATAAGCTGTGAATGGGATGTGATCAAATGTTGAATGAAAAAAGACTCAGACGTCTCGTCTAAGAAATGTGAGACCTCAAAATTGGAGTCTTTTTTCTTTTCATCGGAAGTCAATTTGAGCAGTGAAAATTTGGAAAAAAAGTCAAGGAGTATTCATTTCTAAAGCACAGGAACGAGGAAAGAATGCTCAGCCCTTCCGAGTTAGGTTTGCGATTCCGCAGGTAGACCTCGACGCTAATCCACAACTTACTCAAAACGAAGGATATTAGACATAAGTATGGTTTTTTGTGTAAATTGATATAAAAGATAATCTATGACTACTCGCAGTTTTTTATTACTGGCATGCTGTATCCTTAGTAATACCGTGGGGCTTATGGCACAGCCCTCTTCTGAGAAAATGAATTTCATCATCATTTTTGCTGATGACTTAGGCTATGGTGATCTGGGCTGCTATGGACATCCAACGATGGAAACCCCCAACCTGGACCAGATGGCCCGGGAAGGCCAACGCTGGACCAACTTCTATGCTGCTTCCAGTGTGTGTACCCCCAGTAGAGCAGCGTTAATGACAGGACGGCTTCCCGTGAGAAGCGGTATGTGTAGCAACAAGAGCAGGGTGCTGTTTCCTAACTCCGTCCATGGACTCCCTCCATCGGAAATTACCCTGGCAGAGCAGCTCAAAGAAATGGGTTATGCCACGGCTTGCATTGGAAAGTGGCATCTGGGTCATCACGAGCAGTACCTTCCGACCAATAATGGCTTTGACTATTACTTTGGCATTCCCTACTCCAACGATATGGACTTTGTCGGGAAAAAGCGGTACCGGCAAATCATGGATAATCCCGATTCTATCCTGGTAGCAGATTTTAATGTACCTCTATTGAGAAATACTGAAGAATTAGAACGACCTGCTAACCAGCATACCATTACCAGGCGCTATGCTGATGAGACCGTCGAATTTATTGAAAAACATGCTGATGAGCCTTTTTTCATCTACCTGGCACACAGTTTACCCCATATACCTTTGTTTGTTTCTGATGATTTTGAAGGAAAAACGTCAAGAGGATTATACGGGGATGTCCTGGCAGAGATTGATGATGGGGTAGGTAAAATCAGAAGGGCGTTGGAAAAAGAAGGCCTGGCAGACAATACCCTTGTGATATTTACTTCTGACAATGGACCCTGGCTACCTTTCAAAACGCATGGAGGAAGCGCAGGATTGTTAAGGGCTGGCAAGGGCACTACCTGGGACGGAGGGATGCGCGAACCAGGCATCTTCTGGTCTCCAGGCAATATTAAGCCCGCAGTGATTCGGGAGTTGGGATCTACCATGGATCTGTTTACTACAGTCAGCACCCTGGCGGAGGTTCCCATTCCCAGTGATCGCATCATTGATGGGATAAACTTAAGTCCTACACTATTTGAAGGAAAAGTAAGTCCACGACAGGGCGTACTTTTTTACCGGGGACCAGAACTATATGCTGCCCGGTTGGGGGAGTATAAGGCACATTTTATCACAGAAGGAGAATACGGTCAATTTGGAGAACGGGAAGATCACGAGATACCGCTCCTGTATAACCTTCAAGAGGACCCCTCCGAACAGTTTGATATCGCAGAAAAACATCCGGAAGTGTTGGAACAAATCGCTGAATTTGTGGCTGAACATCAGCAAAATCTCAAGGCCGGTAAGGATCAACTTGCCGAACGGGAATAGAATGTCACCAGATTCACCCCGGATACTTACATGGTATTTTGACGAGGGCTGTATCGTAAGTCCATCATGACAGGCTTTTGTTCAACTTATGCTCTAACATACCCTGGAAAATGGGCCTGTATTTATGGGCTTTAACAATAAGCAGAGTATTTTTGCAAAACATTAAAAAGTATGCGAGGAAGTCGACTTTTGAGACTTCCTCTCCTTTATTACCCTATTAATGAATATTCTTTATGTATCAGATCATTATCCATATCCTTTTATTGATTACAGTTTTTCTCCAGAAAGAACCGGCTCACTCTATCACGACTCAGGAAGAATCCCTTCCCAACATACTGCTTATTCTAACAGATGATCAGGGGTACCACGATGTATCTTATTATGGTACTGAAGATATCCGGACGCCCAGTATAGACGCTATTGCCGCTGCTGGCATGCGTTTTGACAATTTTTATGCGAATTGCCCGGTGTGTTCTCCGACCAGAGCGGCTTTGCTTACTGGCAGATAGCTCAGATTTATTGTACTATTTCATTTAGAACATGTTTGGAACCTGAACTTGTTCAGCATTGGAAAAATGGGAATTCACCGACATACTTGAAAATAAACAAATTTTCAAGTATGCAAATAAAGTTTACAGAAATGAGTGATTCCCAATGGGAAACTATCGAAAAGTATTTGAATCATCGCCATCCCTGCAAACATGATCTACGTACGATCTTAAATGCCATGTTTTGGCTCAAACGAACTGGAAGCCAATGGCGGAATATGGAAAGTAAGTATCCGTATTGGCAGAGTGTATACTACTAAGATAAAATCTGGAAAAAGCGAGGTACCTTAGGCTTGATTATGAGTGAATAAAATGAGAACAAATGATACAAGGTAGAGAAACTCAAGCCCCAGCAGGTGCTATTGATAACCAGAGTGTCAAAGTAGTAGCCTTTGTAAATGAGGACAAAGGCACAGATGGAGGCAAAAAAGTCAATGGAAGAAAAACGGCATATGCTAGTTGATGCTAATGGACTTCCTTTAGCTATACATGTTTCTTCTGCTAATACCGCAGACTTTATAGGGAGCTTTGAATTACTCGCTCAAACCTATGGAAAACAGCGTCGTCTAACGCTCATTTGTGCAGACCAGCACTATGCTAAGCATTTCAAAGAGGTGGATCAATGGTTCAATATTGAGGTCGAGGTCGCAAAGAAATCCAACTCAGAGAAGGGATATATCCCTCAGAAGGGTCGATTGCAAGTAGAAATATCCTTTGCCTGGACTAACTTTTATCGCAGATTATCAAGGGATTATGAGAAATTAGCTGAATCTTCTGTAACTTTTTTTCAACTAATATTCATCCGGATAATTTTGGCAAGACTTGAGCGATAATGATCCAAACATATTCCAAATTAATATTTACCTTGAAATTAAAGCAGGATTTTTATAAATTAGTTATAAGGGGGTAACTAAAACTTACATTAGCAGCTAATATAATCACCTAATACTTCACTGATCTCTTAATATTTATGAGCACACTATGCCTGTCTATACTGATAATACCGCATTAATAGCTGCTCTCAAATCTGGATATTATGGAGCATTTGAATGTGTGTACCATAGATATAAAGATTCTATGTTTCAATTAGCTATTTCTTACCTTAAGGACTCTTCACTAGCAGAAGATGCCCTTCAGGAAGTATTCATCAAATTATGGAATACAAGAGCCGATTTGAATGAAAACCTTTCTCTTAGAGGTTTTTTATTTACCTGTTTGAAACATCATATCCTCAATACGATCCGGGCAGAACAAAATAGGATTCGAATAGCTTATCGGTATCAGCCTGATCAAGCTACCATTTCTTGGGAAACAGAAGAGACTATCAAATACAATGAATCCAAGCGAATACTACTGCAAGGAATTACCCATCTGTCTGAAAAACGAAAAGCTATCATTCAGCTTAATCTCCTGGAGGGTTATTCTTATCAGGAAATATCCGTGATGCTCAATATCTCCGAACATACTGTACGTTCACAGGTCTGTCAAGCTAAAAAATTCCTCAAAAAATATCTTCTTGATAATCACATTGCCCCATTAATTCTTATTTTCATGTTGTGTAAATAATCTTCTATTCTTGAATGTTCAAATGTAAATAATCAAAAAGCTGTCCGGATGTGTACTAGTATAAAACGCGACTTGTATGCATCATTTACTACTAAAGTACCTGGATAATACCTGTACAGAGGAAGAACTCGATCAAGTGTTATCTTATTTAAAATCAGAACCAGGTCAAGAACACCTTAAACAGTTACTGGAAAGTAATATTCATACATGGATTCAGCCTGCCAATTCTAAATATATTGATCAACCCGACTATGATGCTATTCTGCAGCGAATTCATAAGCAACTTTATCCAAATCCAACCAAAAATAAAGTTGTAGCCTTGATACATCGATTTCAGCTGGCTCTGGCAGTCGCTTCTTTGGCTATTTTGTTTGCCCTTGTCATCATTTATGAGTTAAACAACAGTAAGCCAGAACCTATTATCTATCAAACTGTCTTTGGTGAAAAACAACAACTCATCCTTCCTGATAGCTCAGAGGTAACCCTGAACGCAAACTCTACTCTCAAAATATATGAAGATTTTCTTGACGAACGAAAAGTATATCTTAAGGGGGAAGCCTTTTTTGAGGTAGTAAAAATGACTTCCGGAGAAAAATCTCATCCTTTTGAAGTACTAACTGATCGACTAACCATAGAAGTATTGGGTACATCTTTCAATGTTCAAGAATGGAAGGAAAGGACTCAGGTGGTACTCAACACAGGAAAAATAAAACTTACTAGCGCTGATAGTGAACCCATTCAGATGAGTCCAGGAGAACAGGTTGAAATAAAAGCTCATGATCCTTATCCTGTCAAAAAACAAGTTAACCCTGAGCTTTATTCTTCCTGGAAAGACGATCAACTCTTGTGTATGGATACTCCGCTGGATGAGATAGCATTGCTAATCGAGCACACTTTTGGCAAAAAAGTAAGATTTGATCATACAGACGTACACAACAAAGCCCTTACCGGGACACTTCCCCTACACGATCTATCTCTGCTAATAGAGGTATTATCAGAATCCATGAATCTTGACATTTCAGTAACTCGCGAAACGCTGACTATAATAGATGTACCATAAATATAATTACCGCCTTCGAGGCGGTGCATCAACCTAAATAAGAAGTACTATGAATACTACACTACTGCGAAAGAAAAAACTACTGCTAACAATTCTGCTCTTGGGCAGTATCGCTAGCTTCTGTCAACACCTGACTAGTGCCAATTCAGAGAACATGGTCTCATCACTCCCTCAAATGAGAGCACAGACGACGCTGAAATCGTTGTTACTATCGTACGAAGAAACCTATCAGGTGAGCATTATTTTCAACAGCCACAAGATTGGCAGTGAACGCGTTATCCCACCAAAAGATGAACGATTGAGCTTAGAATTAAAACTAAAGCTACTCCTAACATCTTTGGGACTACAATTTAAGCAACTCGATAAGAATGTTTTTATTATACAGCAAAACGAACAAACTGATCAGAAAGCACTTGGGAAGAGGCGGCACTTGAGCAGTCAAACCGCTACTTTGCATGTTGACTCATCTCCTTCTATTACCCCAATTCTTGCAACAGAATATATACGCAGTGTGTCTCCAGAACAGACGATTAGTGGTACGGTAACGAATGAAGAAACAGGTGAGGGAGTTCCAGGTGCCACTGTACTAGCTATTGGAACGACCAAGGGTACCGTAACCGATTCCGACGGAAAATATACCATTACACTTGATGACAATGTCACAACCCTGCGATTTTCTTCTATTGGTTACGTCGCACAGGAGGTCTTGATTGAGGGGAGAAGCCAGATAGACATACAACTTGTACCAGATATTACCTCTTTATCAGAGGTAGTAGTCATTGGGTATGGGTCAGTTGAAAAAAGCGATGTCACTGGGGCTGTATCCTCGCTAAGTGAAGATGACTTCAATCCTGGTGCCAATTCATCTATTGACCAACTGATGATAGGAAAAATAGCAGGGGTTCAAATCAATCAGACCAGCTCAGAACCTGGAGGCGGACTGTCAATACGGATACGTGGAGCAAGCTCTATCAATGCAGGAAATGAACCCCTGTACGTAATCGATGGATTTCCTATCGATAATAGTACCCTGCTCCCGGGTGGTGGTGTCGCTCAAACAGGCAACAATCAAAATCCTCGAAATCCCCTGAATGCATTAAACCCCAGTGATATTGAATCTATAGAGATTCTGAAAGACGCCTCTGCCACTGCTATCTATGGTTCTAGAGGTGCAAATGGGGTAATTCTCGTTACCACCAAAAAAGGTAGCAGAGGAGGTATTAACATTACCTACGATTTCTATGGTGGAACGCAGTCTGTATATGAAAAAATGGATATCATGAACACTGAAGAGTATATAAATGGTATTAACGGCATTTCCATCGATCGAGGCGATGGTCCTGTATTTACAGATGCTGACATAAAAGCAATCGGAGCAGGAACCGACTGGCAAGATCAAATCTATCGAGAAGCCCCCATCTTTAACCATAACCTCTCTGCTTCAGGAGGTGATGAAAATACGAACTTCTTTGTTTCACTGAACTATTTTGATCAAGAAGGAATCATCATCAACTCTGGAATTGAAAAATACATCGGAAGAGTAAACCTCGAACGAAGCATCGGCGACAAAGCCAAGATCGGAGTGAATATCAATACCAGTTTGATCAAGGATGAGAATAATGTAGATGGACTAAACATCAATGAAGTGGCTGGTCCCATCTACACGTCTTTATTGTATGATCCTACAGAACCCATTTTTGATGATGAAGGTAATTTTACTCAATCTCCCAATTTGACGATCAACAATCCATTGAGTGTAGCAGAGGGCGTTTCCAGCGAGAATGAGACAAATAGAACATTGGGAAATCTATTTATCGAATATAATTTCACCCCAGAATTGAGTGGAAAATTGAATTTTGGCTCAGATCGCCAGATCTCCCGCAGGGATATCTATAATTCTACCAAAACCATTCGTGGAGGAGCTGCCAATGGAATTGCGAACATCGCCACATTGGAGCGCTCTAATGTGCTGTTGGAATACTCTATGACATATAGCAAAACCTTTAATCAAATACACGATTTCGTTGTGCTGGGTGGGGTAACTTATCAAAACTTTGTCAGTAAAGCATTTAATGGCAACATCAGTAACTTTCCTTCAGATGTTCTGGGTACAGACAACCTATCTTTAGGAGATACTGGTAATGATAATCTCAACAGTAACCAGGAAGAAAATAGCTTACTGTCTTATTTGGGTAGGATCAATTACAATCTCAAAGACAGATACCTTCTGACTTTCTCCATGCGTGCAGATGGATCCTCTCGATTTGGGGAGAACTACAAGTTCGGATATTTCCCCGCAGTAGCTGTAGGATGGAAATTAGCAGAAGAGGAATTCATACCCGATTTTTTTGATGAATTAAAGTTACGTGGAAGTTGGGGACAAACTGGAAACCAGGAAATTGGTAATTATGCTTCGCTGCTGACTTTTGGTACAGGGCCTACTGCAGTATTCAATGATCAAGCGGTATCCAGCGCTGACCCCACTCGCATTGCAAATCCTGATTTAAAGTGGGAAACAACTGAACAATTAAATATAGGCATTGATGCCAGTATCCTAAATGGAAGAGTGAGTACTACATTGGACTACTTTATCAAGACCACGAGCGACATGCTCATTAACCTTCCGCTCCCTCGTACAACAGGATACAACTCTATACTTTCCAATATTGGAGAAATGGAAAACAAGGGCTTCGAATTTCTGCTTAATACCACAAACATTGTTACTCCATCCTTTACATGGAGTACTTCCTTAAATTTCTCAGCAATTCGAAATGAAGTAACAGACCTTGGACCAGTAGGTGATATTGTTACAGGAAATATTCAGGATGTGGGCAATACTTCTATCATTAGAGAAGGAGAACCTCTGGCTTCCTATTTTGGATATGAGGTTACCGGTATATTTCAGGAAGGTGATAACATAGAATCATCTCCTCAACCCAACTCCCAACCTGGATATCCTATCTTTAGAGATGTAAATGGAGACAATACGATAACTCCTGCTGACCAGGTATTGCTGGGAGATCCATTCCCAGACTTCACTTATGGCATTCAAAATAGCTTTACTTTCAAAGATTTTCAGTTAGATATCTTTTTTCAGGGACAGCAAGGAGGCGACCTGCTCAACATCAACGTGATCGAAAGTATGTTTCCTGCCAATTTCCGCAGAAACAGACTGGCAAATCAGGTCTTAGACCGGTGGACTCCTCAAAATACAGATACACGGTGGCCTTCAGGTGTAAATCCCTTTGCCTATGAGGGTGGCAAAGTAACTTCATTAGTCTTACAAGACGCTTCATATTTACGACTTAGGAATGCCAGAATAAGCTACAATGTTCCCTTGGCAGGTATCAAATACCTTCGCACTGCAACAGTATATGTTACGGGGCAAAACATCTTTACCATTACTGACTATACAGGCTTTGATCCCGAAGCTAATTCCTTCGGAAGAAGCAATGTGAGAGTGGATTACAGCAGTTATCCGCTGGCAAGAACCTGGTTATTTGGTGCTACTATTGGACTATAATACTACTTACTACAAATCGTTATTACCATGAAAAATTATATCAAATATTTCTTTACCATCATTTTGTTGGGCGGCCTGTTGAGCTGTGAAGACAAATTAGAGGAGGAAGTATTTTCAGAACTTACTCCCGGGTCATTTTTAACGACTGAAAGCGGTATGAGATCGCTGTTGAACTCTGCTTATTCTAATGCCCAGTTTAAAGCATTCGATGCCTATGTGGCTTATCATTACCTTTCTGGAATGACTTCGGGTGAAGTGTGGAATAGAGGGGGAAGTATCGAGGTTTGGTTCACCGCATTGACGGACTTTGCCTGGGACAGCAACCACCGTTATGTACTTGGTATATGGACTGAGGCCTTTCAAGGCATCCGGGATGCCAATATTGTGCTGGACAATATTAATAATGACAACTTCAGAAGTGAATTTAGGACTACCGTAGCTGCCGAAGCTCGATTTCTTCGGGCATGGAGCTATGCTTCATTGTATAATCTATTTGGACCTGTTCCCATTTATACCAGTTCTGCTACCGATTCTTTACTTATTCCCAGAGCATCAGAGCAACAAATGTTAAGTTTTATTGAACAGGAATTGAAAACCGCTGCTGATAATCTGCCATTGCCCCAGCAAGAATATGGAAGAGCAACTAAGGGAGCAGCGTTAGGTGTATTATGTAAGCACTACCTCAATACCAGACAATGGCAGCAGGCAGCTGACGTGGCTCAGGAAATTATGAACCTCAATGTGTACGGCCTTGTCCCTACTTTTATAGAAGTATTTAGCCTTGCCAACGAAGGAAATGAGGAAATGCTATGGATATTACCTTTTACAGCTCCTGAATCTGGTCAGAATATTAATGCATTGATATTTCCTACGGATTACCCCCTACCGCTCTCGACTCAAGCAGTATTCGCGGCACGTACCTATCTCTTCGATGACTTTGTCAATTCCTTTGAAGTAGGAGATACCCGGATAGAGCTTATTGAGACCGAATATGTCAACAAGGCAGGCGAACCTGTCCAACTATTAGGTAATGACATATCACTCCCTTTCAAATATGAATTTGATCCCAACTCTGCCGGTCCTTCCACAGGAAATGATGTGCCTGTGATACGCTACGCAGATATTTTATTATCACGGGCAGAAGCCCTCAATGAATTAAATGGCCCTAATCAGGAATCAATAGACCTCATCAATCAGGTTCGGGAGCGTGCTGGAGTTTCGCCTCTCACGTTGGGAGACTTTGACCAATCTTCTTTGAGAGAACATATTCTAAAGGAGAGAGGCTGGGAATTTTTCATGGAAGGAAAAGCACGTGAAGATCAGATTCGTCAAGGAGTATTCATTTCTAAAGCACAGGAACGAGGAAAGAATGCTCAGCCCTTCCGAGTTAGGTTTGCGATTCCGCAGGTAGACCTCGACGCTAATCCACAACTTACTCAAAACGAAGGATATTAGACATAAGTATGGTTTTTTGTGTAAATTGATATAAAAGATAATCTATGACTACTCGCAGTTTTTTATTACTGGCATGCTGTATCCTTAGTAATACCGTGGGGCTTATGGCACAGCCCTCTTCTGAGAAAATGAATTTCATCATCATTTTTGCTGATGACTTAGGCTATGGTGATCTGGGCTGCTATGGACATCCAACGATGGAAACCCCCAACCTGGACCAGATGGCCCGGGAAGGCCAACGCTGGACCAACTTCTATGCTGCTTCCAGTGTGTGTACCCCCAGTAGAGCAGCGTTAATGACAGGACGGCTTCCCGTGAGAAGCGGTATGTGTAGCAACAAGAGCAGGGTGCTGTTTCCTAACTCCGTCCATGGACTCCCTCCATCGGAAATTACCCTGGCAGAGCAGCTCAAAGAAATGGGTTATGCCACGGCTTGCATTGGAAAGTGGCATCTGGGTCATCACGAGCAGTACCTTCCGACCAATAATGGCTTTGACTATTACTTTGGCATTCCCTACTCCAACGATATGGACTTTGTCGGGAAAAAGCGGTACCGGCAAATCATGGATAATCCCGATTCTATCCTGGTAGCAGATTTTAATGTACCTCTATTGAGAAATACTGAAGAATTAGAACGACCTGCTAACCAGCATACCATTACCAGGCGCTATGCTGATGAGACCGTCGAATTTATTGAAAAACATGCTGATGAGCCTTTTTTCATCTACCTGGCACACAGTTTACCCCATATACCTTTGTTTGTTTCTGATGATTTTGAAGGAAAAACGTCAAGAGGATTATACGGGGATGTCCTGGCAGAGATTGATGATGGGGTAGGTAAAATCAGAAGGGCGTTGGAAAAAGAAGGCCTGGCAGACAATACCCTTGTGATATTTACTTCTGACAATGGACCCTGGCTACCTTTCAAAACGCATGGAGGAAGCGCAGGATTGTTAAGGGCTGGCAAGGGCACTACCTGGGACGGAGGGATGCGCGAACCAGGCATCTTCTGGTCTCCAGGCAATATTAAGCCCGCAGTGATTCGGGAGTTGGGATCTACCATGGATCTGTTTACTACAGTCAGCACCCTGGCGGAGGTTCCCATTCCCAGTGATCGCATCATTGATGGGATAAACTTAAGTCCTACACTATTTGAAGGAAAAGTAAGTCCACGACAGGGCGTACTTTTTTACCGGGGACCAGAACTATATGCTGCCCGGTTGGGGGAGTATAAGGCACATTTTATCACAGAAGGAGAATACGGTCAATTTGGAGAACGGGAAGATCACGAGATACCGCTCCTGTATAACCTTCAAGAGGACCCCTCCGAACAGTTTGATATCGCAGAAAAACATCCGGAAGTGTTGGAACAAATCGCTGAATTTGTGGCTGAACATCAGCAAAATCTCAAGGCCGGTAAGGATCAACTTGCCGAACGGGAATAGAATGTCACCAGATTCACCCCGGATACTTACATGGTATTTTGACGAGGGCTGTATCGTAAGTCCATCATGACAGGCTTTTGTTCAACTTATGCTCTAACATACCCTGGAAAATGGGCCTGTATTTATGGGCTTTAACAATAAGCAGAGTATTTTTGCAAAACATTAAAAAGTATGCGAGGAAGTCGACTTTTGAGACTTCCTCTCCTTTATTACCCTATTAATGAATATTCTTTATGTATCAGATCATTATCCATATCCTTTTATTGATTACAGTTTTTCTCCAGAAAGAACCGGCTCACTCTATCACGACTCAGGAAGAATCCCTTCCCAACATACTGCTTATTCTAACAGATGATCAGGGGTACCACGATGTATCTTATTATGGTACTGAAGATATCCGGACGCCCAGTATAGACGCTATTGCCGCTGCTGGCATGCGTTTTGACAATTTTTATGCGAATTGCCCGGTGTGTTCTCCGACCAGAGCGGCTTTGCTTACTGGCAGATACCAGGACTATGTAGGCGTTCCCGGGGTGATCCGCACTCATGCCGACAACAACTGGGGCTATCTCGATCCTGCTGCCACACTTTTGCCTCAAGAACTCAAACGAGCGGGATACCATACGGCCCTTATCGGAAAATGGCACTTGGGGTTAGAATCCCCCAATACACCTGTCGAAAGAGGCTTTGATTACTTTCATGGTTGGCTGGGAGATATGATGGATGACTATTGGACACATCGCAGGCATGGGATCAACTACATGCGCTTCAATGGTCGGGAAATCGATCCGGAGGGACATGCGACAGACCTGTTTACGCAGTGGTCCGTGGATTATATCAACAGCCAAGCAGACGACCATCGTCCGTTTTTCCTGTATCTGTCTTACAATGCTCCCCATTTCCCCGTCCAGCCTCCTGAGGAATGGGTAACCCGCGTTGTGGAGCGCGAAACCGGAATAGACAGCACCAGAGCTGAGTTGGTAGCATTCATCGAACACATGGATGCTGGAATCGGCCAGGTAGTGGATGCACTGAAAGCCTCCGGGCAGTATGAAAATACCCTCATTGTATTTACCAGCGACAATGGAGGGCATAATCCCAGCAAAGCCAACAATGGACCTCTGAGAGATGGTAAGCAAAGTATGTATGAAGGTGGGCTTAAGGTACCTACCTGTATGAGTTGGCCGGGTAAGATCGTTGAAGGATCACGATCTGAGGCTCAATTGCTTTCGATGGATTTATATACCACCTTACTGGAAGTAGCTGGCGAACGTCCCCGGGATTCTATCGAAGGCCAAAGCTTTCTGCCAGAACTTCTCAGCGAAACATTTACCCTCGACGAACGCCCTATGTTTTTCACCCGTAGAGAGGGAGGGACTCGTTATGGAGGGCAGAGTATTTATGCTGTCAGAATGGGCGACTGGAAACTTTTACAGAACAGCCCTTACGAACCCTACGAGCTCTATAACCTCGCCGAAGATCCCCTTGAAGCGCATAATGTCATCGAAGCTGAACAGCAAAAATATCGTGAACTCAATGCACTGTTGATGCAACACATACAGAATGGAGGCCAGATACCCTGGCAGCGTCCATGAGTGCTTTATATAAGTGGATACATATAGTATGTATCTACATTAAGTTAAGAGAGGTCTTTCAATTAAGATTGAGTGGTAATTTACGTAGTTCTTTCCCAATTTGTATCATAACTACCGAGAAATGAGTACGTTGTTTTTCCCTGGATGTTAACTACCAGATGGGTTCTTAAAAGTTTTTTTTTAACTTTATCTAAACACGGCATAGGATATAGATATAAATTTTATTTTATTGTATAAATAGTAGGCTGTTAAAACGTACATGTTCAGCAAATTTTATTGTTGAGGCCTTTTGAGAGCCTCCCTGAGGGAAGGTTGTTATGATCTTTCTTCATGGTCAAAGTAGCTTAGTTGCTGGTAAGTTGCTCTGTTATGGTTCATAACCAGAAAAAGCACCTATTAACTTTGAGGCTGCATCAAAAGGGAGGTCGCTACGGGATGTCATAGTTGGGAACAAGTTAATTATCTTTGAAAAACAAAGATCAAGTTTAAACACATGCTGACCATCCAAAAGTCGATATAAGTCTCGCAATATAAGTCTCGAATGAATCTTTTTTATTCGTCTTAGATAATTTTCATAGGGAAAAATTCCTATATTAGATTGGCATGTAAAATGAGTTATTAATGGTTGTCAGGAATCAAATCATATGGGATATTCCTAAATATTATTCAATCTCTATGGCGTATATAAAATGTATTAGGTTTAACAATTTGATACTCATTCAGGAACATACTTAACCAAACGTGATAATCACTATTATTATTTAAGAATAAAATCACTTGTTAACTTTCTTATCCGTAACTCAAGATTAATCAGAAGAGGAGAAATTACGGCCCTACACTAAAACTATTATTATTCAAACTAAATTTATTTATTTATGAACCAAACTACTACGCTTCCAAGATGTAAGTATACATCTCTAAACTGGAAGCAAATTAGCCTCCTTACACTTATCATGTTCATCGGGGTATTTGCTATTGCCCAGAGGACAGTATCAGGAACTGTTACCAACAGTGACGGAGATCCACTGGTAGGTGTAACTGTTGTAATTCAGGGTACGACCCAGGGAGCTCAAACTGATGCAGTTGGCAAGTATTCTGTGTCTGTTTTAGGAGATAATACAGTACTCGTTTTTTCCTTTTTGGGTTTTCAAAGACAAGAGATTGTTGTTGGAAACCGGTCAACGATCGATGTAATACTCGCACAACAAGACCTAACGACTGACGAAATTGTTATTACGGCTTTGGGTATCGAACGCGAAAAAAAATCATTGGGATATTCTGTTACCGAGGTAGACGGAGAAGCCCTAGCTGATGCACAAACGCTGAGTGTAGCCAACGCACTTCAAGGTCGTGTAGCCGGAGTTAATATTACTCAAGGAGGTTCAGGACCAGCAGGAGCAACACGTGTTATTATTCGGGGTAACAATTCACTTACTGGAAACAACCAACCTTTGTATGTAATTGATGGTGTAATCATTGATAATTCGGTACTCGGATCTGCTGGTGCATGGGGAGGTCGTGATTACGGCGACGCTTTATCAAACTTAAATCCAGATGAGATCGAATCTGTTTCTGTACTAAAAGGGCCTAATGCCGCTGCACTCTACGGTCAACGTGGAGCAAATGGGGTAATCATTATTACTACTAAAACAGGTAAAGGTGTTGGAAAGATGCAGGTTACGTTAAATTCTGGAGTTACTTATGGTAACGCATTGCCCTCAGTGTTGCCAGAATTCCAGAACGAATATGGCCAGGGATTAAATGGCCAGTTTACCCACGTAAGAACTGCAGATGGGGAGATCTTGGCCAATGACGGAAGCGTAACAGGCATCCCTCAGGGATTTCCAACCCCTACAGGAGGATCTCCTGAAGGACCCCCCTCATGGGGCCCTCGTATGGAAGGCCAACAATATTATGATGTATTTGGAGATCTACGCACATTTAGTCCTCAACCAGACAATGCAAAAGACTTTCTGGAAGAAGAGATTAACTGGAATAACTCGATCAATCTTTCTGGATCTAGCGAACGCATCAATTATAGCTTTACGGGTGGATATACAAAACTGGATGGCATGCTTCCCACCAATGAGTTGGAGAGGTATAGCGCAAACCTGCGAGTAGGTGCTCAGCTTACAAAACGTCTTTCTGCTGATGTAAAAATCAATTATATCTACCAGGAGTCTGTCAATCGCCCGAATCTTGCAGATGAGCAACAAAACGTTATGTACGCACTACGATATATTCCCAGAGATGTGCCTATTCAAAGTCTTGAAAAATTTGCCATCGGACCCGATGATTTAGGCAAAATCGTAGGATATAGTAATGACTTACTTCAGGTTGGAAAAGAAAGACATTGGTCAAACGGTACCTTTACAGGTAATCCTTATTGGTCTGTAAACAGAACCCGTAATGAAGATGACCGTAACCGGGTGATCGGATTTGCCAAATTGACCTATGATTTCACAGATTGGTTATCACTTTCTGCAAAAATTGCCCACGATGCCTATACAGACCAAAGGTATGAATATGAGGATCAGGGAACTCGTGTAGCAAGAAATATAGGTAATGTATCTAATCGTACACAGCAGATTCGCGAAACAAACGCAGACTTTTTGCTTTCTGCCAGTCAGCTGAAGGTAACTGATAAATTTGCAGTTTCGTTGAGCTTTGGAGGTAATTTCCAGGAATTCTGGACTCGTATTGTAGGAGCTACAGGTAGTGATTTTTCTACTCCTAATCTTTATGTGGTAAATAACACCAAAAATGTGGGTAGAATATTTGGATTCTCAAACTCTCAAATTCACTCTTTATATGGATTTAGTCAACTAAGCTGGGACGAATGGTTATTCCTGGATGTTACTACACGTAATGACTGGAGTTCTACCTTATCACCTGATAACTGGTCTTTCATCTATTCTTCAGCTAGCTTAGGATTCATTTTATCTGATGCAGTTGAATTGCCCGAAATGTTTGATCTGGTTAAGATTCGTGGTTCATGGGCGGAGGCTGGTAATTCTGGAAATCCCTATCAAACTACCGGGGTATACAATCTGGGTGGCAATACCTACCAAGGACAGACTCTGGCAAGCTTCCAGAACAGGCAACCCTTTTTTGATCTTCAAAATGAGTTGACAACATCTTTAGAAGTTGGTTTGGAATTAGTTATGTTCCAAAACCGCTTAGGACTGGATTTTACATTCTATGATGCATCAACTGAGAATCAGATTCTGAATGCAGGAGTATCAACAGCTACTGGTTTTACCAACCGCCAGATCAATGCAGGAGAAGTTACCAATACAGGATTTGAGCTATTATTAAGAGGTACTCCTATCCAAACTCCTGATTTTAGTTGGGATCTTTCTTTCAACGTCTCTTCCAATCAATCTGAAATCGTAGCGCTTACAGAAGATATTGACAGATTCCGTACAGGCTCTGGAGACCGTAATGTAGATGCATTTGTTGACGTCGGAGATCAATTCGGAAATATCTATTCAAGGAGATTTTATGAAAGAGATGACGCGGGGAATCTATTGATTAACTCTGATACCGGTCTTCCTATTATCACTGCAGGAAGGAAGAAAGTAGGAAATGCAGTGCCTGACTGGATGGGAGGATTTAGAACAAACTTCAATTACAAAGGGATTAGCTTAGGAGTATTCCTGGATATAGCTCAGGGGTTTGACATTTACTCTCAGTCAAACATGTATATGACACTGTATGGTACAGGTGAATGGACTGCGGCGAATCGTGAAGGAGGGCTAGTAGTAGATGGATTTGTTGCTCAACAGGATGCAACCGGAGTATGGGTATCTACCGGAGAAAGAAATACGCGTGCTATCACTGCACAGGATTACTGGTTAAATGCAGCTCCTGGATCTACAACAGCAGTAACTGAGGAATTTGTATATGATGGAAGCTATGTAGCTGTTAGGGAAGTAACACTGGGATACCAGTTTCCGCAATCTATTGTTGGGTTGACTCCTTTTAAAGCCTTACGCCTTGCTTTTTTAGGGAGAAATCTTGGATACCTGCAGAAGAATACCCCAGGCTTTGCCCCTGATGCTTACATCTTCAATCGCAATACAAACAGAGGTACTGTAATTGGAATGGAGAGCATGTCATTCCCGATAGCCAGAACATTTGGAGCAGATTTAACCATCACTTTTTAATCCTATTTCCAGAAGAAATTTAACGAATTTTATCAATGAAGTTTCAACAATTATTATATACATTTCTGATTTCTGCTTTTATCCTGTTTTCATGTACAGACGATTTTGAAGAAATCAACACCAATCCTACTAGTCCCCCACAAGTTCCTGGAGATTTCTTGTTTACGAATGCTCAATGGAACGCCCACCAGGGAGGCTATTGGGTATTTAGTATTTTGATGCTTGGAAACTGGGTGCAGCACAATGGTAATCAAAATAGTGGCTTTTCTATGGCTCATTATCAGGACAGAGGTCAAGACTATGCAGGATTTTGGAATGATAAGTATTTGCTACTTTCTGACTTAAAAAAGGCCATTGAGGAAGTAGACGCACAAGAGGATCCAGGGGAATTCAGCAATGTAAAGAAAGCTGAGATCGAAATATTATCCGTTGAACTATGGTATTACCTAACTCAAATGGTAGGAGACATCCCTTATTCCCAGGCACTTCAGCCTGAGGAAGCTACCTCGCCTGTATATGATGCTCAAGAAGTAATTATTGCTGATCTGTTCAATCGATTGGAAGCGGCGATTAATACCCTCAGAGGTTCTTCAATAGCTGCCTTCGGTGGTGCAGACGTTTTCTACGGTGGAGAACCTCAACAGTGGGTAAAATACGGAAATTCCTTGATGCTCAGAATGGCACTGGGAATTGAAAATGGCGATGCAGGATTGGCTAGCCAAAAAGCAGCATTGGCAATGCAAGGCCCACTCCTGGAAAGTACCGATGACAATGCTGTACTTCCCACTGATAATGGTGGACCAGCTTTTAGACATCCTATGTGGGGGCTAGATAATCTGGCAACATCTGACCGCCCGTTCCTGGGAGAGTTTTTTGTCGATCTGTTGATCGAGACCAATGACCCTCGTTTACCCATCATTGCAACGCCTACGCAAAGATCACTGGATGCAGGAACAACTGAATATCGTGGTATTCCTGCTGCACCGGATGATGCCATATATGCAGATGTCAATGCTAATCTGGACAACTATTCAAATGCTAATTCAAACTGGTTCAGTGGTCAGGCTACAAACTACAACAAAGGCATCAATCGTATGACTTTTGCGAGTGTGAGTTTCAATAAAGCGGAAGCAGTCTTGAAAGGATATGCAAGCGGCAATGCACAGCAATTCTTTGAAGAAGGGATTCGTGCAGCGATGTCTGTACCCCCTTTCTCTGATGCCGGAGTAACTGAAGCCCAGATTGATGCATACATCGCAGAAAACGGTACCCTGACAGGTTCAACCGAAGAGCAGATCGAAAAAGTGATCACTCAGAACTATATCCAAAATTTCATGGATCAGGAGTTTGATGCCTATATTGATTGGCGACGCACGGGATTCCCACAACTGAATCCAGGATCTAACCCTGGCGAAACAGGGGGATTAATTCCTCGCCGTTTCAAATACAGTGAAAATGAAGTGGTTCTTAATGAAGCAAATTATAACGCCGCTGTAGCGGGACTCTCACAAGGTGATAGCTATCTTTCCAAAGTATGGTCAGATCAGTAAAAAGATATCTATGAGAGACGATGCTCTTTTATAAGAATAAAAAATGTTGATTTAAAGAGGAAGTCTCAAAAGTAGACTTCCTCTTTCTGGCTTTTAATTGTGTTTAAAAATGCCTAGCCAACTTTTAGAACTCATAAACTTTATCCCTTTTTTACTAATCATAAGCATACTTTCAAGGGTATTTTGTAGTAGCTGACTGTTGATCCCCTCTATTTTGTCAATAGAATTTCCAAATGAATTCGTACGAACACAATATCTATTCAACAATTCTATTTGATCCTCACAAACACTTATTAAATTAGCTAAAGAGTTTAGACAAGAAATATGCGTTGGTTAATAATTTGGCATTTCTACTTATCGGTTTTCCACTTCGGAACCCTCTCTATCGGACAAGAAAAGCTATTTACCTTACTCTCTCCAGATAGAACAGGGATTACATTTAGTAATCCCATTATTGAAAATGAACAAATCAATATTCTCACCTATGAATACTTTCACAATGGAGGAGGGGTGGCAATAGGGGACGTTAACAACGATGGATTATCAGATATCTATTTCACAGGTAACCTGGCCTCCAATCGATTATACCTCAACAAGGGGGACTGGGCATTTGAAGATATTACTGATAAAGCGGGCGTAGGTGGATCAAGAGGCTGGAATACGGGGGTTACTATGGTTGATATAAATCATGATGGCTGGATGGATATTTATGTTTGTCTTTCAGGTAATGTACCCAGAGAATTTCGTGCTAACCAATTATATATAAATAATCACGATGGAACCTTTACAGAAAGAGCTGCAGAATATGGGATTGATAATACAGGGTATACTACTCAAGCAGCTTTTTTGGATTATGACCTTGACGGAGACCTCGATTTATACATCCTCAACCACAACATCCTCCCCATCCATGATTTTAAACCTTCAGAAGTGAGAAATAACTATGATCCGGATGTAGGTGATAAGCTGTATGAAAATGAGAATGGAAAATATGTGGACGTGAGTGTCACCTCCGGACTTCATACTAATCCCCTTGGGTATGGATTAGGCGTTTCAATTAGCGATCTGAACCAGGATGATTATCCTGATATTTATATCGCAAACGATTTTTTGGAACATGATTATTGCTACCTGAATAATGGAGATGGTACATTCACAGATGTGATCAAATCCGCCTTCCCACAAATCTCTCAATTTTCTATGGGAACAGATATTGCCGATTTCAATAATGACGGATGGATGGATATTATCTCGGTGGATATGGTAGCAGAAGACAATTATCGACAAAAGACCACCATGCGCCCTATGGACCGAACCAAGTTCTATTACGCCGTGGAGGATGGATTTCACTATCAATACATGCATAATAATCTCCAACTCAATAGAGGGAATATGCATTTCAGCAATATTTCCAAGTTGGCGGGTGTTTCCAATACAGACTGGAGTTGGGCTCCACTATTTGTTGATCTGGATCAGGATGGATTTAAAGACCTGATTGTTACAAATGGATATAAAAAAGATATCTCCAACAAAGATTATCTTGCATTGGAAAAGAAAAAAATCAAAGCATTCCAGGCAGGGAAAATCACCAATACAGAGCTCTTCCGTACATTGCTGGAAGCAGCTCCTGTAACAAAAATTGAAAACTATATCTTCAAAAATAATGGGGATTACACTTTTGACAAGATGAATCAGAAATGGGGATTCGATTTACCCGCCTTTTCAAATGGTGCGGCCTATGGAGACCTGGATAATGATGGAGATCTGGATATCGCGATTAATAATATTGACCAGGAGGCCTTTATTTATGAAAATTCCTCTCGTCAGCTTACGGGAAACAATTATCTCAAAGTTAAACTCAAGGGGCCTGAGCATAATCTATTGGGAATCGGGGCAAAGCTTCGAATCATTACCCGGAGGGATACCCAGTATATCGAACAGTATCTTACTCGAGGATTTCAATCTTCTGTAGATCCAATACTACATATTGGGGTAGGTAAGCAACAAACCATAGATGAACTTAGGGTAAATTGGCTGGATGGCAAAGAAAATGTATTAGAAGCTCTCACAGTTAATCAAATGATTGAAATTTCTCATGACAATAGCGTACCATCGCATGTAAAAGCCTCCATACCACCTCCTCTCTTTGAGGATGTTACAAAAAAGTTTAGTCTGGAAGTCATACATCAAGAGAATACTTTTGATGATTTTGAGTTTGAAGTGTTGCTTCCTCATAAAATGTCTCAATGGGGTCCAGCATTAGCAACTGGAGATATTAATGGCGATGGATTAACTGATTTCTTTCTCGGTGGTTCTGTCGGATATCCAGGACAAATATATACACAACAACCTTCTGGAAAATTTCAACTTATTCCTCAACCGTCATTTGCTAAACACATTGCGGCAGAAGACGTAGGAGCGAGTTTTTTTGATGCCGATCAGGATGGAGACCTGGACCTATATGTCGCGAGTGGAGGGAATGAATATCCAGCATATAGTCGGTTGTTTCAAGACCGTCTGTATATCAACAATGGCATCGGCAGCTTTATCCTAAATGAATCTGCCCTGCCAGAGATGCTTGAAAGCGGTTCGGTAGTAAAACCTTGTGATTTTGATCAGGATGGAGACCTGGATCTTTTTGTTGGGGGACGGATGGTACCAAGGGCGTATCCATCATTAGCCAATAGTCAAATCCTCATGAACGACAGAGGCATCTTTAGCGACATAACCAGCAAGGTCGCTCCCGGACTTCTAAACCTTGGAATGGTTACAGACGCTATTTGGTCGGACTATGACGCTGACGGAGACCCGGATCTGATTCTCTCAGGCGAATGGATGCCGCTAACAATATTCCAAAATAAAAAGGGAACCTTTGTCAGGATAAAGTCTGATGTGCTAGACAACGCCGTTGGTTGGGGATTTAGCTTAGCAGAAGGAGATTTTGACAAAGATGGAGATAGCGATTACGTATTGGGGAATCTGGGAACCAATTACAAATACAAAGCCTCTTATGCATCTCCCTTTCAGATACATTTGAATGATTTTGATAAAAATGGGAGCCTTGATATCGTGCTCAGCTATTACGAAGAAGGAACCTTATATCCCCTAAGGGGAAAACAGTGCTCTTCGGAACAAATGCCCTTTATTTCAGAAAAGTTTCCTACCTACGATTTATTCGCCAAAGCTGATCTAGGTGATATTTACGGAGAGGCTTCTCTTGATACAGCACTACATTACAAAGCGACTGAATTCAGGTCTTTTTATACGGAAAATCTCGGTGATGGAACTTTTAAGATTCATATCCTTCCCGTTGAAGCACAGTTTTCTGCAATATTCAGCTTGCTGGTAACAGATGTCAATCAGGATGGCTGGGATGATATAATAACTGCAGGTAATTTATATGCTTCAGAGGTTGAAACCCCTCGAAACGATGCAGGCGTAGGTATAGTTTTGATCAATGATCACAATAAGGGCTTTAGGACAATGAACCCAGATGAAAGTGGATTATACCTTCCTTATGATGTTAAACATATGTCATTTGTTAATACCCCAAATGGTAATAATTTTATACTTACAGCCTTAAATCAAGCGCCAATGAGGCTCATACGTCTGCAACCGTAGCTACCTCCAATGGTAACCAACTTTATGAAATACAAATAAATTCGTAACTTACCTAAAGATAAAGGCTTGAATGAATATCACAATCACGAGTAACACAAAAGTGTTGATGGAAGCTTTTTCTTTAGGATCAATATTTCGATCAACCTTGCGAAAAATCTACACCGATATGAATTTAACTACCAGTATCCGATCGATTGTATCGGCATGTATATGTTTGCTACCACTACTTTCTTTGGGGCAAAGTTCCCTATTCAAACTGATGCCCGTTTCTCACACACGGGTAGACTTCAACAATAAAATACAAGATAAAAAAGAAGCCAACATTCTCATTTATTCCAACTTTTATGGAGGTGGTGGAGTAGGTATTGGAGATTTTAATCATGATGGATTACCCGATTTGTATTTTGCTGGAAATCAAGTACGAGACAAATTGTACGTTAATCAGGGGGAGCTTAGGTTTGAAGAAGTAACAAATAAAGCGGGAATCAAAGACCGTGGAGGATGGTCTTCAGGGGTTATTGTTGCTGATGTAAATAATGATGGATGGGATGACATCTATGTTACTAAGGAGCTATATGACGATGCTCCAGAACTTAGAAGGAATGAACTATACATCAATCAGCGGGATGGCTCCTTCAAAGAAATGGCTAAGGTATATGGCGTCGACCACAATGCCCGTACCCGACATGCAACTTTTCTCGACTATGATAAAGATGGGTGGTTGGACCTTTACCTGCTAAATCAGCCCCCAAATCCCGGTAATTTTTCCGAATTATATGGTATAGATCCCAGTCAGGAAATGTTTGCTTGCCGACTGTTCCGCAATACAGGTAAAGGAGCCTTTGTTGAAGTCTCTACAGAGACTGGAACACTAGCAGTAGGGTATCCCAATAGTATTGCAACCACAGACATCAATAATGATGGCTGGGTAGATATGTATGTTGCCAATGATTTTGAGGCTCCAGATTGGCTTTTTATCAATCAACAAGACGGAACTTTTCTTAACATCATAGATACCACCCATAGACATATTTCTTTTTACAGTATGGGAGTAGATGCGGCGGATATCAATAATGATGGCTGGCAGGATATCATGGTACTGGATATGATGGCTGAGGATAATTACCGCATAAAGGCTAATATGAGTGGTATGGACCCTAATGCCTTCTGGGAAGTGTACAACAAAGGGGGACATTATCAATACATGTACAACACTCTTCACTTAAACCAAGGGATTTCACCTCAAAATACCCTTCCCTATTTTAGCGATATTGCCCAATTAACTAATATGTCCAGTACAGACTGGAGTTGGTCCAACCTCATCGCAGATTATAATAACGACGGATTAAAAGACGTATTCGTTTCTAATGGATTACTCAGGGATATACGAAATACCGATTCAGACAAAGAATTTTCTCATTATGTCGAAAAAGTAGCTCATGATTTTATCCGCAATAATCCCAATACAGGCACTGTGAGTATTTGGGATATTCTGGACCTGGACGAAGCGCTAAAGATTATTCCTTCCCAGCCTCTTAGTAACTATATCTATCAAAACAATGGAGATCTAACTTTTACCAAGATGGTTGAGGATTGGGGGTTTGATCAACCCTCCTTCTCCAATGGAGCGGCTTATGCGGACCTTGATCTGGACGGAGATCTGGACCTCGTGATTAATAATGTCAACTCATCCGCCTTCATTTACAGAAATAACTCCGAAAAAAACTTACAAACACACTTTTTAAGAATATCCCTGGTTGATAGCAAGACACATCGTGCTCCCTTCGGATGCAAGATTAAAATAGAAACTGAAAACGGCCCTCAATGGTACGAATTTACCAATGTTCGAGGAATGTATTCTACCTCAGAAGCGATTGCTCATTTTGGTCTTGCAAACGTAACATCTATAGATAGAGTTGAAATTACCTGGTGGAATGGAGAGGTTACAGAGCTAACTCAAGTTGCTCCTGATCAAGAACTTACTATCGATTATCAGCAAGCGCATATGAAAGATATGTCTGCAAAGAATCCCCAACAATCCTTGTTTCAGCAAGTGGATTCAGGGTTAGAGTTCAGGCACATTGAAAATGAGTTTGACGATTTTGAAAAACAACTCTTGCTCCCTCATAAGATGTCTCAGTTTGGTCCTGCACTGACCAAAGGAGATGTAAACGGAGATGGACTCGAAGATGTATTTGTAGGAGGTGCGAGAGGGCAAAGTGGGCAATTATTCATTCAAGCCCAGGGAAAATTTGAAAAAGTAACCCTTAATTCCTTCACCCAGGACAAAAATTATGAGGATCTCGATGCAGCCTTTTTAGACTATGATCAGGATGGAGATCAGGATCTATATGTGGTTTCTGGGGGAAATGCCCTACCTGTAAACTCCTCAGGATATTTAGATCGAATCTATCAGAATGATGGTAAGGGAAATTTTACTCGCAATGAAAAGGTATTACCCCGCATAATGGATAGCGGTAGTTGCGTCAGGCCTGCGGACATAGATGGAGATGGAGATATGGATCTGTTTTTAGGAGGTAGACAGATCCCCTGGTCGTACCCCATGCCGGCCACCAGTAGAATCCTGGAGAATGTCGAAGGCGAATTTAAAGACGTCACGAAAGATTGGGCAAAAGTGTTGATGGATATAGGAATGGTTACCGATGCCCAATGGACGGACATTAATCAGGATGGTTTTCCAGATTTAATGATCGTTGGTGAGTGGATGCCAATTACGGTACTAGAACAGCAAAAAGATCACACTTTCACAAACGCTACAAAAAAATGGGGGCTTACTGAAACAGCAGGATGGTGGTATAGCTTATTAGCAGAGGATATGGATCATGATGGGGATGATGACTATATCATTGGAAATCTGGGATTAAACTACAAGTACAAGACATCTCCGGAAGAGCCCTTTGAAGTATACTATTACGATTTTGACGAGAATGGCACTAATGATGTTGTGTTGAGCTATTATAATTTTGGCGAGAAGTATCCTTTAAGAGGAAAATCCTGCTCATCGCAGCAGGTGCCTATGTTGAACCAGAAGTTCCCTAAATACGAATTATTCGCCCATGCAGATCTGGTATCTGTATATGGAGCTGATAGGCTCGAAAATGCATTACACTACAAGACAGCGACTTTTGCCAGTATATATATCGAAAGAAAGGATGATGGAACCCTTGTGCTTTCCCCTCTACCTCATCAAGCTCAAATATCATCTATTAATGCAATTCTGGCTCAGGATTTTGATCAGGATCATATCAAAGACATTCTGCTTGCAGGAAATTTATTTACGTCTGAGGTTGAAACCCCCAGAAATGACGCTAGTGTAGGGTTATTCCTCAAAGGTAAGGGAAACCATTCCTATGTACCTATAAGCCCAATGGAAAGTGGAGTCATGCTCCCCTACGATGTGAAAAATATGATTACAGTAAATGGACCACAGGGTTCGATCTGGGTTGTAGTAGGATGCAATAACGATAAGCTTCGTGTACTTAGGGTTAACAATAAAATAAACTGACTCCTTTATCTGCTACCAGGGATAGTTTAAATATGAAAGCATCTGAGACTAAGTTTTTTCTTAAGGTATCGTTCCAGGAGCCGCCACGCAAAACGCGTCTTGATCCTGTTTCTGGGCCCTTTGGATTTTCTTTTGTTCCAGATCATAAGGTATACACCATTCCCAAACGTTTCCACTCATATCCTAAAGCCCCAGACCATTAGGATCTTTTGCAGCAACCGGATGAGTTAGTCTGAAGGGATATACGAGGTATAGCCCCATGCGATGATTCCCAGTAATACCATCCCTGCCAATACCCCTAAGCAGAGTTGAAACTTTCTACAGGTGGCTTTCAACAGATCTTTTTGGGCTTCTTAGGCTTCCTATAATTCCCTCCAGCTCAGTAAGAACCGGGATTTCCGGTCATTGACCAGCTATTCATTTGTCCAGTGATCGAGAATGATGTTTGCCTGGTCTATTTTGGATAAGGTCATTTCAGCCAGATTGCGTAGCGGAAGGATCAGGCGTTCATGCGACAGTTCATATCGGGACTCCTGCTCTTTGCTCATCGTTTGGGTAATCAACCGCAATCCTTCCAGCCAATACAATAGCTACAATAAATAGAACCCCTGTCAGGCTCCAGTATATTGGGGAATAGTATATCTTTTCCAGTAAGGGCTTATCTGATACATATTTCAGTGCTTTGCCTAAGAACAGGGGATTCAGGAGTACCAGAAGTATGGCGATCAAATTGATCAGTTTGTACTTCTAGGGTCTCCTGATCAGTTGCACGATGACATAGTCAATCGTTTCCAAAGCTGAACTACAACACGGTCAATGGTTGGTGTAACAACCTCAATCAACCGTATTTATCTGACTTGGTAAGAGTTGCTGAGTTATTGGAAGTAGCTCCTGCAGACTTAACTGTTGATGGAGCAAAAAAAGAAAGCCAGATAATTAATCTGACCTTAGCAATTTAATTCTCTTTGAAAACGACTGCTCTGTGGAATTTGTTTTTGCCAAGACTCCGAAAACCAGAGACATAATCAAAATTTCGCGGTCTGGACGGGACTCGAACCCGTCCCGATTTCATCGGGATGACAGGCATG
>CAYXVE010000015.1:32901-85788 GCA_964468435.1 uncultured Bacteroidia bacterium | reverse complement strand
AATACATTTAATGATGAAGTACTTGATGCTATTGCAGGGATAGCATTTAAGGTAGAATATGACTTACCATTAAATAACCCTATAGGGTTTGATCTGTCAAATTCTTGGTTTTGGGAAATGGGTAATACAGATACACTGGTGGTAACTGGTCAGAAAAAACGTAGTGTGTGTGTTGGTTTGCTTAAAAAATCACAAACCAATAAAAGTGAGGATATTTTGGGCCCATTAATCAGAGGACGAATTATCGTTATCGAAGATGATATTGGCAATTATGGTGCTCTGGCTCAAAGGGTATTTGTGAGTCTTTCAGTCACAGATATTATCCTGATGGGATACGACGGAAGTAGCATACCCATAAATCTATTAGGGTCTTCCAGCAGTGAAACCCTGGTAGTTGACCTCGCACAGGGTGAGTCAGTATCTAACACTCCTGGGCTATATCCTGTTAATCCTCATGTAAATATCTGGCCAAACCCCGCATCTCATCAATTATTTCTATCAAGCAAAGAAGCTAACACAGCTCCATTCCGAGTTGAAATCTTCAATGCACATGGTCAGATCGTACTGAAACGCAAGTTTGAGAATACTTCCAAAGAATCAGTACATCAGTTGTCCATACAACACATGAGCCCGGGTAATTACTGGATCAAAATTTTTGACCAGAACCATACCTCCATTTCTCCATTTCAAAAACATTAACCTGTATTTATAGCAAATACAAGCTCACAACGCAACATTTTTGATGTTTAAATAAGGGTTTCATAAGGCTAGTTTTGAAATGTAATTAATACTAAAGCCTTATGAAACCTTCAATCATTTTTACAGCATACTTCTTTTCGTCGGCACTTGGATTATTAACCTTCACGCAATCAGTCGCACAAGAGACCCCCGTCAATTCTCAAATAGGGATATCACTACGGGATAACTACAAGCTATCAGATGACTGGAGAATCATAGGATCACAAACCGTGTTCTTTTCTAAAAAACTTCAGTTATCCTCAGATGACTCTACGGCAGAGCCAAAGGATACAGATAGTAAATCCAGTTTCCTAAATAATTATTACAGTCTTAGTTCAATCCTATTGATGTACAGGTTCAATAAGGAAGTAAAGGCAGGAGCAGGTTATCAGCTTCATCTAAGGTCTCGTGGAGCTTTGCATAGAATGACTGGAAATGTGTATTACACAAATCGTCTAAGTAGTTCCTGGAGACTCTATAACCGATTCAGGTACCAGAAAGAATGGCTTAAGGGGAGGAAAGGCTTTTATTCACGGGATTATATTAGGATCAGATCTCGCATTCAGTATCGAGCTATCAAATATGTAAGACCTTATGCGGATACAGAACTGACCTTTAGGCTCAATCAAGACCGTAGAAGATTTGACAGATTACGCACCGCAATAGGACTTGATTTCAGAATGAAACGCCACGTACTCAGACTTGAGTATAATTATCAAATCAGACCCTATCGGGAAGATGCTCAGCCCTCTCCGGGACTTATCATCAGAGGCTTCTTTAGAATATAATGGGCATTATATAAAAAACATTTAACTAATATTTTCATTACAACATAATTGTTATGGACTTTACAAATATCAAAATCAGCTATGTTTGCAGGAATATTCAATATTCCAAAATTAATGAAGATCCTGCATTCCTCGAACAATACGTTCCTTCGGCGGGCGATGTAGGTATATTTGAAGTGGTAAGTATTGGAAAACACACAAAAATTCAAAATGCCCAGCTGATTAACCAATACCTTATGGTAAATGATTGGGTTATGTGTGCATTTGGCAACAGATACGCGAGTTCCCAATTTGAGGGATACGTACCGCTTACGCCCATGGAAGAATACGATCTCCTGGGACAGGGAGGAGTTATTGGGGAATTGAGAACTCTACATACCAAATATGAAGAAACAGGGCCAACAAAGCTGAAACTGGTAGGTATGTTGAATGACTGTACAGAATCAGTTGTCAATACACACCAGCCTCTTCCCGTAGAAATGTCTCTTTCTCAACCTTATCCTAGTATCATCTTATCTATCGGAAGTAGTATGGATAGCGGCAAAACAACTACAGCAGCGTATACGATACATGGTCTCAGCAAAGCGGGGCTTCGCACTGCCTTTATTAAACTTACTGGTACAGCATATGCTAGAGATATGAGATTGGCTTCGGATCTGGGAGCTGTCTCATCCTTGGATTTCTCATATTTTGGATACCCTTCTACCTATATGTATCCTATTGAAGAGATTATTCATTTATTTAGGACTCTGATAGCAGAAAGTATAAAAAGTGATCCTCAGGCTATTGTGGTAGAGATAGCCGATGGCATTCTCCAACGAGAAACCTATGGACTATTGTCAAATGAATTATTCATGGCCATGATCGATGATGTAATCTTATCAGGAGTCGATAGCCTTGGATTGCTAGGAGCATTACAAGTGTTGGAAACCCTACAGATTACTCCGACTTTGCTTGCAGGAAGGGTCACTTGTAGCCCCCTACTAGTAAAGGAAGTTCAAGACTTGTGTGCAATCCCTGTGATGAACCTGCATCAGTTGGGAGATCCCCAAAGTATACTTGAAATTTTAGGAATCAACAACCTTGCTAATTCGAATTTGAAACGTACCAACCTAGCTGCCTAAGTCTCATCTGACCAGCGTCCACGGAGACCCATAATGGATTTTCGTGGACGTAATGTATGACTTTCACTCAAATTTTTTGCAACATGTCTGATTGGTTATTTCCCGTATCATCTCAAGAACTTTATCCCTGCTTCCAAAAGGCCTGGAGAAATACTCACAGAAAAATTCTTGTGTTTTTCCCGGTCATGATTTTGAACCAGTTACTCACCATTATGCTCCCTGTGTCATTGGGAGTGCTTTTAGAAATATCTTTTTCGTATCATAGTTACAGAGCACAAATATTCCAGACCTTACCCCAAAACTGGGTTGATAGTATCCCTCATTTCTATATATTTTTTTCCTCCTTACTGATCATTCGAACCCTTACTGATTGGTACAGCAGATATTTACGGGATAGTATTGGTCTCGAAACCAGCAACGTGCTACAACAGGAATTATTTAAACAACAGCTAAATATTCCTTTAATTACTTATCTAGACAAAGGAAAAGGAAAGTATCTGCTAAGATGGAGTAGCGATCTTACCAGCATTCAAAACTGGGTCTCAAAAGGCATATTGCAGTTTTTCAGCGATACTGTCCTTTTTATAGGTTGTATTTTATTGATCTCTTACTGGTTCCCCGAAATGGTCTATCAAATTATCTTAAGTTGGCTATTATGTTTCCTAACTATATTTTTAAGTGGAAAATACATTTTTAAGAAAAGTAGCCTGAAAAGAAACAAACGATCCCGATTACTTTCCTACATCAGCCAGCGCCTATATACAGTTGAAATGATACAGGTGTTCAATCGGCAGATCCCCGAATACAAACGCTTCAATAAATTGCTCGAAGATAATATAAATTCCCATAAACAATATCTCTTGTTACGGTCTTTCGTCTATGCTAGTACCTATTTCTTATTTTATGGATGGGTGGGATATCTACTTTTTGAGGCAACATTTCTGCCTGTAGAGAAAAAAAATCTTTTTATTCCAGCCACTTTGGTTCTTTTGAGTTTATCCCCAGTATTTCGAAGAATGTTCCAGACTGTTGTACACTGGAAAAATGGTAATATTTCATTAAAAAAGCTGGAACAAGTATTTAAAAAAGGAATCGATCTGAATATCAACCGAAAGCAGTACTCCTATCAGCAGGGTCGTCTTAATATCCACAACTTGAAATTTAAGTATCCCGAAAAAAAGAACCTATTTTCAAATCTCTCTGTAGACATTACGGGTCCTGGAATCTACTACATACCTATGGAACCGAGTACAGGGAAATCTACATTTATAAGACTCATAACCGGAAATCTCTCAATCTCAAAAAATATGATATACTGGGATAGGCAGGATCTTAATACCCTTTCTCCAAAATCTCTCCGCAAACGGATCGCCATCGTTTCCAACATTTATCCTATCTCAGGTAGATCAGTATTTGAAGCCATTTCTTACAGCAATCATAAAGATAAAAAACCTATTGCAAATAATATACTACAAACTATACAATCCTCCTTATCCACCGATCAATGTCTTCATATTGATGATAAAGTAGGTGAAATGGGATCAATGTTGTCTGACATGCAAAAAGCCATATTGTGTTATTGTAGGGCTTTTTTAACTCGTAAACCTATTTTGATCATAGAAAAACCCTGGGAATATTTAAATGAAGAAACTATCGAAGTAATTGCCTCTAAAATAATCTCCCTCAGAGAAAAACATACCATCATCTTTTTGGATTCATCTAGAAGTATGTCTTTCTATCCATCCATGCTATTGGATCATATTACTGTAATTCCTCCCACTTCTTCAGTAACCACTCTTTCTCAATAATAGGACTTGTCTCTTTGATTTTGAGATAAACATCATCCAAATTGTATTTTTCCTGAATTTTAATCCGGAAAAGTTGTCTCAATAGTTTTACAAAATTATGAAATGCCATCAGTCTTTCTTCCGGGATATCTTCCTGTCTATTTATATGATTTTGAAAAGTTTTAGCATACGTAAAGAATGAGTCGACGTCCTGTTGTTGATAAAATATTTTTAATTGAAGCATCTTATATCCCAATTGGTAAAAGGTATCTAAGAATTCCAGATCCTGCATCAATCTAAGTGCCTCCCCATACTTCTCACGATAAAAATATAAATGAGCGAGATTATACTTATACATCCCCTCTCTAAATTCTTCCGGTATAAAGGATTTATATTTTTCAATAAACTTCTCCGTCCAATCATATTGCTCCAGCCTTAGCCCAAGTGTCACGATATTTTTGTAGCTGTGAACAGGAAAAAAATCTCCCTGAAACAGTAAATCCTTAGACGTCATTTTCTTATACAAATTAAACATCTCATCAAGATACTCTTTGTTTCCTTTCCTGTATAGATAGTTGGCATATCCGATTGCATAGAAAAACAGCTGCGTTTGGTCCTTCGTTGAAAAAGTTTCAGAATGATCATTCATTAATATCATAAATTGATCGTAGCCTACTTTTCCTTTCTCAGGGATCCTCAAGAATTCTGCCGCATAAAAATATGCTCTGATAAGAGCAGGATATTCATCTAGGTTTTGCTCTAAATGCATCAAAACCTCCTTAGTAAAAAAGGATTTACTGGTAGGCTTTCCCACTATCAACCGATTGTTCAGGGTTGAACAAATAATTTCTAATTTTGAAGCCAGATAAAACTGATCCAAATGCTCATGTGTACCCTCTAGTGTGGGGCTTTTATCTCGCTTTTCTGGCACAAACTGAAACTCTAGCATGAGCTTATTAAATAGAAACTTAACGAGTAAAAAATCTGTATCAGCATATGGGGCACTTTCCAGTATTTTTTCCATTTGCCGAACTTGTTTATTGAATATTGTGTATACCCCTCTATCTGCTAATTCTTCCAACAAATATAATTGACTCATTTTTTTTTCTTGCTGGACACGATAAATTGTTAAGAAATCAAGGATAGAGCGTAGTAAGTACTTTCTAAGCGTTCTCATGATACTATCATCGTACACTTTTCCTGGAAACAATTGATTATGTAGGTACTCTGGCTCTAATTTTTCTGAGTCAAATTCTGGATAATATCCCTTGATGATCTCAAAAAATCTTCTGGTATCCACATGTGTATGAAAATACTCTGAACGAATAAACTTGCTCAGCTTTTGCATCTCATCCACAGAAAATGTCTGCAATAACTGTATAATTAAGGTTCGTTGCATTTTTTATTTGTAGCGTATCTGCAGGTAACTCATATTCATAAAGTGTTGTACGAATCATCTTATCCCTAAATTGGAACGCTATATATTGAATATATTTTACCTTACTATATCCTATATATTACAAGAGCTTCCATGCAAGGGTCTTGAGTACATGCCGATGATCCATTTGGGTAGGGATCAGCCCTTTGATAGATTGGTCTGCCTCGTGCACATGCTGGATATTGCGATATACTTTGTTAAGCGAATAATGTTGACGTGCTGCAACATAATCCTTAGCAGCATAATAGTTGACGTTCAGCTGATGTCTAATGGAATTGGGATCTCTCAGGTTAAACGTATGTACCAAAGCCAACTGGTGATAAAATCTGAACAAATTACCAATGGTAAGAACAGGAGGATTGAGTTTGATATTCTGGGTGAGACGATCCATAATCAGATGAACCCGGTAGCTTTCTTTATTGCTCAATGCATTGATCAGTTCAAATACATTAAACGCTCTATCAATATTGATCATCTCAAACACAAAATCTTTTGAGAGTCCCTGTTTCCCAGTGGCTTTGAGATAGATCAACATTTTGTTGAGTTCATTTTCGATCAGATGCAAATTGATCCCAAGGTTGGTAGTAAGGATCAGCGGTATTCCCGGATCATATTTAACCTGCTGTTCACGCAGCGAATCTTCAATCCACTGTTGCACATCTCTTTCGTATAGTTTTTTTGCCAAAAAATTTACGCACTGTCTGGACATCCCCGAAATTACACCTTTCGGAAGCCCAGTATTCTTCCCTTTAAAAGCCATCACTAAAACAGTAGAAGATACGGGCTGTTTCAGATAACTCCCGATACGTTCCCATTCCTTTTTGTTTACCTGATGAGCTTCTTTTAATAAAACCAATCTCCGCTGCGCCATAACCGGAAAGCTCTGACAAGCATTCAGAACCTTTGGAATAGTAGCCTCAGCACCATAAAACACCTCTTTGTTGAATGCTGCCTCACTTTCTGTGAGCACATGGGCTTCAAGAAGTTCCACAATTTTATCAATCAAGTAAGTCTCTTCACCATGCAGGTAGTACACGGAGGCAAGGTTGCCTTCGGTAATTTGTTGTATTAAGTCTTTGTATTGCATACGCCAGCCTTACGATGGTAGCAGATATTTACTAAAAAATGATTGTGTGATATCCAGTACCTGATCCAACTGTGGATTACTATCTGTAAAGGGATGCTTAGTGCCAAAGGTATGGCCTGCACCGGGTATTAGTCGAAATGTAGTCAAATCCGCATTAGCGAATATATTCAATTGTTCAGCTTCGTACATAGGTACCGTTTCATCCTGATATCCATGTATAACCAATAAAGGCTTATTGAGCTTACCCACTGCGTCCAGTACATTCAGGCTGGTTCGACTATGCCGTTCTACATCCTCAAGTAGTTTTCTACCCGCTCTTAACACCTGACCTGTTCGCGAATTTATCACTTCAAGATAACCCTTTTTCTTCCACTCATCCTTCGTTTCTTTGCTATAACGGTCAAACGTAGAAACTGCAGCCCAGGTAGAAACAGCATTTACATCTGGCTCAGTTGCTCCAACAAGGAGTGCTATACCACCTCCTCTGCTATGCCCAATTAATCCCAGTGGTCTAGTTAGCTTCTCACCCCAAAAAGAGGTATTCCGGATCAGATGAATCACTTCACGTGTTTCCTCCACCTCCAGGGAAAGTGTATTATTTTCAAAAAGTTCTAGTTCTGTAAACATCTCACCATGTCCACGGATGCCGTTATGAGAAAAGTTCATTGTGATGGCATCAAACCCATGCTGATCCAAATAATTGGCTGTAAAAGGAAAAAATCCCCAATCTTTGAACCCCTTCAGACCGTGCAGGATCAGAATGCAGGGTCTAGTATTAAATGATTCTGCACCATATCTCGTTAAGGCAATTGTAAATCCCCCAGCAGATGTATACAAGTAATCCTGTTTCATCAATGTATATCGAAATTAGGTTTTGAAAAAATCATCCGCATCCTCATGGCCAAATTTGCCCTTTAGCGGAACAAACTTAAAGGGATGAAAACGATGGATCTCGTATTCCTGTTTGCTTTTGCGTATTACGACAGTCATGATTTGCTGATTCATGTCTCCCACGGGCATGACCAGTCTGCCACCTATCTCCAGCTGTTCTTTTAAGACCAGCGGAACCTCAGGCCCACCAGCAGTAACAATTATGCCTTCGTAAGGCTGATACCTTTTCCAACCCTGTGATCCATCCCCACAGTGCATTTTGGGATGATATCCGAGATCCTCCAATCGCTGTTTGCCTTCACGATACAGCCTGGGATCTATCTCAACCGAAAACAGGCGGCACCCTATTTCACACAGGATCGCAGCTTGATAGCCAGAGCCTGTCCCGATTTCCAGCACCTTCATTTTGGCTTTGGGATGGAGTAGCTCAGTCTGATATGCTACAGTATAGGGTTGGCTAATCGTCTGATTACCTACGATGGGCAAGGCTTTATCTTCATAAGCATCATTTTCCAGTACACTATCAACAAAATAATGCCTGGGTATTTTCTCTACCGCCTTCAACAACTCTTCATGGGTGATACCTTTTAATCTCAGGTGCTCAACCAGCCTTTTTCGACGACCCTTGTGTTTATATGTATCTAACAATCAGTAATCAGTTAAAAACCCCTAATTCATGTACTTCATAACTCGAGTAAATTTATAGGTAAAAGTTAGGGATTAAAAAAGTTAAGGCGCAAAACTGTCGCTCTGCACCTTAAACTAACGCAAAAAATCTTTAGCATTTATGCGGAAAAGGAAGTACCACAACCACATGTACTGCTTGCATTTGGGTTTCTGAAAATGAATCCCCTGTTATTTAATCCATGCTGATAATCTACCTCCATGCCTGAAACATAAAGTGCATGTCTTTTATCTATCAATACCTTGATCCCATCGAAATTCAGTTCTATATCGTTATCAGCCTGCTTGTCAAACTCAATGATGTATGACAGGCCAGCACAACCTCCACCTTTTACCCCAACCCTCAATGTTAAGGGCCCATCAGCAGGCATTTCATTTTGCAATGACTTGATCTCTTTAATCGCATCCTTAGTCAAAGTGATAATTTCTTTTTCTTTATTGCTCACCATAAACGGGCTATTTTATCTTGTTAACGTAAATATATATATTAAGTTTAATTCTGAAAAGACTATAGGTAAGGTAATGAGAAATACAAGTAAAGTATATTTCCCATCGGTCTCAAAGCAGGAATGGTGGGACAAGATCACGCAGGAATTGAAAGGTAAAGCTCCAGAAGACTTAAACTGGAAAACGTCAGAGAATTTCACTGTGGGCCCCTTTTACACGGGGGAAGACCTCGATCCCCTATCACTTCAGATGCAACCTGGTACACCCTCTTACAGGCGAGGCTTTTATCAAAAGGAAAACCAGGATTGGAAAACCATCATCCCTGTTTATTTCCACAATATCACAGACTTGGAAGCGCTACTCAAGCAGGAAATAACAGCAGGTGGAAACCTGTTTTTTCTCCAATCTCAAGCACAAATATCCTCTTCAGATGAAATTCCGCTTCAGACGCTAGAAGCATCTCAACAAATATACCTATCTCCTGCGGTTTCCTCACGCTTTGATTCCGGCCAACTTCGTGAGCACAAACATATCATTCCATCTATACAGACCCATAATATGTATTCAAATCACTTACGGGATGGATATGCATGGGATCTCAGATGGGTATATGAAGAGGGAGGTTCACGATCACTGCAACTAGCAGTATTGCTGTCTACCTTCGTGGATATGTATGAAGAACTCGACCTATACCGAAACCCAGCCAATCTCAAGGATATTACAACATTTACGGTTCACATCACGACCAGTCCGGTTTTGTATCTGGAAATAGCAAAATTCCGGGCTTTACGAGAACTATGGTCTACACTCAATTCATATCTGAAAATTTCCAACCCTCCATTACCAGAGGTAGTTGCCCATACTGCTCAGCGCGAACTCACCGAATATGATATTTACAATAACATCATCCGCAATACATTATCTTCACTAGCTGCTGTCTTGGGAGGTTGTGATTCGCTATGCATACTTCCACACAGGATCATTGATAATGCTTCAGATCCATTTTCAACTAAAATAGCACGCAATATCTCCCATATCCTCCGGGAGGAAGCAAAGCTTTCCAAAGTACTCGACCCTGTCGGTGGTTCGTATTATCTGGAAGAATTGACTTCACAAATTATCTACAAAGCCTGGGAGTTGTTTCTAGAAATAGAAGAGCATGGAGGCATCAAAAATGCATGGCAGAGCGGCTGGTTCCCACGACAGATTTCCGAACAAAAAACAGAATCACAACAGGCTTACCGTCAGGGAAAGTTGTATAAAATCGGAATCACTCACTATCCCCCACCGGAAATGGAAATTCCAGAATTTGTTATCCAAAACCTGTATTAACATGAGACCACAATTTCCTCAAAACATACCGTTTTCCGCTACAGAACATCCGGGAATCAAGCATAGAGCTGCAGCTACATGGACCAGTCCGGAAGGTATTGCTATTAAAGGCCTGTATGAATATGAAGACCTGCATGATGTAACTCATTTACATTTTGGAGCAGGTATTCCACCGTATCTCAGGGGTCCCTATGCCAGCATGTACACTGTCAAACCCTGGACCATACGACAATATGCAGGATTCTCGACCGCAAAAGCATCCAATGAATTTTACCGCAAAAATCTGGAAGCCGGTCAAAAAGGATTATCTATAGCTTTTGACCTGGCTACCCATAGAGGCTATGATTCTGATCATCCCAGGGTTCAGGGAGATGTGGGCAAAGCAGGAGTCGCCATCGATACTGTAGAAGATATGAAACTGCTGTTCGATCAGATACCGCTGGACCAGATATCAGTATCTATGACCATGAATGGTGCTGTGATCCCGGTCATGGCTTTCTACATTGCTGCCGCTGAAGAACAGGGAGTATCTCCTCGGCAACTAAGTGGTACGATTCAGAACGATATTCTCAAAGAGTTTATGGTGCGTAATACCTATATCTATCCACCAAAACATTCTATGCATATTATTGGAGATATTTTTGAATACGCTTCCAGGCACATGCCCAGATTCAATACGATTTCTGTAAGTGGATATCATATGCATGAAGCTGGTGCCACAGCAGACCTGGAATTGGCATATACCCTGGCTGATGGCCTGGAATATCTCCGTACAGGCATCGAGGCAGGCCTTAAGATTGACGATTTCGCACCCAGGATATCGTTCTTCTGGGCTACTGGAATGAATATGATGATGGAAATTGCCAAATTAAGAGCAGGAAGGGTCATCTGGGCTGAACTGGTCAAATCGTTTGATCCCCAAAATCCCAAATCTCTTTCACTTCGTACACATTGCCAGACCTCCGGCTATAGCCTTACCCAGCAAGACCCCTACAACAATATCGCTCGCACCTGCCTGGAAGCAGTAGCTGCAGTACTGGGTCATACTCAATCCCTTCATACCAATTCCTTCGATGAGGCCATTGCTTTACCTACGCCCTTCTCTGCCCGGATCGCCCGCAATACTCAACTTATCCTACAATATGAAACAGAAATTTGTAGTGCTATAGATCCATTGGGAGGCTCATTCTATCTAGAAAAACTTACCCATGATCTGATGGAAAAGGCCTGGCAACTGATAGAGGAAGTAGAATCATATGGGGGAATGTCCAAAGCCGTAGAAGCAGGTATCCCCAAAATGAGAATCGAGGAAGCTTCTACTCAGAAACAGTCAGCCTTGGATTCCAAACGCGAAATACTCATAGGTGTCAATGCCTTTCAAAGTGATGATACACCAGCATTTGATGTGATGGAGGTGGACAATGATACTGTAAGACTGGCACAAATCTCAGAAATTCAACGGATTAAACAACAAAGGGATCAGCAAAAGGTAGATGATCTTTTGGGCAGGTTGACAGCAACAGCCAAAAATCGTTCAGAAAATCTATTATCAGTGGCGGTAGAGGCCGCAAGGGCCCGTGCGACCTTAGGTGAGATTTCCATGGCCATGGAAAAAGTCTTTGGCCGCTACCAGGCATCTACTCAAACGATCAGTGGCATTTATGCTCAGCATATGAATGATGACCAATATTTCCAACAAGCCAGAAAACTGACCAGCCGCTTTGCAAATTGGGAAGGCAGACGTCCACGCATACTCATCGTGAAGATGGGGCAGGATGGACATGATAGGGGAGCCAAGATTATAGCCACTGCCTTTGCAGATATAGGATTTGATGTAGATCTGGGACCTTTGTTTCAAATGCCCAAAGAAGCTGCAAGACAGGCAGCGGAAAACGATGTACATATCGTCGGTGTATCCAGCCTGGCAGCTGGACACAAAACCCTGATACCAGACTTGATCAATGCGCTCAAAAACCTGGATCGGGAAGATATTAAAGTTGTAGTAGGAGGTATTATTCCCCCTAAAGACCATCAGTTTCTCCTGGATCAAGGTGTGCTGAATATCATTAGTCCTGGTACTCCTGTAGCACAAGCAGCTATAGAAATTTTAGAGAAGTTACTGAATTAGCGTTTAACCCTCAGGCTATTTGTATGTAAGAGTGAATTTCCTGAAGCAGATGCTTATCAGCCTCCAATTTTCACTCGATATGAAGAACAAATACACCCCAGAGCAGGTTCTATGGATATATGAATGACAACTCATACTCATCTTTGGCTATGGAACATAGCATTTGTGTGAAATGCGTTCACCATAAAGTCATTCGTAACAAGAGAGGTAGCATATTCTACTTGTGCATGATGCACAAAAAAGACGCAAGTTTTACCAAATATCCACCTCAGCCTGTCTTATCATGCAGGAGCTTCAAATCTTATAACACCCAAAAATCTGTTTGAGATTAGCTATCTCAACGACTTATCCTTCAACTTTGGCTACTTTTTTGCCATTTATAATACGGTTCAGAAACTCCATAGACTTTCGCTTATCCTCCAGTGCATCTCTTCCCAGAGATGATATCCGGTATAACTTCTGCCGGTTCCCAAATCTCGCATCCCCCTCTCTCCAGAAGGATTCCACATATTTTTTCTGCTCCATCATGTGAAGCAGTGAAGCCAGTCTACCATATTCCCAATTAATGTAGCCATCGGATACCTTCATGATGGCATTTCTGATCTCTTCAAACTCCATGGACTGCTTTTCGAGAATGGAGAAGATCAATAAATCCGCAGCCGCCTTAACAAGTTCTTCTGACATTGATTTCATAATCCTGGAATGACAATTTGAGCAATTTTATATATTTTTGTGATTGTAATTTTTTTATACCAATGTTTAATCTAAAGCGTTAATATATAAATATTAGCTAAATTAAATGAGACAGTTTTTGACAATTTTAAACTTGCTATTATCATTCTTATTGATCACGGGCATAGCTCATGCACAGGAGAGCGACCTTCGGAAAGTAAAGATACAGATTTATCGAGAAAGAGCGGAGGGTCAACAGATCAAAAAGGACACGATCGTTATGCTAGAAGATCTAAGTGCTATTCAGGAACTTATAGGTGATTTAGGAATTGAAGAAAACAATACGGGTGCTTTTTTGACTGACAACCGCAACGTGATGATACAAAGCAACGAAAGGGATAGCACCAAAAAGATCAGTATTGTGCGTATACAGGGAGATAACTGGAAAGATCTGGATTCTGCAACACAGGTCAAGGTAAAAGCTGCATTTGAAGTAGCTAATATTTCTCCACAGCAGTATGAGAAAAAATCTGGAGACCAACATGCACGAAAAACATCCAAACATCAATACGTAGTGGGCTGGGATTCTACTGTACTCACTTCAGATGATTTTCAGAAAAAGGAAGTGATCCTTCAGAAAAAAGATTTTTCCGAGAATATTGAAAAAAGCCTAGAAGAAACGCTTAGTGAAGGAGAGGTAAAATCTTTGCTAACAGAAATGGATGTCGATATTCAGATCGGCGGGGAAAGACCTGCCTCCGTAACTCAGGAGCTAGCAAAACCTGTGATCGAATTTCATCTCAAATCGCTTCAGAATAAAGATTATTCCTTACTACAACCTTTTGAAAAGACGGGATTAACAGATACCCTCCATGTAGACCATCTCACCTTGCTGGCAATTGAAGATATTTACATATTATCCTTTGACCTGTACCAATCTGGAGATTTAGCTGTATATATCCGGGATGTTACAGGAAATCTCATTTTTCAGGATATCCAAAAATCTTTCCCGGGATACTACCGCAGTGAGGTTGAACTGTCTAAAGGGTTAGGAACATTGTTGTTTCTCAATATTGCGCAAAATGGGAAAATGAAAACCTATAAAATCACAAAAACGGAAGTACAAAAATAAGTTTTCATTAACAAAGTGGTAGATGGCAGGTTTAGGATTTATTAACTTGCAATACGTTAAACTTTGCATTTTATAAATTGCACGCCACAGAATTATTAGTAAACCTTTAACAGGTTTTCATAACTTTGCGCTATGGAATTGGAAGAAGCCAGGGAAAAATTTATTCAAGCCTGGGGAGCTTTGGGCACAAACTGGGGCATAAATCGGACAATGGCACAAATACATGCGCTGTTACTCATAGCTCCTGAATCGCTAAGCGCTGACGAAATTATGGAAGCGCTCAATATCTCACGCGGTAATGCGAATATGAATATTCGTGCTCTGATTAACTGGGGACTCGTCAAAAAAGAACATAAGCCCAAAGAACGAAGAGAATATTTCTTCGCCGAAAAGGATATTTGGCAAGTTGCTAAACAGGTAATTATCGAGCGAAGAAAGCGAGAACTTAAACCTGTTCTGAAAGTCCTCAAAGAACTCAAAGAAGTAGATGGAGGTCAAAACGATGCAGAAGTTAAAGCTTTCATACATTCTGTAAATAATATGGAGAAAATAGTTGAACAAACGGATAAAATTTTAGAAATTACGCTTAAGTCCGATCAGCAGTGGTTTTTTGATACGTTGATCACTGTATTCAAGGATAAATTGTAGTTACAGGTATGAATGTGCATAAAGGCTTTGAGTCCTTTATTTACCTTGCGGTTTTCTTTCTTGTTGTCGCCCCAGTTTTTCTTCCTGCTCAGGTTCTGTCTCTTTATGCTCAGGAATCGCGTAAAGACCAACTTGCTAATATTGCCAATAGGCTTAACCAGCAGTACCTGCAAAATAACCAGTTGCTCCTGGAAAAAGCTCAGAAGAACAACTGGAACTTAGCAAAAAAAGTGGGTGATCATTTATACCTGAAACTCGATCATGTAGACTCTTATCAACTCCCTGTATATTTAACTCCTTTTAACTTACATGCAGCCAAAACGATTGGGACGGACAAAGTAAAGCCTGGCGGTGAACTCAACCTCTCACTGACAGGCAAGGGTGTATATATAGGCGAGTGGGACCAGGGAACACCTCAGATAAACCACGATTACCTGAAAGCCAATGTAACACTGGGAGAAGAAGCTGAAACTACAGCACATGCCACACATGTCGCTGGAACCATTGCAGGTATAGGCGCTGATGCTCGCTATGATGGCATGGCAATTCAAGCTAAACTAGTAGCATATGACTGGAATAATGCCCAAGGGGAAATGATCAATGAAGTAATGAATGGCATGATACTTTCCAATCATTCTTATGGTACAGCTGCCGGATGGTTTTACAACCAGCAACAAGAAATGTGGCAATGGCTGGGTAGACCTGGAGATGTAGAAGACTACAAATTTGGATTTTATAGCTACAATAGTCAGGGACTAGACTATGTAGCCTTTAGTACTCCCGAGCATCTGATCATCACGGGTGCTGGCAATGACAGGGCCGATAAAGGTCCTGAAGAAGGAGAAATATATCTGGATATCAACGAACAGGAAACGAATGTCCTCAAAGAACCCGACGGGGGTGCCGACGGTTATGATTGTCTGCCTTCTTCCAGTACTGCTAAAAATGTATTGACAGTCGGTGCTGTTAATGATCTGATTAGCGGCTACACAGACCCCATCAATGTACAGATGACATACTTCAGTGGCTGGGGACCTACTGATGATGGACGTATTAAGCCAGATCTTGTTGCCAATGGCAACTCCATTGAATCAACATACTATGACGCATCACGGCCAAATTTGACCAACCTCGTAGCCAGACTCTCAGGTACTTCATTTGCCGCCCCCTCCGTGACAGGCTCACTGGCTTTGCTGCAAGAACATTACAATCATAGTCTGGGCGGCTTTATGCTCGCTTCGACGCTTAAAGCATTGGCTATTCACTCCGCACATGAAGCTGGTACTACAGAAGGCCCTGATTATCAATTTGGTTGGGGACTTATGAATACAGCAGGAGCAGCAGGAGTGATTGATGAAGCAGCTGAAGGACTAAAAAGTGAGATCCTGGAAGAACAACTCCCAAACGGAACTACTTTTGAAAAGCTGATAACTACTCCCGGTAATGCCAGCCTCACCATCACCATTTGCTGGACAGACCCCCCGGCAAAACCCCTGATATCTAATCTACTGGATAATCCCACACGCAGGTTAATCAATGATCTGGATCTACGACTGATATCTCTCAAAGATAATCAGACTTATTTTCCCTTTTCCATGGACCCGTCCAATCCTGCAGCATCAGCTACCAGAGCCGACAATAACCTCGATAACGTAGAAAAAATATTTATCTCCAATCTTCCTGCGGGTGAATACCTGGTTCGTATATCCCATAAAGGATCACTGCAAGATCTCAATCAGATCTTTTCTCTGATCATCTCTGGGATGGGGGATGTTCCAGTCATAATATCTGAAAGTGATAGCCTCGAACTCGTCAAGATTTATCACCATGCCAACGGTCCCGGATGGAACCAGTCATGGGATCTGAATCAGCCGCTTAGACAATGGGCTGGAGTAGGTATTTCTCTAGAAGGACGCGTGATTTCCCTAGATTTGAAGAACAATAATCTCATGGGAAATTTTCCATCGATCAATCTACCTAAACTCGAAACACTTGATTGCTCTGCAAACAAACTCACCGGTATGGGCGTCCTGGTAACACCAGAATCCATGAAAAACATGGAACTTAAAAATAATCAACTAATTTTTGATGATCTCCTGCCACTCATTGCACAGATACCCGATGTGTCCTATGCCCCTCAAGACAGTATCGGAAATACAAGTAATATTGAGCTTATTGTAGGTCAGTCCCTTAACCTTAATCTGCCTGAGGTTTTTCAGGTAGCCAATGGTATCTACACCTGGTACAGCGGGAATACCAAGATCATTTCAGGCAACAACCCTACCCTGACTATCAATGACATGACTACACAAGATGCCGGGATATATTACTGCACTATAAACCATCCGAATGCTTCTGACCTTACACTCGTACATCGGCCATTTGGAGTAGCTGTAAACCCTCCCGATTGTAATTTAAGTGCTGAAATCCAACGTTTAAATGCCACATGTGGCAAAAATAATGGTTCGATCAGTCTGGATGTACAAAATGGGGAAACACCCTTTCAGGTTTCCTGGAATACGGGTGATACCAGCATGACCCTGCAAAATTTATCTCCGGGAACCTATACGGCTTCTATCGGTGATATATTTGGATGTACGGTTTCTAAAACTGTAGAAATTCAAGCTGTCGCCCCCCCCGAGATCATCCTTGAGGCTAAAGGAGATGCTGCATGCGGACTCAACGATGGCATCGTAAGTGTAAGTATTTCCGGTGGAACAGCTCCCTATGATATCCAATGGGATACCGGACAAAAAACCCGGATCGCCAATAATCTTCCACCCGGCAACCACATGGTCGAGGTAACTGACGCCAACCAGTGCCAGGTTCAACTGGATATAGTTATTGATGAAATTCAGGGACCTGTTGTTTTAACAAAAAGTACCACTGACGCTACCTGCGGCCAAAGCAATGGCAAAGCTTCCATCACGCTAGAAAATGGATCTCCCCCTTACAGTATCCAGTGGGATCATGGTCCCACAGGAAATGGACTTGACAATCTTTCATCAGGTATATACTACGTTTCAGTTACTGACCAACGAGGATGCAGCATCCGTGATTCTGTTACGCTCCTAAACGAAGGAGCTCCTGTCGTGCGGGTTGTAAACCAGACAGCAGCCACCTGTGGATCTCCAAATGGCAGTGCGACCATTGAGGTACAACAGGGCTTTCCCCCGTATGACATACAATGGCCTAGCGGACAAAGCGGTCCCACTGCCAGGAATCTTAGTAAAGGTTCTCACATATTGACCGTTACGGATAGCAACAATTGTGTTACCTTCACAGAAGTAGTTGTTGAGGGAGCTGATAGCCTTAGTATCGATCTAGTAGCAGTCTCTGACGCAACGTGCGAAGAAAACAATGGCAAAGCCATTATTAATGTTGTGGGAGGATCAGCTGACCCAGATATCAGATGGAGCAACGGCTTACAAGGCGAAACAGCTGATCAACTTGCTCCGGGTACCTACACGATCTGGGCAACAGATTCCACAGGATGTCGTGATACACTTGTAATTGATATCGCTAACCAGGGCGTGAGCCCTGTAGCTGATTTTCAGGTAACAATAGATGGACTTAAAGCCAACTTTGATAATAACTCCCATCACGCTGAATTTTTCCGGTGGGAATTTGGTAACGCTATGTGGTCTACTAACGAAAATCCAACCCTAATCTATCAACAAGGAGGGAACTACACCGTAATGCTCATTGCTGCAAGTCAGACCTGTGGAGTTGATACTTTTCAGAAAATGATTACCGTCAGTAATACATCTACTTCTCAGCAACCCGAAGTCATTTCAGATGTTCGTTTATTCCCAAACCCCGTTATAGATATCCTTACAGTAGATAATCCCAAGGGTTTATTGATTTACAAACTGAACATCTATAATTCCACTGGACAATTAGTGAAAAAGCTTTCCTTAACAAATAGGTATAATAGTCAGATTAATATACCTGTTCAACAACTTTCCAGGGGATTATATTACATGCATCTTTCTGCCAATAAAGGGGTGGGAGTCTATAAGTTTTTAAAAAAGTAGCAGCTAATACCCCTCAAATTCGTTTCCTATCACAAAACTAGTGCCAAAATCACTTATTTATCATAAAAATATTGTTTTTCACGGGAATCTATCCCATATTTGGGGAGTTAGTACACAAGCAAATGGCTTTTCTCAACCTAAAAACTTATAGAAAACAATTGATTTACAGGGTTTTATGAAAACCGAATTATTACTTAATTCGTTTTATTCACCAAATTGATCTCTTTAGCCTTTTTATTATCTTAAGGTATGCTCAAGCAGAATCAGCAGCTCAGACTTATTCAGAAAATTTCTCCCCAGCAGATACAATTCATCAAACTGCTGCAGGTACCTACAGCTTCGCTGGACCAGCGTATCAAAGAGGAAATTGAGCAAAATCCTGCACTCGAAGATGATAGAATGGCTTATGGAGAAAAAAATAAAGATGAATATGCTGATCTTGACAAAAAAGAAGGTGAAGAGGCTCCTAAAGAGGAAAACAATGGGGCAGATGCAGAACTGGACGAATATTTAGCCAATGAATATTTTGATTATAAGACTCATCTCCCTCGCAAAGGAGACGAAGATGAAGACGACTACGAAGCACCTATTGTCCAAACGAAATCTCTATATGACAACCTTAAAGAACAACTTTCCCTCCTTAAACTCAATGATGTAGAACGGCAAATCGGTGAACATATCATAGGAATGATCGATGAAGATGGATACCTGAGGAGATCTGTTAAAGCGATCGTTCATGATATGGCATTCAGTCACCATCTTTCTACTTCCACAGATGAGGTGTCCACCATCCTGTATATTATTCAACGATTTGATCCGCCTGGTATTGGTGCCAGAGACCTTAGAGAATGCCTCTTGCTCCAACTCAATCGCAAAGAACAAACGGAAGATATAGAACTGGCAAAGACCATTGTAGATAAATACTTCGAGGAGTTTAAGAAAAAACACTTTAATAAACTCAAATCCCGCCTGGGGATAGGTGAGACTAGACTTAAAAACGTCTACGATATTATTACAAAACTCAACCCAAAACCCGGTGAATCGCAAACTGTTCAAAAACACGAGTATATCATTCCTGATTTCATCCTGAAAGTGGAAAACGACCAGATTAACATTCGCCTCAACGGAATGAATGCGCCTGATCTCAAAGTCAGTCGCAACTATATCAATATGTACAGCGAATATAAAAAAGTCTCCAAAGGCGAACGCTCTCACCAGGTAAAAGAAGCGTTGGACTTTGTCAAATCGCGTATAGAAGCTGCGCAGTGGTTTATTGATGCCATCAAACAACGCCAGTTTACCTTGCTTAACACTATGCAGACCATTGCTGAAAAGCAAGAGGCTTTTTTTCTCTCTGGTGGTGATGATAAAAAACTCAAGCCCATGATTTTAAAAGATATAGCAGATGAAATCCAAATGGATATCTCCACGGTGAGCCGGGTTGCTAACAGCAAATATGTACAAACAGATTTTGGTATCTACCCCCTCAAGTTTTTCTTCACAGAAGGTATCGAAACTGAAGATGGGATGGTCTCCAACCGGGAGGTCAAGAGCGCCTTGCAGGAAATTATCGATCATGAAAGCAAACGCAAACCATTATCTGACGATAAGATAGCCATCATGCTTAAAGATAAAGGCTATAATATAGCTCGCCGTACAGTTGCCAAGTACAGAGAACAACTAGGCGTACCTGTAGCACGGCTCAGAAAAGAAGTATAATTTCTTTATCCCCAAAACTCCCAACTCGCCAGTTTAGATCGTAATCCATACCATAGGGTAATAATCCAAATGATTTTTGCTTTGTCAGTTGGCTATCGTAATTTTGCGATACAATTTGCCAGTAACTGACATTGAATATTATAACTTTAAGCAGAACGAAGTAGCCAAAGCGTTGGGACATCCAGCACGTGTAGCGATTCTAGAGTTTCTGACGGAACGGAAGCGTTGTGTCTGACGTGAGATCGTTAAGTAAGTACCCTTAGCTCAGGCTACTATTTTTCAATATTTGAAAGTATTAGAAGCAGCAGATCTGGTCAAAGGGGATATTTCGCCTAATAAAAGCTGCTACTGCATTGATCCTAAGGGTTGAAAAAGAAATATTACACACAACAAACTTCCCATAACTCATGAAAATTGCATTTTTTTCAGACATTCATGCCAATCTACCTGCATTGGAGGCAGTACTGGCCGATATCGATGACCAACAGCCTGACTTCGTGTATTGCCTCGGGGATCTGGTGGGGTATAATATCTGGCCCAATGAGGTTGCCCTTGAAATTCGTAAAAGAGGGATCCCTACCCTTGCAGGCAACTATGATGAAGGGATCGGACTAAACAGTAATGATTGTGGCTGTGCCTACAAAAGTGACGAAGAAAAAGCTCATGGGGCTATTTCTATTTCTTTTACCAATCAGATTGTGCATGATGAAGTCAGAGCTTATTTAAACATGTTGCCACGACATATGTCCCTAAAGTTTCAAAATATGAAAGAAAATGTCCATCTGCTCATGGTACATGGCTCCCCACGGCGAATAAATGAATATCTTTTTGAAGATCGTCCTGAAAATAGCCTACTGAGAATCCTGGAATCCGAAGCAGCAGATATTATGCTGTTTGGTCATACTCATAAACCTTATCATCGTGTACTTGAATATGAGATTGATGGCCAAAAAGCCTATCGACATGCTATCAATATTGGGGCGGTTGGCAAACCCAAAGATGGTGATCCCAGAGCGTGTTATGTAATGCTTAGATTGGAAAAAGACATGACGATGACGAAGCCTGATACCATCAATATAGAATTCCGCAGAATTCCTTATGACATAGAAAAAGCTGCCTCAGCGGTTGAAAAGAGTATACTACCTGATTATTATGCAATGGCTTTACGAAATGCCACCTGATTTCCCTGAGTTTTTCTGTAGTATATGAACATCCAGGATTATCTGGCACGTCGTCAAAGTATGATTCAGGTTAAAAAGCTCACATATCCGGGATTATTTAAAGTAGTTCCTTTTCCAATTCATGTCGTACCACTCTCCTGATACGATAGTCAAACACATACCAGGCAAGTGTTGCGAGGGCTATCCATACCATGGTAATGCCTATTAACGCCTGTACAGATACAGCATAACGTTCAATCAAAAAATAATACATAAAAAATAGCAACCCGCCGACGAAGACCCAGTTGATATATTTCCAGACTCCTAGTTTTTGAGATTTTTTTCTTGTTTCATTTTTAACTTTTCGTTTTAGGCTAATCCAGATCCCGGTAAGTACAAGCCCAGATATACACAAACCTGCCAGAAACCATATAAACTTCGTTAGTAAACCACCAAAATATCCAAAATGTAAAGGATCAGCGATATCGTTTAGCCAGGTTATCGTATTAATTTCCCTAGCATGCTGTACCTTTATAACCTTATAGGTCAGTGGGTGTAGGTAAACTCTATTGGCACGATTTCTTACTAATGCCACATCACTAGTCCCAGTGATATAGAGTGGATCATCCATTGCATGAGGAGGATTAATATCTTTGACCACCAGATTAGGGATTTCGCGTTGGGCTGCTCTTACGGCCTGATCGTAATCTATATGGTAACCAATACGGTGAAAAACAGCTGTATCAGTAATATTAACCGGTAGATCTGGGGAAGCTGTATTTGCGATCGTGGAAATATTTGCAGTATTAGTTCTTTCCAAAAAGTACCATATACCAGTAATCGAAAACAAAATCACGAAAGGTACCGACCAAACGCCGATAAGTCTATGTAAACTTCGGAAAAAAACCACCCTACCCTTCCCCATTTTCAGTACAAATAGCTTACGATACCATTTTTTGTAGAAAAACAAAGCTGTTCCAAGCGACATAAATAGCATAAATGAAAATAAAAGTACTGTGAAGTGTCCTACCTGAAAAGGAATGAAGAGATAATAGTGAAGATCTCTAAAGAATCGTTGAAATGTAAGTGTGGTTGATCCCTGGATTTCCCCTGTGTAAGGATTAGCAAATACGTAGTATCTCTGTCCCTGAACCAATACATATATGATATCACATAAATAAGGAGCTTTTGAGCCAACCCAATATTCCATTTTACATTCAGGATACTTTTCCTGAAGATTTTTAATTATGTGATTTTTTCTAGCAAGTTCTTCGGATGGGATCGCTCGTATCCCTTTAAAAAAAAGCCAGTCCATTTCATGGCTCAGGGTTGCCAGGGTGCCAGAAAAGCATACTATAAAAAATAGTATGCTTAACTTGACACCAATCCAACTATGTATCTTAAAAAATATTTTCCGGTTCATTTTCATACTCAGTTGCTTAGAAAGTGTAAGCTACGCTTAGGAGATAATTTCTCGGGGCACCTGGAAATAATCTCACATAGCTATATCCACCTACCCAGTGGGTTTTATCAAAGACGTTGTTTACTGTCAGTGCTAATCTGACTTTGTTGATCTTGTAAGATATACCCGTATCCCATACATTATACCCGGGTAATTGCAATGCCTCTTCAAAAGTGTTGCGCTCTGAAACAAAATTCGCCCCCAGATTAAAGTTTAATCCTTGTAAAAATCCTTTTCCAATGCCATAATTGGCAAAAAATCCACCAGAATGTTGAGGAGCATTTTCTTTAATCTGCCCTTCCAGGGCTTCATTGTCACTCTCTGTAATCTTTGCTTCATTAAACGCATAATTAGCTGTCATACTGAGATTGTTACCAATCCTTCCGTTAATATCAATTTCTACTCCCTGAGATTGTTCTCCACCCCTCTGTGTAAGAAGTCCTGTATTGACATCATTAACTAAGATATTCTTATTTTCTATGGTATAAATAGCTAGGTTCACAGCCAATCTATCTCTCAAAAATGTTCCTTTAGCACCTACTTCAAACATGGTTCCAGTCATTGGATCAAAAGGGCCGCCGACAGCTTCGACTAATGACGCAGGATTCTGAGGCTGAAAGCTTTCCGTGTAAGTCCCATACAGATTTATGGCATCTCCCGGCAAGGTATATACCAAGCCCACTCTGGGTAGAAATTTTTCCTGTTCTACTTCCTCTTCGTCTGGCTGATCATAATTTTGCAAATCGGTATAGAACTCTTGTCTAAGACCTAATAACAGTTGAATGCGATTCCATTTGATCTGATCCTGGAGATATACACCTTGTGTATAAAACTTGAATGGTGATATTTCAAAACGTCCAAGTATATAATCTCCAGGGTAACCTAGCAGATAAGTAGGATTCTCAAGATTAAAGTGAGGGATATTGGGTTTGGGAATGCCGTTCTCAAAAATAAAATTTTCAGGATTAGTAGGGTCATAGTTGGCCAAACCACCATCAACAGTTCTGTAAATAGCACCGCTACTTGTAAAAATACCAGCTCCTCCCACAGGTCTTTTTGATTGTATATAATCATATCCAAACAATAGCTTATGCTGAACGGGCCCTGTCTGTGCACTCCATACAAAATAAGCACTTACATTATCAGTGGTTTGTTGTTGTTCCCTGGCGCTGATACGCATCCCCATCAATGTTGGGATCTGATTACCCTGCCGATTAACTGCAAAGCGATTTGAAGTCCGATGTTCAAATAAATCTTCCTTATAAGAATATCTCATGTAAGATGCATTGAATGAGAAGTATTCCGTAAACTGTTGATTTAGTGATAAAGTGCTATAAGCAACGTTGGTTTTGTGATAATCATTAGCTGCACCAATAGCAAAAGATATGGGAGTAGAGTTGAGGTCTGTGCCTGCACTTGCCCCGAATATGGGTTGTCCCCGATCAAGTTTGCCGTCAAAATTAGTAAGAACCAGATCAAAGTTTATACGAGTCTTATCGGTAGGTAGAAAAGTGATCGAAGGAGCTACCATAAGTGAATTAAACTCTTGTAAATCCCGGAAGTCATCTGAATTTTCATATGCCAGATTTAATCGATAAAGCAATGTCTTGGACTGATTTAGGGGACCTGTAAAGTCAAATGTTGACCTTAGGGTATTAAAACTTCCCGTGGTAAACGTTATCGCCTTTCTGTCTGTATCAAGTGGCTTTTTGGTTACGCGGTTCATGGTCCCCCCGGGTGAAGCGTTACCAAATACAGCAGATGCCGGCCCTTTGATGACCTCTACTCTCTCCAGATTTGCTGTAAGGATTTGTGGACCAAATAATCCAATGACCCTCAGACCGTTAATTAATTCCTGCTGAGAACGAAATCCCCTTATGGTAAAATCATTATAATAAGAAAATTGATTGATTCCACTGATATTTTCAACGATATCATTTATTCGGTATGCCTGCCGGTCTGCCATCACTTCCTTGGTGACATAACTGATCGTTTGAGGAACATCTTTCAGACGAGTAGCAGTTTTGGTTGCTATAAACGAGATTTCATTATCATAGCCTCGGGCTTTACGTCCCAGAATCTCTACCTCTTGCAAAGCAAGATCTGCCTCATTTAATGCAAAATCTACCTTCATGGAATCACCAGGTAGTAGAGTTATTTCCCGAGATTGTCCGGTGTATCCCAGATAACTTACCTCAAGAGTATAGGTACCAGGTGGAATGTTACCTATACGATACCTTCCCGCTTCATCAGAAGTAGTACCCATCATCGTTTCCTGCAGCCCTATCGTCGCATAACTGATAGAATTCCCGTCAAGGTCTGAGACAACACCAAAAACCGTTGCATTCTGAGCTAGGCCACCCTGTCCTAATACAATGAAGAACAGGCATATAGCAGAAATATATATTTTTAACATAAGCTTATTTTTATTTAGACTAATTATAATTTAAAGCAATAATACAGTCATTCCGTTTCCATTACAAATAACTCTGTTGAATTTTTTAAAAATACCCTAGCTTAGGTAACTAATTTAAGGTAGTCCGATGTCGACGGAAATAATTGCGCATGATACTTTTAGATGCCAAGCTCGTCGATCATAAGATGCAATGACAGAAGGGATTAGCCAGACGGATACCATTCAGTTTAGATGCGGGTGTATTTGCAGACATTATGCAAGGCTGTCCAGTCAGCACAGTGCTTGTGAAAATAGTCTACCCATTGCTGCAAGGCGGCGTACAAGCTATCGTTATGTTTGACATCAATGCTGCTCCAACCCCATAAAACTATTTCCTTTGTGCCTCCATGGCATTCTCGTTGACGATCAGGCCCAAGCCTGGCTCATTGGGAACTTCCAGCGCTCCGTTCCGCCGGATTTGCATGCAGGCTTTTACCGCCTTATAGCCTTGCTCCACGAAACCATCGGTAATTCGGGCCATTTCTTTCTGCATACGGTAATCATAGCCGCCTTTATCGCGCCCGTAACTTTCGTAAACTCGAATATGCCATAATAAATCAGTACTGAACTTCATCTCAATGCGTAACTGAATGAACTCCGAATTCACGTTTTTTAGTATGTTAAGGCTTGATTATACTCAACTTATAAAAAAATGAGGAAGCCTTCAAGCAGGCTTCCTCATCTGTAGAGATCGCAAATTAGAAAATGTTTACTTCATGAAGCATATCTAACGCTTGATCCAAAGCTTATCTGAGTAGATCTCTCCATTCATATCGACGGTAATTACATATATGCCTGATTGCAATTTGTTGACATCTAATTCAAACTTACCCATTTCACGAGTTTTCTCGATGATCTGGTGATTACACATCCTACCCAGTGCATCGAATACTTTTACGTCGAAAAATCCTTCAAAGTCATTATACATGATCAGATTTGCCTGATCGACTGCTGGATTCGGAGCAATCCTGACAAATTGGGAAGCAGCTGTCTCAAAAGGGTCCTGAGCTAATTTGAAGTTGCTGGAATTTAAGTTTTCTTCTGTGATGACAACATCCTTGTTAGATCTTTGAATGATCTCGATCGCAGCAATTTTGGAACGGTTTCTCAAAGCTCCCAACTCCAGGTCAAATGATCCATCCGTAATATTTACCGGTACCCTGACCATGTATGCATTACTACTACCTACTACCTGAGCAATGTCAAGGGATGAGAAGACTTCTTTACCTTCGAGCCTGCCGTTGATAATACGCTTACCAGAACCTTCTGTTTGATAACCTCCTACAGCACCGAAATAGATTTCAGCAAAATGCAGATAAGCTACATAATGTCCATTGTCCAATGGTATATTATATGAAAAACTGCCCAAATTCCTGTCGGCAAATCTTTCTGTGAGATAAATGGCATCCATCTCCGTACGACCTACTTCCTGTAGCTCGTTGTTGGCCCATGCAAGTGAATTTTTGGAGAAGTATGTATCAGCCATAAAGGTTTTTCCATTTACCTCCATCTCTTCAGAACTACCACAATTGATCCTCAATGCCATAGTCTCCAAATCATCTTCCAAATCTTCCTCAGCCATCGGCGAAGTCTGGATAAATTCTATAGCTGAGAGTTTTGCATTATCTACCTGTGTTGAGAAGGATACACTCAAACTTCCATCCACGACCGTAATATTTTCAATATTAACGATATAGGCTGCAAACTCACCCACCTTTTCATAGATATCCAGATCTGTGATACTTGCCAGTCCCTCTTCTACCAGAATATCGAAGACCCGGTAGTCCTCTCCCTTCCAGAATATCTCTGCAAAGTGCAGTCTCAGCTGATAAGTACCATTGGGTACTACAGCATTGTAGGCAAAGTTCTTACCCCATCTCTCAGAAAGATATAATGGATCATTTTCTGTACCTTCAACTTCACCGGATGTTTGATAATCAAGACTCCTACCGGTCAAATACTTCGTATTGTCTGCGACGAACTCCTTACCATCGGCAGTCGTAAAGGCCTCGCCCCCTGCATTGATTCTCAGAGCTATCTCATCCCCACCGGTGGGGGTAGGTATGTCTTGAAAAATCAGTCCCCCTACACTCATTCGTAATTCTTGTGTAGCAATATTATTCCGGCCTTGCTGATCATCAGCAGTAACGGTGAAAACCTGAGCACCTGTTTTTCCAGGCTTCGATGTAATCGTGATCGTTCCCGTCTCAGAATCAATCTGCAGATCAGCAATATCATTATCTCCTGTGTTCAGTCTGTAAACTACTTTCTGCGTCCTTTCATTTTCCGGTACGGGATCGGGAATTACCTGTACCGTTACAGGCTCAACAAAATCCTGATTCAAGGCCACACTTCCCGCACTGAGTTTAAATTTGGGCGGTGTATTGGGGTTGCGCTCGTTGCGATGAATTTCAATCGCGGAGACCTTTGCATGATCAGCATTGGTTGAGAACTGTATCTGAAGCTTCTCATCAGATACTTCCACCCCCTTGATCGTCCTTTCAACAGCAACACCTTTTCCCACTTCTTCAAAAATATCGTACGCCTCCATGGCTTTTTCTCCATTTATATCCATGTTGAAGATTCTTCTATCCGCTCCCTCCCAGTAGATTTCTGAAAAGTGTATAATCAGATCATAGGTTCCATTGTCGATCGGGAATTCATAGCCAAATTCCTTTCCATATCTTTCACTCTGATAGATGGGATCGTCTTCAGTGTCTCTGATGTTTATGGGAATTTGTGCCGTCTGAGAAATTCCGGTAAAGTTCACATCCGCCAGATATATTTCGCCATTTTGGGCTTTATATTCTCCACCACCTGCATTGATCAGAATGGGCAATGCTAGTTTCTGAGGGACTACCTCTTCTTTAGGTTTTTCTTCTGTTGGAACGTTGGGATTGGGTTTAGAAAACTTGACATCAAAGTCTGCACCCCTACCCGTGTTTTGGCTGTAATAGGGAAAAGGCTTGGCTCCAGAACGTGTAAAAGATATATTTTCCCGTCTGTTATTGGTATGCTGACCGTTGTCCTGAGCCGGGAAATTCCAATAGATGTTTCCTTTTACAGTGGCATTGCGTATGGTATGCGGATTAGAATAATCGTCATTAAGCCACCGTACAAATCCCCTCGGATAGGTAAATCCAGTTATATTTCCTGCTTCGCGATATACGATATTATCTTCTACCAGGAAGTTTTCGCTGATATTGCCATAGTCATTGGGATTGTACATATCGATAAAGCTGAAGCCATTGGAGCCTTTGGCATACAATGTGTTATTGCGAACTACCAGGTCCTTGTAACCCCCGTAACTACCAATAAATGTTGTCGGCCATCCCGCTCCAACATTCCACTCTACCACATTATTTTGAATGGTCAGATTTTCATATCGCTCTCTTTCTTTCTCCCAGTTTTTGAAAATGTATCCAGAACCTGCCTGTATAAAGTTGTTCTGGAAAATCGAATTATCACAGGATAATTCGATTGGATACTGACTGCTGTTAATGATTCGGTTTTCTTCAAAGAGGAATCCAAAAGGTTGTGCGTTTACATTTTGTTGGTTCTTCTTAATCGCAAAAGAAAGCGTACCATTGCGAAATTCGTTACCACGAAAAATCACATTTCTGATAATAGATTTTCCCCAGAACTCTACCACAATATTAGGTGCTTTTCCCGAGTTCCAGATGCCTGTAGGATGCACCTCAAAATAGGAGTCCTCGATCAGGATATTTTCCAGGACAGACCCTTCTTTGGGCAGAATACCAAAGGCATTACCTCCTCCTTTATTACCTCTTTGCTCTCTTTCCACTACCCTGACACGGCGTATGGTCGCATCACGCACATCCTGAAGGAAAAACCCCTTACCGACCCATGCACTGGATGCCCAGGAACAATCCGTTACCCTTACGTCCTCCACCGTAATATTTAGCGAATTCTGTAAACAAATGCCATTGCTGAAGAACTCCCTTACCTCGACATTCCTGATCTTAACATTAGAAGCATTCTGCACCCAAATACCCGAAGCTCCCTTTTTGTCCTGGCCATTCAATGTCAGATTCTCTAGGGTAGCACTACCCCGTATAATCATCAGCGAATAGCCCAAAGCAATGTAAGGCTGCTCTGCACGCCTCAGCCCTCCACTGGGCACAATCGTGGTACTGCCAATACCAGCTCCGATGATGGTCGTACCACTGGGAATATTCAGGACACCGCCTTCTAAATAGGTTCCGGGAGCTATGATGATCCTATGTCCCTGGTTAGGTGCTACCCGGGATACAGCATGCTGGATCGTTCTCCAGGGACTGTTGGAGCTGCCATTATTACTATTATTCCCGTTTACACTTACATGGTAATCTGCCGCTTTCAAAACCGAAAGCCCACAAAACAGCAGCATGATGAATGATAATTTTATAAAATAAACAATAAGTTTAAAGTTTTCCATAGATATTAATTATAGTTGAAAGTTTCCATAAGATCATTTACACTCAACTATAAAACGGGAATCGTCTCAACAAAATGTATCTTGTAAGAACAATTTTCAATAACAGAAACATTTATACGTTTTGGTTTTTATTGCGGGGAATATTTTATATTTATAACGTATCTTAAAGGGTGTGATTATGGGCCAATAAATCCAATATCCATCAACCCGAATGGAAAGCTTTTTAAAAAATACCTAAAAACAATTGATAATCATATATTTAAAATCAATATAACGAGTAATTGTTTATTCTGCTTTAGAAATATGAACTATTTGGATTTAGTAAAAATCATATGAATTCTTAATAAAAGCTTCAAAACCTTACATTGATCCCGTACTTTTATGAAGATGTAAGATGACAAGAGAAGTATTAACAAAAATGTGCAGTTACCTATTGTAATTTTAAATTAGTTTTTTTATGCAATGAATTGAATAGATAATATCAAAGCATCAAATAGTTACTGTCGCTAAATAATCAGACAGAAACTACCAATCTATTCAGGCTTATTTTTTCGCAGTCCTTTGCTCTGTTTCATCAACCAGATAAGTAGGACAAGGATAGAAAAACTCACCAGGATACTCAAAATATAATTAATGTTCAGTCCTTGATTAGGAGAAACATCTTCTTCCATCACTATCAATTGATTGACGGTCTGATCTGTAAGTAGCTGCTTCTTGCCTCCAGTCCATTTAACAATCACTGAATCCACCATGCTGGCATTACCCAACCCAAAATGTGCTATCGTAGAATTCTGAGATAAATGGCTGGAACCTCCACCATCTATTTCCCGGATCATCCTCAGGTTATCTGCAACGACTTCTACCCTGGAACCAAGGCCCTGAGGCTCAGCTTCTATTCCTTTCAATGCTACTTTAAGCCAATTACCATTTGTAGCTTCATTTCTGTAAAGACGGGTTACTGTCGAAACCGGATAATCAAATACTGGCTTCTGATTCACCACCAGCAAATCCAGATCCCCATCGTTTTCCAGATCAAATACCACTGAACCACGCCCAATTCCATAATCCTGTACCCCTTTTTCCATCGCTTTTTCCGTAAAAATCCCATCTTCATTATCCCAGTAAAAATCCCCCATGGGCACATCGTTGGGATTGAGATCTCCATTGGCAACGAAAAGATCCAGATCTCCATCTTGATCAAAATCGGCAAAATTTGCTCCCCAACTGATCGTCAGGATGTTCATCCCAAATTCCTTGAGCTTGTTTTCATAGGGCTCACCCAAGCCTAGACTGACCATGAAATAGTTGAACTTGATATTGGTCATATAATAGTCCATAACACCATTATTATCATAATCCCCCACAGCAGTTCCCATGGAGTTGATCTTGAGATCCATATCGTATTTTTCACTCACGTCTTTAAAAAACTTTTGGGGATATTGATTTTCCAGAAGAAAATTGGGAGTCGCCTTATATCCAAAGTCGTGATTGACAAATAGATCCTGATCCCCATCATTATCAAAATCTGTAAAGACACCTCCAAACCCATAGCCCTTATAATCCAGCCCATACTCCTCATATACATTCTTGAAATATTTCCCCTTGATATTCTCCAATAAATACCCCTCCGAAGTTTGATTGGCACTTACGATGGTAGCATCATTGATATAGGTAAGCTCTCCTTCATAATTGCGAAAGTAATTTCCTACATACAGATCGGGATATCCATCGGCATTGAAATCCCCGAAATTTGCACCTGTGCTGAATGAATTCAGTTCAGCCATTCTGTACTTCTCTGTCGCATTCGTAAATGTGTTATCTCCATTATTAAGAAAAAAAAGATTCCGAGCTCTGGGAATGCGCTTCGTGCTGTCTTTGGTAGTAATCGTTGTGATAAACAGATCCACCCAACCATCCCGATTTACATCTGCCCCTACTACGCCCTGCGTTACATATCTCCGCGTTACCTCCATTCCAGACCCTTCATAAATATTTTCAAAAGTGCCGTTACCGTTATTCAGATATAGCACATCTTCCTGCATCCCACTGGTAATATACAAGTCCTGATATCCATCTTTATTCAGGTCAAATACGCAAGCACCTCCTCCAAACATTCCTTCATATACCTCAAACTGATGATCTATACCTGCTGAATCTGTTACTTCTGTAAAATGAGGCTGACCTTGCAAGGTGAACACCTGCAGGCTCATCGCGGCTACGGTGAGTCCTGTACGAAAGAAAAGGGTTGCATTCATGATGTAATCCGGTCTTTTTTCCATTTGAGTTCATGGACATTTCTGGCGATCCTTCGTCCATTTTCTAGCCCTACATGATTGTCTTGTGGTGTATGAATCCCCCCATAAAAGCGGGAGTCTGCTGTTTCCTGTGCTACTCCCCAGAATGTTTCAAAAGATCTTTCTTTAAAATCTACATCTCTCAGTTCATCGCGTTGGCGACCTACATGCGAGCTATCCACAAAGGTAAATGACTGCCCATACAGGTCTTCTAGTACAGCTGCTGCTGCTGCTGCCTGTATGGCATGACCAGATGGAAATGCAGGGAAAGGGGGATCAGGCCAGAAAGATTCCCATTCCTGATCAATAAATTGTGGAATAAATGTGTTGGGACGCTCTGAGAAAAAGTGATATTTCCACTTCCAGCATTTGATGAAAGCATCTGCTACTGCCATACCTACTCGGGCATAGGTCTCTGAACACTTGATCAAGGGAGGCTGTTTCTTTTTGATGGCAATTGTAGCTATGTAATATGAATGCCCAGCTGGTGTAAAAGTCTCATCCGGATCGTCCCCCCACCAGATGGCAATCTCTTTTTCTTCCTGGGTCAACTCGAAGTCTCTTTCATATACCTGCCGGAACTCCTTATAGTAGGGTGAGCCAGGAACTGTGTCATACGGGATCATCTCTGGTATGGGTATCGATTCATTTTGTGTAAGAAAGGTTCTGTTCTCGCCCCAATGTGGATGTAGGGGATGATGGCTAAAGGACTGCGCGTAGAGCGGGGGCTTCCATGAACCGGGTCTCTCAGGATGTACCATATCTTTGTCAAAATTTCTCAGATACCCCCTGTGGCCCCCATCAGTTTTGGACCAATCGTAGATTGCTGCTGCTACTGCCTGACCATATTTCACAGACCTTTCAATAATATCATGGACAGAGACCCTGCTACTGAAAGAGCGATAAAATTCATTCTCTAACGAATCCATCTTTCGCTTGTTGATGTCTGAAGTCTGATTGTAGATACTGTCCATGATGTATGCTTGTGCCGCATTCATAGCCAATACCCAATCGTATTCAGCACCTTCTTCAGGTAGTGGTAGCGTCTCAAGCCCATTGAGCTGGCCCGCCAGAGACTGATAAGAAGTATCGCTATGTACGACTGACTCGTACATGGTCAGACCGATATAACCCAAACAACGGGAGGCATAGGTAGGAGAATTGGATGGGGTATACTGGGTAATATACAGTGACATCTCTGCCCATCCAGTAGCAACCTCTTGGGCTGTGTATGTTCTCAAATCAGTCTCACAGTCTGTGAACAACCCCAACAGCATCGCAAATAGCGTAAATCGTAATAAAATCCTCATTGCAGCAATTATTTTGAAGACAATGTCATTTCTAATTTATTCAGTTCATAGGTAATTGCCTTGCTGTGATTGATACCAAATACCAACTGGTTGCCTATCTGCACAATACTACGTACATCACCTCTCACATTAAACCCTGAGCGGGCTTGTATAATATATTTGAAGCCTCCCTTTCCATCTCCTCTGAATAACATCCCATAATTGGCATCCATCTTACCCAACCTAAGCTTAAGTTTACTGTTATTACCACATAGGAGCATATCTACATACCCATCCTGGTTATAGTCCATCATAGTTACTGCACACACTGGCGCAAATTGCGCTTCAATTGGCAATTCTGCAGGCCTCCAGGTTTTATCTGTATTACTGAGAAAAAGCGTGGTCTCCATGTGATTGGCTAGTAGATGTCCAGCTTTATTCAGAGTTTTAAGTTCAAAGATATCATTAAGTGTAACATCAGCAAAATGCTGATAGCTCGTAAAACGGGATTTGAGACTGACCAATTGCCTCAGCATTTCATCTCGTGTGACATAAGGATAACTTGTGCCCTGTATGTAGTAACAGAAAATAGGATCTACAGAACCATTGTTGTCAAAGTCATCATAAAACATTTCTACTGGCTCCTGGTCTGAAACCTGAAACTGAGTATTGGTACCCATATTCCCTGCTAGAATATCTGGCAATCCATCATTATTGATATCCTCTACAGCTATATAGTTCCACCATCCTTTGTACTCCTTTCCCAGATATTCCGCAGTCTGATTCACTAGTTTGCTTTGATCCATTTTCCAAACTTGAAAGGCCATCCACTCCCCTACTACAATCAACTCCCTATTGCCATCCTGATTCATATCCACCCACTTAGCATCTGTGACCATACCGATTTTCTCCAACTCTGGTGCAATGGATTGTATATCATTGGTAAAATTACCCTTACCATCGTTGATCAACAGAAAACTCTGAGGGGTTTCCGGATAACGTCCTGGTATTACCCTTCCTCCAACGAAGAGATCATCATATCCATCTCCATTGATATCATTAACAGCCACACAGCCCTTGCTTACAGACATAGCCGGGAGGGCTTCATCACTTCTCCTGAAGTTGCCCTGCCCATCGTTGAGATATAATCTGTCATTCAATCGTTGATCTCCTGGCTGAAAATCGTGGTATCCACCACTGGCTACATACAGATCTGGATGCCCATCTCCATTTGCATCCAAAAAAGCGGCATCCGCATCCACAAATTGCCTGTCGGATTCGAATGATGCGATATTTATTCTCGTGAATGAATCGCCTCCTGCCTGAACATATAAAGCAGCACTCTGTCCCATGGCTCCGCCAACATATAGATCCTCCAGTCCATCCCCATTGACATCTGCCTCAGCTATGCATGGTCCAGTATTGGATAATTCCTGGATTAATAGTGGCTGCCTGTCAAAATCATTGATATCTACACTGCTATGTTGAAAGTCGATTTCAGAAGATACTTCTACAAATAATGGTTCCGGACGGGAATGCTGGAGTCGAAGCCTGCCTGCATTTTGCTCTTCGAATACGATCACCTGATCTACAGACACATCTGTAAGAATCTCAATTTTACCACTTATCCACGTTACCTTGAGGGTATCAATGGTAGTCTTCATCCCCAAACCAAAATGAATAACTGGCGATACAGATGACAGGTATCCGCGAGCATTATACTGCTCTATTTTTTGTACCTGACCATCACTGATCAGTTCAACTGTAGCACCTAGTCCCTGCGTATTTTGTTTTCCTCCTTTGAGTCTTACCTGTAAAAAATGATTCTGGGTTAGTTCACGAGCCTTATTCTGGTAAATGAATGCGCGTTTATTGATATTATTGACGACCAGATCGAGATCACCATCGTTATCCAGATCTGCATATGCTGCGCCATTGCTATTGGAAGGCTGTCCAAATCCCCAAGAGTAAGTTTGATTATTAAAACGATACCCCTGATTATTGGAGAACATATAGTTGACGATGTCGGAAGAAGGCATCTGACTGATCAGTTGCAGTACGTCTTCACGTACCAGCCGGCCCTTGGATTGTACGAAGCGGTCCATGTAGTTGATGAAATCCAAGTTGGTATAATCGCGGTAATACCCGTTGGTGATATATAGGTCTTTCCATCCATCATTGTCATAATCCATCAGCAAAGCTGCCCAGCTCCAGTCTGTATTCGAAATACCTGCGAGCTGTCCGATCTCGCTGAATGTCCCATTGCCATTGTTGAGCTGAAGCATATTGCGCATATACTGATAATGGAATCCATTGCGGAGATTCAAGTCAAACTTGGCATAATTGTCAGGAGCCATCAGCAGCTTCTGTCTGCGATTGTCTTCGGGAAGCATATCCAGGGTAATGATATCTTGAAGGCCATCATTGTTGATATCTGCGATATCATTTCCCATGGAGAAATGGCTATTGTGTCCCATGCATTCCTGTAGTTGATCGGTAAAAGTTCCGTCCTGATTGTTGATATAGAGATAATCGGGAATGTCGTAGTCGTTGGAGAGGTAAAAGTCAGGCCATCCATCCTGATTGATATCCGTGATTCCCAGTCCCAACCCATAACTCAATCCCGAACCGACGATCTCCGCTTGGGTGGTAATATCCTGAAAAACCTCATGATCCTGTCTGTACAATCTCAGGCCACTGAGCGGATCGTCCTGTTTGAGTAATTCTACCGTTTTCGTTTCATTTAGTACAGGTAAAGATTTAGGATTGTGGTTGAGCAACAACATATCCAGGTCTCCATCGCGATCGTAGTCCAGGAAGAAGCCCTGATTACTAAATGCCGGACTGGCTAGTCCGTAGGTTTCAGCTTCTTCCCGGAAAACTGGAATGCCTTGATCATTATTGCCCTGATTGACATACAGTTCATTTTTGCGCTTCTCCGGAGGCAAAGCCCCAGAATAGCATAGGTAGATGTCCAGCTTTTGGTCTCCATTAATATCCACCATAGTGGCACCGGTCTTCCAGGGCCCCTTCCGGGCAGCAACTCCCGATATTTCACCCACTTCGCGGAACTTCATGTTTCCCTGATTGAGATACAGCTGATTTTCCCGCATGTTGGAAGTAAAATACAGGTCTATCAAACTATCTCCATTGACATCACCAACAGCAACTCCTCCTCCATTGTAAAAATATTCATACATGAGAATATTGGTATTTAAGCCTTCCTGGAGTGCATTTTGAAATTCTACACCTGTCTCATTAGGGGAAAGAAGCGAAAATAAAGCAGGTTTCTGCTCAACCACGGGTTGGGGAGCAGTCGTCTGAGTTTCTTGTTCCTGATTGCAACCTGTAAGAACAACCCCCATGACGATTCCGGCAATACAGTGCAGAGATAACTTATAAATCATAATAGAATTTAAAACGGAAAAAACCTATCTCCAATAATGGAGATAGATTTTTTCATAGTAGTATCCAAAAATATAATCAGGTATGATTAGTTATATCCAGGATTCTGGATCAATAGTTCATTTCGCTGCATTTCATCCCGGGAAATCGGTATGTAATACATTTTGTCATCCCAGCTACGGGTTTCGACCTCAGTATTATCTACAGGCGTATAGGTATAGTCATATACCGTTCTATCATGCCTGTAAGGTTCCAGCGGAGTTGCACCAGGCTTGAGGGTAGCTTTAATATCGATAACCTTTATACCTCTTCCCAGTGTTTCTTCAGCGATCATCCATCTACGTGCATCGTAAAAGCGATGTTCCTCATACGCCAGTTCAATCCTCCGCTCATTTCGATAGCGTTCAACAAGATCGTTTCCCGTATCATCGATTGCAGGCATACCTGCTCTAAAGCGGATTCTATTGAGCCATGCTCTGGCTTCTTCTTCCTCACCTGTCTCAAGACATGCTTCAGCATAATTCAATACAACTTCAGTATAGCGGAGGAATGGCCAGGGAACCACTTGTGCGCTAGACTGGTTGTCTGGCAGTGCTGGATCTGGGTCGATGAATTTTCTCACATAATAGTGAGTTCTACTTCCATTCCAGTTTTCGATAGGAGATTCACGAGTATCGATACCATTGATGATACCACCATTTCCATCGTCATAGTAGCCTGATTGGATCTGGTTTGCGGGATCAACAGGTGCTACGTCAGCCGGTCTGGGCTTCCACTCAGCACCATCGTGTAAGATCGTCGCATAAAAACGTGGATCGCGATCGGCATAGGGATCTGCAGCATGGTCAGGGTTATTCCAGTCGAATTCAGAACCATCCATCATTTCATAATCATCTACCAGTTGCTGAATAGGCGTATTGCCTGCCCAGTTGCGGTATCCATTGGGGCCATTGTTGATACCAAAGTGGATACCACCCAGTGGCCAGTTACTTTCCTGTGTAAACTCAGGTGTATGCGTACGTTCGAATAGCAATTCTGCTTCAGCAGCAGGGTCTCCCACTGCACTTTTTCCACCCATTGCGATCGAGAGATAATTCATTCTACCTTCTTCTGGAGATACAGGATCATTCAGATCCAACTTATAGCCTGTAGTAGCATCAAGTACAACTTTAGCAGCATTCTTGGCGGCCTGCCAGCGTGCTGCCTGATCTCCACCAGGATAAGCCACTAATTCAATATTGGAATATGATTGCAAAGTAGGAGAATTAGCTTGTGCAGTAGGTGCATGATGAAGATCACTTGCTGCGTAACTCAGCACACGTGCTTTCAAAGCCTGAGCCGCAATTTTGGTAGCACGGCCAGGCGTGTCTTCCTTACCATCCAGCAGAGCTGCTGCCTGATCCAAATCATTTACAATAAAATTGACAGTCTCTTCAAATGTATTTCTTGCGATAGAATAATCCTCGCCCAGTTCGTATGGACGATCTATGATAGGTACCCCTCCATAGGCTCTGAGCAACTGGTGATAATAATAAGCTCTCAGGAAATAAGCTTCTCCTGTCAGTCTCTCTCTAAGGTTGTCATTATCGAAGGTTGAAGTAGGCAGCCTGTCGATAGCAATATTTGCTTGCCTGATCGCATTGTACAATTCTCCCCATTGAGGTAGGATTCTCGTATTACCCAAGTTAGTAGGAGATAGTGTTGCCTCAGTTAATACATTGATACCTCTACCCGCATGGGTAAACATCGCTTCATCAGTAATGGATGAAAGTCCCTCCTCTTCAAATCCTCCATATCCCAGGAAGGAATAAACATTATAGATAAAGGCTTCAGAAAGTGGGCCATCAGCCCAGGTAGCTTCACTTGAGATCTTATCAAGTGGTTCTGTGTTGAGGAAATCATCATTACAGGATATCTGCAGTATTGCAATACACGAAATGACGACATAACCTAGTTTTGTGAGTTTCATTTTGTCCTTTAGTTTGGTAGATGGTTAGAAAGTAAGACTAAAACCAGTGTTGATCACTCTTGCCTGTGGATAATAAGTACCCGCTGAGTTGGTAGCTTCAGGATCGAAGATATCCTGTGCACTGATTGTAAACAAGTTTAATGCGTTTACATACACCCGTAACCCGCCCAGTTTAATTCTGTTTACTAAATTAGCCGGAATATTATACCCAAGCTCAATATTTTTCAAACGAACGTAATCCTTGCTAAACAGGTTGTAAGTATTATTACCATAAGTACTCTGATAATACACATCATTTCTGCTGGCGAGTCTGGGGTGTTCACTGTTAGGATTATCAATGCTCCAACGATTATCGTGTGCGTATTTTAAATAATTACCAATATCTCCGGATTCTGTACGGATAAACCAGCTAGCGCCTGTAGCCCCCTGAAACAGCATCGAGAAATCAAAATTTCCGTAGCTCAGATCTACAGTACCTCCAAAATTGAAGGTAGGTGTAATATTTTCATCCAGTCTTACCTGATCATCTCCATCTATTCTTCCATCTTCATTTACATCTTCAAATCTCATATCTCCGGGTAGTATTTCTGGAGTCACCTCACTGTAGTCAACGGTATTAGCTTCTATGTCTGCCTGATCTCTGAATACCCCATCTGACTGGTATACCAACCATGCATTAAAGGGCTTTCCTTCCTGCAATTGATATTCCGGAGCCCCAGGTACTTCATCGATAAATACGACCTCATTCTTTGCATAGCCACCATTCAGACTGACGCGGTAGCGGAACTTATTGTTAACATTACCATTGTAGGCAACCTGAAACTCAAAACCCTGGTTTTCAAATTCTCCAGCATTCACAGGTGGCAGCAGGTTGCTGATACCAGAAGATTGTGGCGTAGATCCGGTTTCCTGGATCAGGATCTGGTCGCGTCTGTTGCGGAAATATTCTAAAGTAAGATCGATTTTATTATTGAAGAAAGTCGCATCCAATCCAACATTGACATTTCTTGCTCTCTCCCATGTAAAACTGGGGTTGGCAAGTCTGGTCTCTGTAAGGGTCGTCACTACCTGATTATTGATGGGATAAGTACCAAAGTCATAGGTAGACAAGTATGCAAACTCCTGTAGCTGGCCATTGAAGAACACCTGATCATTACCCATTTCACCATAAGAGCCACGGATCTTCAGGTAGTCAACGAAAGGCACATTGAAGAATGGTTCATTAGAGATGTTCCATCCTGCCAGTACACCGGGAAAGAATCCAAAGCGATCATCTTCGGGGAAGATGTACGATCCATCATATCGCCAGATGAACTCTACCAGATATTTTTCTCTGTAATTGTATTGAGCACGACCATAATATCCCATGCGGGCTCTTTCATAGGCACTCCCTCCAGTATTCTGAAGGTCCTGACCACCAGCAAATAGCTGGTCTACTGCAGCAGAAATATAGTTTCTTCTGAATGCGAAGAAGTTATTTCCTTCAAATTCCTCTCTTGTAACACCTGCCAGTAAATTTAGGGTATGCGCACCACCAAAGGTCTTGTCATATCGAAGAATGGCTGTCATGTTTGTATTGAGTATTTCTCCATTTTCCTCACGCAGGCGAGGATCTGTGAAATTAGACCTGACAGCAGGTTCCAGTAAGGGTGTTATCCCATCGTCTTCATAAGTGATTCGATCCCAGTAATATAATTCCCAGGGAGTCTGCCACACTTTTCTTTTATTACGTGTATAATCGACAGCACCAGAAAGCGATAAGGTCAGGCCATTGATCCAGGGATTGGTGATATCGATAGAAGCATTCGTCTGTACGAAATCCGTAGGTCGTCTGTCATATCCCGTAGCATTGGTTGTTACAACATAAGGATTCTGACCATTCTCAATGTCAGGACCGGGCTTACCATTGGGCCATACTGCTGGCTCAGTGGGACGACCCCGCATCAGCATACGAAAGATAGCCCCTGCTGATTCCGTAGGGAAGTTTCGGTCCTCTCTACGCAGCAATATGCCTACAGATGCCTTGATATATTGATTAATATCTGCATCCAGATTTACACGACCGGTATACTGATCGTAAAAAGTAGCTGAATTGTTGTAATAAGCATCCTGATGTAAATATCCCAGAGAAGCCAGATAGCGGAAGTTCTGGCTACCCCCACTAATTTGAAGGTTATGGCGATTCTGTGGAGACCAATCCTTAAATGTATCATCAAACCAGTCTGTATCAGGATATCCCCAAGGATCTGATCCTTCCCCGTGAAGGCCAACTGCCTCAGGACTGTAATTCGCATTGATCGTACCAATATCTGGCGTAGGAGAAGTGTATGTGCCTGTCTGCTGTATGCTCTGCCAGGCATTTTCCCACTCATCCACTGGAATAGAGCGATAGATGGGAAGCTCATTCATAATGTTTGCATACTCTACAGCGCTTGACATTTCAGGTACGACTGTCGGTTGAGACCATCCCTGATTAAAATCATAGGTCACAGTAGGCTTACCACTCTGTCCACGCTTAGTGGTGATCAGGATTACTCCATTGGCAGCCCGTGCTCCATAGATAGCTGCAGAAGCATCTTTCAATACAGAGATTGACTCAATGTTCTGGGGATTCAAACGGCCAAGTCCTCCATCGCGATCGGGAATCCCATCGATTACGATCAAAGGACTGCTGTTACCCAGGGTATTAGTTCCTCTGATGGTGATATTAGCACCATCAAATCCTGGCTCACCACTCGGCTGGATCACAACCAGACCGGGGATACGTCCCGCCAGAGAGTTGGAAAGATCTGCCGCAGGAGATTTGACCAGATCTACGCCTTTTACTCCCGCAACCGCACCGGTTACGGTTTCTTTTTTCTGTGTACCATAGGCTACCACAACGACTTCATCCAGAGATGAAGAACTTTCGGACATAGTGATGGTAATATCCGATTGCCCCCCTAAAGCTACCTGCATGGTTTCATATCCTATATAGGATATGACCAGCGTATCATTATTTTCTGGAACGTCCAGTGAAAACCCCCCTTCATTATTAGTTAATGAACCGACTGTAGTGCCTTTTACCAATACGGAAGCACCTATCAAAGGAGATTGATCTTCATTCAGGGCTGTACCGGTGACCGTTCTCGTCTGAGCAAAACCCATGTAGGTCATCGCTGTCATCACAACGACCAACATGGCATAATTCAACTTCAGGCATAAGCGTCTACACGCAGATAAAATGTAAATGTGTTGCATAGTAGTAGGTTGTAGTTAATCATCTGTTTTCTAATACAATAGAGCTATAACTAATTTATGATTTTTTTTTTGAAGAACCTGAAAATTGGATAAAAAAATCATACCATCCAGTTAAAGGTGCAGAACTGGAAAATGAATAGTACATCTCTCAACCTTGCCCCCCTTAAAGGGATGATCTAAACATGTCAGAGCATTTGTGATTATCGCTAAAAAGGACTATCAGGATGGATATCAACCCATTCACTTTTACGATCAGACATGCACGTGTTGAAGATCGTACAGGAAGGAATATGGGGATAGATAAGGACTACTGTGCTATTTACAGACAAGGTAGTTTTCTTCCTATAATGGTCCTTGCTTATTCCTAAACACCATCATCCCCGCATTATTACGAGCGACCATCATCATCTTGGGTGAACTACCCGGCACAACCCACGCGTCTCTTACCTCGCCTTCTACATACAGGCCAGAACGATCAGGATTTATATATTCAAACATTTGTCCTCCGTTACCTCTCAGGAAAGTCCCACGGCTTGCATCCTGTCTGCCTACCTGAGGCTTCAATCCATAGAAATTCCCTCCTAACCATATATCTACATTCCCATCCTGGTCAAGATCATCAGCTACAATGGCATATACTGGAGAGAATTGAGCTTCTAGAGGGAGTGTCTGCAGGGAAAAGGCTCCCTGGTTATTCCACAGGATAGCATGTTCGAGTGTATTTACTTCATAGGCTATGGAAGAAGCTCTGATTTCTTCTGGAAATAAGGTCTCATAGGTCTTTCGGGCATATTCTTCATAGGTAAGAATAGATTTTTTAAGCCCGGGAAGTTGCAGGGTCAGGTCGGGTTTGGTGGCAAATGGATAGGCCTGATCTTCCAGCGGAGGATACCAGTTGATGATAAATTCTGTTTTCCCATTACCATCAAAGTCATTGACATACATGGTAAGCGGCCTGGTTACAGATGCTTTAAACTTGCTGTTTAGCCCCCAGTTACCCAATACAAAATCCATATCACCATCCTCATCCAGATCTGCAGGCTCAATCCGGTTCCACCAACCGCTACTGGAAGGTATCGTTTGTTCTCGAAAAGTACCCGATTCATTGATATAGATCGTAACAGGCATCCAGTCACCTACGATTATCAGATCCAGATCCGCATCTCCATCTACATCCGTCCAGGAAGCATCGGTTACCATACCCAGGCCATTCAGGGAAGGCGGCGTCACCTCTCCCCATTTTCCCGATTGATTAGAAAAAATAAAGCTACGCGGGGTGAGTCCATAGTTTCCAGGTACTGCCCTTCCTCCCAAAAAGAGATCTACATCTCCATCCTGATCGTAATCAGCAGGTTCGATACAAGAAAAATTTCCCAGAGCCTGCGGAATATCCCTATTGTCCAGCTTAAAATTCCCCGCACCATCATTCTCAAAATAGCGGAGAATAAAGTACTTATTCCCTTTCTGATACTCATTTCCTCCAACTCCCAGCATCAAATCCAGGTCTCCATCACCATCCTGATCAAAAAAAGCTCCACAAGTACTCTCAAAAGAACGGGTAGCGTGTACATCTGGTAAATTCTTTTGAGCAAATGTTCCATCATTCTGCTGAAGATAGAGTTTGTCGTCGTCACCATCTGCCCCCAACATCATCACATCTTCCAGATTATCTCCATTGACATCCCCATGAATCAGTCTTGGACTCTCGGTGGATAGCATTTTCAATAATAAATTTTCGTGGTCAAAATCGTTGTAGCGATTTTCATCATGCTTAATATCCCCCATTATCACCTGATCCGTCACCTCAATATACATCGGGTCCTGATCAGAAGATCCGTTGCTCGATATTTTTGATGCATCTGCGTAATTCAGGATCAGCACCTGATCTATGCCAATATCTTTCAGTACCTGTTTTTTTTGATCTGGCCAGACCACTTCCAGCCGATTAACCAAGGTGTCCTTTCCCATCCCAAATAGTAATATAGGTTCTATACTGCTCTGAAAACCTCTGGAATTAAAGTTTTGGAGATATTGTTTTTTGCCATTTACCTCAATGTGTACCAGGGCACCTATGCCATGAGGGTTTCTTTTAGACCCTTTAAATGAGACCTTTACATAATGATTATTCAAACGCGTATTTGCTTCATTTTCGTAGATAAAGCAAGGCATATTGACATTATTGACCACGAGGTCCATATCTCCATCATTATCGAGATCACCATAAGCTGATCCATTGCTGAATGAGGGTTGATCCAGCCCCAGCCTGGAGGTTTCATTGCTGAAAAGCAGGTCACCATTATTTTGAAAGGCAAAATTCTTTAGGGGATTGGAAGGCATTTTAGAAATAAGGTTCTGGTAATTCGTTTCACTTTCACCCGTACTTATTGTTACGATATTGTTGTCCTGCAGAAAATCCCGGAAGTCCATAGACATGATATCTTTGGAGATGCCATTGCTGACAAAAATGTCTTTATAGCCATCATTTTCAAAGTCGAAGATCAGCGCTCCCCAGCTCCAATCGGTAGCCGCTACCTCTGATAGCATGCCTACTTCACTAAAGCTCCCCTTACCATCATTCAGATGCAGGCAATTCTGCGCAATTTGATAATGGTAATTGGCCCGGTATTTCATATCCTCTAGGTGAAAAGGGTCGAAGGCACTCATCGCTTTCAAGCGGTAATTATCCGCTGCCAGCATATCAGTAGAGAAAATTTCAGGATGTCCATCATTATTGATGTCTGCGATGTCGCTGCCCATACTCGATATAGAGCAGAAACTGATCCGTTCGGCTAGTTCCTCAGAAAAAGTTCCGTCTCCCTGATTTAGATACAGGTAATCCCTTTCCCAAAAGTCATTGCTGACATAAATATCTGGAAGATAGTCCCCATTTATATCACCTATGGCAGCCCCCAAACCAAACCCGATCTCACTGCTGTAGATCCCTGCTTGCTGGGTTACATCAGTAAATATCTTTCCGTCATTTCGATACAGTTTATCTCCCCCCAATTCGTCAGGCTTATCCCTCATACTTTTGTACAATTCTATCTTCCCGGGCTCCCGGAAACTGTTATTGAGCAGATAACAATCGAGATCCCCATCCCGGTCATAGTCGAAAAATGAGGCTTGAGTGGAGTATCCCATATTATCCAATCCGTATTTCGCTGCCTCTTCCGAAAATGTTCCATCTCCATTATTGATAAATAATTCGTTTTCCTTTCCATCACCTGATACATCACCTGAATTACATACATAAATATCCAGGAACCCATCCCCGTTGATATCAGCCATGACAGTCCCTGTGCTCCAAGCTTGGGTACCTGCCACACCTGCCTGATCCGTCACATCTTCAAACTTCAGGTTTCCCCGATTGATAAATAAACGGTTGGGAAGTTGATTAGCCGTAAAATACAAGTCAGACAGGCCATCGTTGTTGACATCTCCAATAGCTATTCCCCCTCCATTGTAGAAGTTTCTGTAAGTAAGAATATTGAAGGAAGGTTGATCAATAACCTGATTGATAAAATTAACGTTCGTAATTGACGAGTCCAGTATCCTAAAGCGAGTTTGGGCAGGCTGATTAGATACAGTTGTACTTGTTTGTTTTGAAGAATCATTCTGGCACCCCGAGATCAACACTAAAAACGACATTAACCAGACTTGTAAGACTTGCTGACACATAAAACCCTGTTTAATTGGCAATGATATCGAATGCAACATGAAGTTAATCATTTTGGAATGGATTGAAAAACACCATCTCCATGTGAACCCATATAGCCTCCCCATACCACAGGGTGCTGAATACGAATAGATGTAGAGATACGCTTAATTCTCATACCCATAAAGCGATGCATTTCGGGACCATGAAAATATTGTGGGTATACGATATCTAAATAGCCATCCTGATCCAGTTCGCCAATCCAGGGAGTCGAGAAAAAGTTTTTGAAGCTGGGACTAGTATCAATAGTTCCTGTTGCCGGACGCTGAAAATCCATGTAAACCAGGGAATTATTGATTTCAATAACTATTGAGTCCTCCATATCTACTGTCAGATCACAGTTGTAATCATTGATACTGATAATGGCTTCGTCAAGCCCATCTCTATCCAGGTCGTAAACGACCGGGGAAGAAAGCGAAAAGCAGCCCAGCGTATCGCGATGGATAATGGTTCCATCTACAGAATGGATCAGTATTTGATGAGCTTTATGGTAATTGGGCCATACGCCTTCACTCATTACAGCCAGAATATCTGGCCTGTTCCTGTCATCGAAATATCCTACAGCCATACTATTACTGGATTCCATCCCTGAAAAAGATCGTTTCCAGATGGGTTTAAAACTTTTACCGTCCAACGCAGTGATCGTACTGGTATGAGATATAGAAACAATATCACGTATTTCATCACCATTTATATCCACAATAGAGGGAGGAGCAATATATCCATGCCCTTGTTCTGATAGCAATATTTTGCTCTGAGATAATCCTTGTTCCATAAACTGGCTCAGTGTAGTCAGGTATAAACTCCCTTCAATGGTTTCCCCTCCTGTTCCAAATAGGATGTACAGATCATCCCCTTCAGGTGTAGGTATACAAACTGGAGACATGTAAGACTCCTTGCCGTCAGGCATGGTATCAGCAGTGATAATGTTACCATGGGTAATATCAAATATCATCATCAAACCAGGGTATCTGTCTTGGGTAGCGTCTGCCGCAGCGCGCCAGTTACCCCCATTGACGGTCAGCAGTTCAGGAACCTTGTTGCCATTCTGATCGGGTATTAGTACACCATTATAAAAGTTGTACTTCGCGTATTTGAGCACAGGGTGCTCCTCATACTGGTACTGGTAAGTCCAAATAATCTCCCCATTTTTCCCACTAAGTGCTTTCAATTCTCTTTCCCTGCCCCCAATTATGATATCCATGATACTATCCTGGTTGATATCGTAAAAAGTAGCAGAACCCACCATCTGGCTATTGGCTTCCTGTTTCCAGAGCAATTCACCTGTGTTTCCATCCAGTGCAATAATCCCATATGCTGAATGATCTATTTCTCCTTCTCCAGCGCCCATGACGATATCAAGAATACCATCCTGATTCAGATCTGTCGCACGAGGGGAAGATTGTGAGCCAATTTTGTAGATTGACTGATCCCATACAAGTTCAGTCTCTTTTTGCTCGCAACTCGTACAGGTAAAGCACAATAATATGATCGTATATAATATGTAGTAATTAGTTCTTTTCATTTTTCGCTTCATCTTTTTTATTTAGACAGACTAAGTAATTCGCGCGCCTTGTCTTAACGTGAAAAGAAGTGTGTTTAAAATGTACTCAATACTCCTCTCATCCTGCCCCCCTTAACTGGATAGTGCATTCCACAAAGGGGGCTACCGGTAGAATGGGGGAGGTTAGTAAAAAAATGATCTCTCTGATTAAAGGATGTAAAATGACAATTTGACTCATTGAAATGTTGTTTAAAGATATATAATATTGTCCAACCATTTAAGATTTCTCATCTATGAAATAAAAAAAGCCACCCCCAAGGGATGGCTTTATCATATTCCATAGGGATAGTTGGTATTAATTCACATCCCACCACACCCGGGTCATCACATCATCAGGTAAAGTACCACCAGCTTGAAGTTTTTCACTGTTATTGGCCAATTCAGCAGTATTGTAACGAATACGACGGAATATTTGACCACCGGAAATATTACCAGGGTAGTCAACGGGAGTAAGTTCAGGATATCCTGTTCTTCTCCAGTTGCTGTAGGCTTCATACCACTGCATGAAGTTAGCTACCCAATGCTGCTCAGCGATCATTTTTTCGGTTCCGTCAAATGGATTTGCAACAAGATATTCATCTACTTGCTCATCAGTGATGACGAAGGATTCGTCGAAGATTGTCCATTGCTGCATAGATGCTCTTACCCCTGCATTAAAATGCATCTCAGCATCTCCACTATACCAGCCTTTCAAGGCTGCTTCAGCCTGGAGGAATTCCACTTCAGCATATGTCATGAAGATGAAAGGATCTGCATTGTCCAGTAACATCGGATTGATTCTGGAGAAAGTTGCTTCCCGATCTACTGATTCAGTAATACCCAGGAAATCTCTGATAGTCGTTGCATCATATCCGTTGGGCATACCCACTTGCTCCTCAGGCTCTGTCAGCCATGGACCTTCCCAAAGACCTTTTACTGAGAAAATAGTCAAACGAGGGTCGTTTCCTTTCTGAAGATAGTCTACTAAGGTCTTACCCATCATATTTTGCGCTCCCCAGTCATTAGGGTTCAATGCGCGTGAAAGGCCATTCTGGTTGAACCACTGGCTGGGACCATCTGCCATTTGCAGCCATGCCATGTCTTCATTGCTTGTCATCACACCTCCGGCAATAGCTTTTCCTACAAATTCCTCAGCAGTTGCAGGATCAACATTAGATAGACGCATAGCGAGGCGTAGCATGAGCGAATTAGCCAGCTTTTTCCACTTATCTAAGTCTCCTCCATAGATCATATCTGCTGATCCCACTTCATCAGAACCCGTCCCAATGGTGTTGGCAGCAGTTTCTAGTTTTGCCAGCATGTCCTTATAAATAAATTCCTGTTCATCGTACTGAGGGAAAAAGATTTGATCCACACCACTGTTGGCTTCAGAGTAAGGAACATTTCCGTATAAGTCCGTCATAATATGCATAGGCAATATGTAGAGAACCTGAGCTACGTGATGTGTATTGATCATATTGGGATTCAAGCCTTCGCTGCCCGTTTGGCGGATAACTTCTGCAATTGTCTTCAATGCAGTAGGATATACGCGATCCTGGTATGCATTGTGGCTATCCAAGTGATAGTAATATTTATCTCCAGATCCTCTTTCTCCTCCTACATCCAGGCTTGATGTGTGCTGTATCAATCCAGACATCAGGTTCAAGTGTACACGCCCGTTAACATAACGGTTTTCTGCAGCCTGTACCATGCCATTGGTTAGCATAAAGCGCCAATCGACTTCGTTTGCCGCAGTAGGATTAATGTTTAGTTCCTGCAATTCATCCGTATTACAGCTGGTTGTAAACATAGCTACCAGACAAATGAGGAATAATTTATTCAGTAAGTTCATCGTATTTCTTATTATTAAAAGTCAACCTTTAAATTAAATCCATAGGTACGGGTCTGTGGAAAAGAAAAATAATCTAATCCTTGCGCGTTGGAGTTATTATATACAGACTCTGGGTCCACATTCTCCAGATTATTCAGCAACAGTGCAAGATTTCTCGCTACAAATGAAAGACGTACTGTTCTGAATGGCGTATTAGCCAGAAGTACCTTTGGCAAGCTATATCCTAAACTCACCTGACGCAGTTTGATGAAAGAAGCATCATACATGAAGCGATCTGACAATTGAGAATAAGCTCCCCAAAATCCTGGAATCTCATCTGCTTCTAGTTTTCTGGAAAATGGCTCCCCGTCGGGATCTACACCAGTTACCGTAACATTTTCGCGATCTACCGCTTCTATTCCCATATCTGATAACCCTTCTACAGTCATCTTATGGAATCCAGAAGATACCAGACGTACATTAGTTCCAGAATAAATATCACCTCCTGCTTTAAAATCTACCAATACATCCGCATAAATTCCCTTCCAATTGATCGCATTGGTAATACCACCATTATATCTGTGTACCCCATTACCCAGGATAATTTGTTCAGAAGCCTGAATGGGCTGACCATTGTCTGGATTGAATACAGGCTGCCCGCCGATCATCTGCTGTGGAAATCCTTTAATCGTACCAAAAGGCTCCCCAACTACATTAAACACCTGCACCCATCTTGTACGAGGTACCCCAAGGTTTCCGGCACTTGCAATCTCATCTAAGCCCTCAGCTAATGATACAACTTCATTGTCATTGTATGAACCATTAATCGTTATATCCCAGGTAAAATTTTCTCTTTGTATAGCTCTCACATTAACCAATAACTCAACTCCCTGGTTTTTCATCTCACCCACATTGATCGTAGTTGATCCAAATCCCGAGGTATTCGAGATGGTTGCTGCGAGGATATCATCCGTAGTCCTTTGGTTGTAATAGGTCAAATCCACCCCTAAGCGGTTGTTGAAAAATTTCAACTCGGTACCGATCTCAAATTCCGTTGAAGTCAACGGTCTTAATAATGGGTTGGGAATACTCCCCTGCTGTATAAATGCATTGGGTTGTCCCAGGTGTCCCTGACCTAATCCATAAGTAAGTAGCAATCTGTAAGGATCTGTATCACCTCCTACTTGCGCCCATGAAGCACGCACTTTACCATAAGTAAACGCTCCAGAAGTTGCACCTAATAATTCACTGAATACAAAACTACCACCAACGGATGGATAGAGAATACTATTGTCATCCGGATTCAAGGTAGAAAACCAATCCTGACGTGCTGTACCCGTCAGGAACAGGTAGTTGTTGTATCCAATATTGATTGATCCGAAGAGTGAATTGATTCCCTCTTCCGCAATGCCATATCCTATGGTCTGGTTGGCTGCATTGGAAACCTGATGGAAGAAAGGAATATTGAAGTTGCTTCCATTCAGGGAGAGTGTTTCACTAGAACGAGTCATCTGGTTACCTCCGACAAAAGCATCAATAGATATATCTCCATACTGATCAGAGAATCCCAGGATCCCTTCCAGATTGATCTCGCGAACTCTTCTCTCTGTTTCGTTGATACCTCCCAGGCGTTGATAGCCCGTTCCATAAGGCGTTACGTTACGCTCTCTACGTGTAAACCAGTCCATTCCACCACGTCCCTGAACATACAAGAAATCCGTAATATCAAAACGAACCACATGTGAAGTTATCAGACGGTCTGTATTATCGTCAATATCAAACTGATTCGCTGCCCACCAGGGATTTGCATTCCAGAGGTTATTGGAAATCTGCAACTCTTCACCAGGTGATTTGTTGTCAATTGTAGTTACGCCATCAGGAACGGCCCCTGGCTTATTAGGATCTCCTCTTAGGTCATCCACATTGTAGTTGTGTGGCAGGGAGAATAGGGCATTTACAGAGTTACCAGGGGAATCGGCTATACGTGGACGATTGTCAGCATCTTCATGAGAATACAAAAACTTGGAAGTAACTGTTATACGATCAGCAAAATCTCCACTGTAAGATAAACTAACATTTCTACGTGTATACCCTGACTCGGGAAGTATACTTTCATTTTCTAGGTTTGACAGGTTTAGCCTCATTCTATGATTTTCGCTTCCACCAGAAAAACCCACTGTATTGGTCCAGGTATGTCCTGTCTCGAAGAAGCGCTTCACGTTTTCATCTGCCTGATAAACGTAGGGACGTGATACGCCATCAAATTGAGGTACCAGTGTGCCGTCTAACCTGGCGCCCCAGTTACTTCCGTCACCTAGGTTCCAGGCATCATTGGCATCTAATGGTTTTTCTCCATTTCTCCCCTGACCATACTGGTCCTGGAAATCGAAATGGTTGATCACCTCTTCAAATACAAAGTTTGAGTTGAACTCAATTCCAATACCTTTTCCAGCTTTACCACTTTTAGTAGTAATCAAAATTACTCCATTTGATGCACGTGAACCATACAGTGCCGCTGCATTTGCACCTTTCAATACACTGATGGTTTCGATATCATCTGGGTTAATGCTGGAAGTACCATCCCCCTGGTCAACGCCTCCCCATAGTCCAGCTTGTCCAAATGAAGAATTGTCCATGGGGATACCATCTACAATATAGAGGGGTTGGTTGTTGCCCGTAAGAGATACGTTACCGCGAATGATCACACGACTAGAACCTGCAGGACCTGTACTAAGGTTACTGACATTCACACCAGCTACCTTACCGGCGAGTGAATTCACTACATTCAATTCTCGTGCTTCTGTGAAACTCTCCCCTTGTACCTCCTGAACAGAGTATTGGAGGGCTCGTTTGTTACGTTCAACACCAAATGCTGTTACCACAACCTCATCCAGTGTGAGATCAGATACTACCATTTCTACATTTACAGTAGTTCTTCCATTGATCTCAACAGTTAGAGGGCTATAGCCTAAAAAGGAAAACTTCAATGATCCATCAGATAAAACACTCACTGAGTAATTTCCTTCGGCATCCGTGAAAGTACCTTGTGTGGTACCCTGGATAATCACACTTACTCCGGAAAGTGGATCACCAGATTCCGAGTCAGTTACTTTACCACTCACCTGTGTCTGACCCCACATCGAGACCATACACCCAGCGAGAAATAAAGCTAGCAGTAGACTTTTTTTCATAATTAAAGTTGATTAGTAATAGTATTATTAAGTTAAATAATGCAGCCATATAACTATACGATGGAACTACACGCTACTACAGTCCACCATTTCCTATCCAAAGGTACAGACATATATCAGACAATAAACTATCAGGGAATCTCTACTGGCTGCCTGAATATCCGGCTATGTATCTTTTTCACAAAAAAAAGCATGTTTCTAGCCCTGTGAAATAAAGACTCATATAGGCATCTCAAAAGTGGG
>CAYXVE010000015.1:0-32801 GCA_964468435.1 uncultured Bacteroidia bacterium | reverse complement strand
GTAGCCCTCATATACGTATTTATATTTAAATCATCATTATCTAATAGCTATTTGCACAGTAACACGTTCAATTGCGTAATCGAGTTCAACACAAATCAACATATACTCATTTGAAAAGTAAGTGAGGGGAACAAAAGGGGGTAAAGCGAAGATCACAATGATCCATTTCATGTTAACTCCTAAGTCATCCCTCTACTCAATATACTGCTGCAAACGGAAAGTTTTTACTTATCATTTAACCTATCCGTATACATACATCATTTAAAAAATTGAAGAAAATATCAAATTTATTAACAAGAAGAACGCTTTATTTTATGGCTTATATAAACTTATAAAAAAACTAACTATTTAACCCAAAATTACCCACGTTTTTTGGGGGAATATTTTTCTGCTGCAATATGGCTCAATCACCTTAATGGAGATTCTCGTATTCTGTAGATTTTCAATGGCCCCTGATTTGAACCTACCACAATTACATCACCCGAGTTTAAAGATACATTCAACATACTTTTTACATCATATGGGACAAAAAATCCGCTCTGATGCCGTTGTAAGGATTCGAAGTTTCCTTTTCCATCCCCGCTCAACAATATGCCATAACCAGCATCATTCCGTGCCGTTTCGACCTCAGCGTGATAGAGATTACCCGCCAGTAAAAGGTCCAGATTCTGATCTTCGTCAAAATCTCTTATGATGATGTCATTGATTGATGAGATCTGAGCTTGCACAGGTAAGGCATGCCATCTGAAATTTCCATTTCCCAAATTCTCAATATATGCACTGGAAAAATCAGTCGCCTCAAGATGTAGCGCATTTTTCAACGATTTTTCACCATATATGTCGTACACATCAGAGGATGCAAACAAGTCATAGGTTTCAAATTTTTCTTTCAACATAGGCACCTGCTCCGATGAACATGATCTTCCCCGAAGCGGGTATTTCATCCCGAAATTGTAGTAAGTCAACACGATATCTTTAGAACCATTTTTATCAAAATCATAATAATATACCTCAAATGGTTCCTGTTCAGAAGCTTTATACTTGTAATTCCTCCCAAGATTCCCGGCTATAATATCATTGTCTCCATCTTTATCTATATCCGCTGTTTCTACACTGAAAAACCATCCTTTTTTGCGATCAAGTTCTCCTAGATTATCAAGCCTGCGAAGTGTACCTCCCTGATTTTCTAAAATCACCACTGGCATCCATTCTCCAATCAATACCAGGTCTTGCCATCCATCATTATTATGATCAAACCAACTAGCGTCGTTTACCATACCTATTTTATTCAGATCAGAAGCCTTTTCCTGGGTAGCATCTATGAATTTAGCTCCTTCATTGACCAACAATACACTCGATGCAGGCTCAGGGTAAGCCCAGGGAATATGCCTTCCGGCTACAAATAGATCTATGTCTCCATCTTTGTCTACATCAGCAGGATATACCTTGGAACTGCTGTTCCTGATTTCGGGTAAGGCATTTTCAGTTTTGATAAAGTTTCCCTTTCCATCGTTTAGGTACAGTCTATCCTGATATGCGTCAGAACCCGGGGTAAATTCATTACCACCACTTGCAACATACAAATCCATATCTCCATCGCCATCAAAGTCAAATAGAGCTGATCCCATGTCTTCATGCCTTTTATCTGCTGCAATGGCTTCGCTTATATGTTTTACAAATGTGCCATCTACATTCTGAAGCAGCAGCGCTCCCTCCAATCCTGTAGCTCCTCCGATATATATGTCTTCCAGCCCATCTCCATTTACATCGCCTTTACTCATGCAGGGTCCCCAGGTAGACATTTTATGTGGTAACAGTACCTGGTAGGTATAATCATCAAAATCGTTGTCCTGGTGAACATATTTGATTCCGATTTCTTCCGATACCTCAGTCAACAAGGCTGGAGGGGATATTAAAGCTTCCGGCGTCAAGGCCTTGGATTGACTGTAGACTACTTCCATAACCTGATTTGCAGCGATATCTTCCAGTATGGTCTCTTTACCATCAGTCCATACTATTCTAATTTGATCCACTTGTTCATGAGATCCTAGTCCAAAATGTGCTATCTGCTCGCTGGTAGAATACATACCCCGCACGGCGGTAAACTCATAAAACTGAGTTTCTTCTCCTGCGGTAAGCCATACTTTGGTACCATTGAGGTGCAAATGATCGGCATCCGCCTTGGGTTTGATCCTCAGAAAATGATGAGCATTCAGTTCTGTAACGTGATTTTCGTAAATAGATGCAATATCATTGACATGATTGATGATCAGATCCAGATCTCCGTCAAGGTCCAGATCGGCATAGGCCGATCCATTGGAAAATGTTTCTTCAGCCATTCCCCATTCGCTGATCATTTTGGTGAACGTCATATCTCCGTTATTGCGGAAGATATAATTAGTTAATTTCTCAGAGGGAACAATCTTCATGGCTTTGTCAATATCCACAACATCCCAAACCGTCAGATTGGGATCTGGATTAGGGTTGTTTTGCAAATGCTTATATAGTGCGGACTCGATATATTTGGCAAATTTCTTATTCGAATCTGTATTGCGGATATCGCGCATCAGTCCATTGGTAATATGTATATCTTTCCAGCCATCGTTGTCGAAATCGGCCATCAAAACAGACCAACTCCAGTCTGTGGAAGCCACATTGGCGAGTTGCGCTATATCACTGAAATAGGCATCTCCTGCATTGAGATGCAAGGTATTGAACATATACTGATAATGACCACCGTCATTGACCACTTTCCAGAATGCATCGGGATTCATACCGCTCATATTTGCTTTTAGCCGATAATTGTTCTCAGCTACCATGTCCAAGACCATCAAGTCCGGCATTCCATCATTGTTGATATCACCTGCATCTACCCCCATACTACTGAAAGATATATGCCGGGTATTTTCGTGGATCTTTTCTTCGAATGTGCCATCCCCTTTGTTGATAAATATCCAGTCCTCTACCCAGAAATCATTGGCTACATAAAGATCTGTCCATCCATCACCATTGAGATCACTTGCTACTACACTGTTGGGAAATCCGGTCTTAAACAGTCCCGCGGCTTTAGTAACATCTGTATACTTATTGTCTTCGAGTTCATACAAGCGGATGCTGAATTCGTCCAGCAATAATTCTTTCCCATAATATAGCGAGTAATCACCGGGATTGGGAGGCTGATTGCAGAGAAACAAATCCAGATCACCATCTTTGTCATAGTCCAGAAAGGTCGCATGACGTGTTCGCTGATCATCATCTACACCATAGGCTGCAGCCTGATCAGAGAATGTGTGATTACCATGATTGATGTAGAGTTTATTGCGGCGAAGTTCAGGTTGATCATCATAGAGTTCGCAGGTAACATAGATATCTGTCCGTCCATCCCTATTCACATCACCAAAAATAACTCCAGAAGACCATTCTCCATCATTTTTGATCCCTGCTTTCTCGGTGATATCTTCGAAAACCATATTCCCCTTATTGAGATATAGCTTATCTCCTACCAGATTACCGGCAAAGTACAAGTCGGGTAATCCGTCATTATTGATATCTCCTACGCCTACACCAGCTCCACCGTAGTAGTTGGAGTAGATCATGATATTGTGATCCCGGGTGTCTACGATTTCATTATTGAATGTGATCTTTGTATGTTCGGGATCGAGCAATGTGAAAAGAGGCTGACTAGAAATAGCCTTTTGATCACTTTGACTATATAGATTGTATACGGTAAGGAATGACGATAGCCATATCAGATACCTCATAGTAGCTTGTGTTTGGTTTATCTATTTTGTACAAATTAGCAACTTCTCACATTTTTTGCACAAATCTCCGATACCTAATATACACAAGATTTTTACGATTTGCTTTTTTGCTAGCTGAAAAACAAGGAAAAGTTATCCTTACTATGATCGCAGGCGTTCTCCATATTGGATTTGGTAATAATCCTTATAAGCACCCGATTGTACACGTTCTACCCATCCTGTGTTGGCCAGATACCAGTCAATGGTTTGAGATAGCCCTTCCTCAAACACCAGACTGGGAGTCCAACCCAACTCCCGTTCCAGTTTGGACGGATCGATCGCGTAGCGCATATCGTGTCCTGCCCGATCCTTGACAAAAGTAATCAAAGATTGTGCAGTTCCAGGTTCCCGTCCAAGTTTTTCATCTACCAAATCACACATCAGGCGGATCAAATCAATATTTCTCCACTCATTTCTTCCCCCAATATTGTAGGTCTCTGCTACCCTACCCTCGTGAAAAATTATATCTATAGCCATACAATGATCATATACCCAAAGCCAGTCCCGTACATTCTCCCCCTTTCCATAAACGGGCAGTTGGGTTTCCTTGACGATATTAGAAATGAATAAAGGGATCAATTTTTCAGGAAACTGGTAAGGACCGTAATTATTCGAACAGTTACTTACCACATAAGGCAGTCCAAATGTATTTCCATAAGCCCTGACAAAATGATCTGAACTAGCTTTAGAGGCTGAATAGGGACTTTGGGGATCGTATGCGGTCTCCTCGACAAAGTATTCTCCAGACTCCAAAGATCCATAAACCTCATCGGTAGATACATGGTAGAACAGCACGTCTTCGCGGTCTTTCCAGAAATGGCGGGCAGCATTGAGCAGTGATACTGTACCGATCACATTGGTCATGACAAACTCCATGGGATTGAGTATACTGCGGTCTACATGGCTTTCTGCTGCTAGATGGATGACTCCATCTATGTGATGATGAGAAAAAATCTCTTCCAACAAACCAGCATCACATATGTCGCCCTTGATAAAGCGATAGTTAGATGTATCCTCTATATCCTTCAGATTTTCTAAATTACCCGCATAAGTGAGCTTGTCCAGATTATAAATATCGTAGTGAGGGTACTTTTTGACAAAATGACGTACCAGATGTGAGCCAATAAATCCTGCTCCACCCGTGATTAATATCTTTCTGGAATTCATATATATTAGAATTAAAATTTGTTACATCAGTTTGAATTTCTATTTTTATGAGTAATCTGGAAAAATTATATCTTTATCCGGATCAATTGCAAATTAAAAATATATTTCATTTATTGAAATAAAAACGTGTATTATGTCAGAGAAACCTCCCAAAAAACAAATCAACATAGAGCTTTCACCCGAGACAGCCAGAGGTATATACAGCAATCTGGTCATTATCTCCCATTCACAAAGCGAATTTGTACTGGACTTTGTACAAGTGCTTCCAGGGACCCCCAAAGCTGAGGTGCGGTCGCGAGTAATCATGACACCTCAACATGCTAAGCGGTTACTCAAGGCCCTGCATGAGAATGTTCAAAAGTATGAACAAAACCATGGTGAAATGATTTTACAGGAATCCGATATCAGTCTACCGCCCAACTTTGGCGGGCCTACAGGTATTGCCTAAGTTCCACCCAGTAGGGGTACCTTGACTTGCTGGCAAGGTTTGTCGATACAATCCTTTGCCCGTTGTTTGTAGAGCTGATTTTGACTGAGTGATAATACTTCCCGGTAGTGATCTACAGCCTGCTCTCTTTGTTTCAGTCGGTCGTCGCATATCCCTCTCGTATAGGCTATCGCAGGCCTGTATTCATCATCTGAATCAAGCTGGGCTAGTTGCACCATATGTTGTGCCTTTTCCAAGCTATCATGGCCTCCCTGCAGATCTGATTCCAGTAAAGCGAGGCCATACCAAAGGTATACCCGGCTCATCAAATACGTCGTATACCGTGAGTCTGTGGTAACAATATTTTGCTGATCGTGTCCTGTCAGCTGCTCATACGTCTCGATCAGGGGTTGAAGTACTTGTCTTGCTAGCTGATCATCACCAAAGGCGATCAACGCCCTGCCATATTCCATCTGAAACCAGGTATTTCGCGGAAATTGCTTACCCAATTGCCTATATAGTTTCAACCCCAACCCTGTTTTTCCTTGTTTGAGATATATATCTCCCAGGTAAAACATAGCTTCAAACTGGGCGAAGTTGGGTCTGGCAACTGCCTTTTCCAGTTCGGCTATTCCTCTGGAAATACTTCCCCTAGGAAAAAATATCATCAGTGGCTGTACAATCGGGTGATTTTTGGGATAGTCTTCAGCATAATAATGATAAATACCTGAACCAAAATAGAATTCCCGGCTTTCCTTCTGGTAGTCAAATCCCTTCTTCAGATACGGGAAAGCCTTTCTGCCTGCCATGGCAGCATTCCACCATTCTTTGCGCAACGTGTAATACCTCGCCTTGAATGCATAATTCATGTACTGAAAAAAAGTATATTCAAGCTTGTATTCTGGCTGATCTTCGTATTGTGCATTAAGGGTAATCGCTTTGTCGAGATGCCTTTCGATAAAACTGTGATATTCGGTCATCCCCGAAGCAACATAGGTCTGCCACCAACGGTTTAGAGCCAACAGAAAGTATGGCGCAGGATGATTGTCATACTCTTTTTTCAACGACTCGAATACTCTGTGAGCTTGCTCGAACTGCATGTTATAGGTATAATCGATACCCTGGTAAGCAGTTTGACGGAATGTGGTATCACGAAATACCTGGGAATGAAGGAATTGAGAAGAGAACACTAAAATACTTACATATAGCAAGCATGTGAAAATCTTTGTTTTCATACTGGCCTGTTAACACCTTCAACAGAAGATACGTAAATAATAAGAATAGGGTGTGTGTAATTGCGTTTTGTTGTAAACTAATCAAAAAAGTTCTTACTTTTAAAGTTTAAATCAGAGGATAAGCAGGTAAGATGGCAGAAAAAGGAAGAAATAGTACAGTTATAACCAACCGAAAAGCTAAGTTTGAATATCATCTGCTGGAAACCTTTTCAGTCGGAATGGTTTTGAAAGGGACAGAGGTAAAATCATTGAGGGCTGGCAAGGCCAGTCTTCAGGAAGCATACTGCTATATCAATGGTGATGAAATATTCATCAAAAATATGAATATCCTCGAATATGATAAAGGTGGATACAGTAACCACGAGCCTAATCGCGAACGAAAACTACTGCTCAAGAAAAGAGAAATACACAAAATCAGAAAAAACCTGGAAGAGCAGGGACTAACGCTAATACCGCTAAAGATATACTTTAACGATCGCAATTTTGCCAAGATGGATATCGCTGTGGCTAAGGGCAAGAAACTTTATGACAAACGCGAAGATATTAAGGAAAAAAATACCAAACGGGAACTTAGCCGGGCAATGAAAAACTTCAATTAAGTCAGCTTTTCCATAATCATGGCAGCTGCGTCCCAACCCAGTTGTGTACCCATTGCAATGCCCATCCCACCTAATCTGACAGCTACCAGCAAATCTGGTTCTATCCACTCCAGGATAGGAGTCTTTGAGCCTGTTCCCAGGATACCACTCCAGGAATATTCCCATTCAAGCTTTTTCCCAGGAAATAAAAACCTTTTACTGAACGATTTCAGGTAATTAATGATTGTAGGGTTTTCCCCATATTCGTCGGTTTCTTCTACTTCAAATGCGAGATGCCTGGCTCCCCCGATGAGCAGTCGCCCCTCTACATTTCTGAAATAGACATACCCCCTATCGTAATGAAATGTACCCTCCCACCTCAGACCCTCAATTTGCTTGGATACCAGTACCTGATTCCGGGCCGGTATAACGGCAAGTGAAGGCAGCAATCTCCGTGTAAACCCATTAGTAGCAGCCACCAATATACGTGTTTTGATGCTCCACTCCTGGTCTGTATATACGCTCCATTGTTGAGTTTCCCGTTTCCAGCCTTTTATCTTGCATCCAAACATGGTCCTTATTCCAAGTCCATGGGCCTGTCGTAATAATGCAGTCATCATTTTTCCCGGATTCAACTGACCTTCAACCCTATTTTCGATGATATGGCCTCTACCGGCAAAACCCAAGTCCTTCCAACACTCATCCCTGAGCCTGAAAACTTGCTCTTCCCCTGTAATATCGCGCATATATCGGTTGAAAGACTCCATATGATCAAGGCATTGCCTATAGGCTTTAACATCCTGCTCCATAAACAGCTCATATCCACCTGAAGTGCGAAAATCAAGTACTTGTTCCCCCAACACACCTTTTAGTTTCTGAAGACCCGTCCACCTTTTTGCCACTACATCCCACACCTCCTCTTCCCTGAGATGATTAAGGTCATCGATCAACTCAGTCATGCTGCCAATACAGGCAAAACCAGCATTCCTTGTGCTTGCACCACCCGAAAAAGGGTATTGCTCTACTACGAGCAGGTCCATCGAAGGCCGTAGCTCCTTGAGCCTGATTGCACACTGCAGTCCGGTAATACCTGCACCGATAATCATCACTTCAGTAGCCCCTACAAGGCTCATTCTCTCCCAATAACTCAGTTTTGACATGATAAACCCTGTTGTAGTTGTTGCGTATTTAGGTTAGTTTTGCAAATTGAAAGTGATGTTAATTTACCTACCTCTACCATATTATATGAAAAAAGATTTCTGTATTCTCTATGTCGATGATGAAGCCCAGAATCTGGTTTCCTTCAAAGCGACTTTCCGTAGAGATTACAAAGTGCTGACCGCTACCAGCGGGGCTGAGGGTATAGAGATTGTACAAAAAAATAGTGTACATCTTATCATTAGCGACCAACGAATGCCTGAGATGACGGGCGTCCAGTTTCTGGAAAAGATACGCTCTAAGTATCCCGATGCCATCAGAATGATTCTCACAGGATTTAGCGATGTAGAAGCCATCATCGATGCGATCAACAATGGCAGAGTATTTAGATACATTACCAAGCCCTGGAACGAAACAGAATTGCGTATGGCTATCGAAAACGCACGTCAGTTGTTTTTCCTTCAACAAAAAAACAAGGATCTGGTTATTTCGTTACAAAACAAAGTGATACAACAGGAACGCATCCTCAAGTATTTCAAAAAGTATGTCCCGGAAACTATCGTAACGCAAATATCTGAATCTGAAGCAGACGATGGAAATGTGATATTTGAAGGTGAGTTGAGAGAGGCCACTGTGCTGTTTTGTGATATCAGGGGCTTCACACCGATGAGTGAAAGTCTTTCTCCCAAAGAAATTGTAGCTTTTCTCAACGACTACTATGCAATAATGACGGAAGTAATCAAACGGCACAATGGCATGGTTAATCAGTTTGTAGGAGATGAAATATTTGCGGCTTTTGGCGTACCAATAGTTTCCATTGAAAATGAACGCAATGCCGTTTTCTGTGCATTTGAAATGATAAAGAGATTGGAAGAGTTGAATGAAAAATACAAAGATAAGATGGGTCAGGCTATAGAAATGGGCATAGGAATTAATAGTGGTGAAGTAGTAGCAGGAAATCTGGGATCAGAAGATAAAATGTCTTATTCACTTACCGGAGATACAGTAAATACTGGTAAGCGCATAGAAAGTCTTACCAAAGAAGTAGCTAATTCTATTCTGATCAGCGACAGGGTATACCATAAGGTCAAACACCTGATCAAGGCCAGGACCTGGGACCCAATTGAGGTAAAGGGAAAACGGGAGAAAATCAGAGTTCACGAACTTGAGTCCATCATGGTATGATCAAACTCAGACAATGGTTTTATGACCATATAGCTCAGACATCTGATATGTCCATGGGCCTGGAGATTGAGAGTGGGATAGGTGTCTTTTTATATGATAATAAGGGCAAAGCATATCTGGATTTTATCAGTGGTATATGTGTTAGTAATCTAGGTCATGGTGATACAGATATTATCCAGGCCATTTGGCATCAAACCAGAAAATATTTACATCCCATCGTTTATGGTGAAGGCGTCATGAATCCACAGGTTATGTATGCACATGCACTGGCTGAGGAACTTGATGATCATCTTACCAATGTCTATTTTACCAATAGCGGAGCAGAGGCCGTAGAGGGAGCGCTAAAGGTTGCCAAAAAATATACTGGAAAAGAAGAATTGATCGCTTTCCATCATGCATATCATGGCAGTACACATGGTGCACTTAGCGTAAGTGGTGATCCAGATGCCAAAGTTGGGTATGGTCCTATGCTACCCAATATTAAACACATCCGCTACAATCACTTAGAAGACCTGCAATACATCACTGAAGATACTGCAGCAGTGATCATAGAACCTATACAGGGTGCCGGTGGTGTGATATTGCCTCGGCCAGGATATCTCGAAACTGTGAGAGAACGCTGCGACACAACCAATACCCTCCTCATCATGGATGAAATTCAGACTGGCTTTGGTAGAACAGGATCACTATTTGCACATCAAAAATACAACGTAATTCCAGATATACTGATACTGGCGAAAGCACTTGGAGGCGGTATGCCACTTGGAGCTTTTATTACCTCTCAGGAGATCATGTCTGTTATCAGGCACAATCCGCCACTAGGACATATCACCACCTTTGGAGGACATCCCGTTTGCTGTGCTGCAGGTATAGCCCTGTTCAATAAACTTAGGAATACCCGCATATTAGATACGATCCCTGAAAAAGAACAACTGCTGCGGCAACATCTGGTACATCCCGCTATTCAGGAACTACGTGGTACAGGCCTTCTGTTTGCGCTTATCCTTTCATCACACGAAGATACCCTAAAAGTGCAAAAAGCTGCTCTCGAAAAAGGCCTGATCACCATAGGTTTTCTCAGTGAACCACGAGGGTTGAGAATAGCCCCTCCACTTACCATAACGCATGAAGAACTGCTTTATGGTATCAACATTCTTCTCGAAGTTCTGGATGAAGTTATTTAGTAAATAACCTATATCGCAATTCTGTCTTAGCACTATCTATATATCGAAAAGACTCAAAAGTCTACATTATTGAGTGGATTACCCTCTATCACTTATCCGGTGTATCTCTCCACTGAACGACAACGGGTATTACTCCAGCCAAATAATCCATCTATCGCAAATTACACTAGTAGTTTTGAGATATAATCTAAAACAAGATTATAACCTGAATTAAAAAGAAAACTCAACAAAAGAAGTGTAAAAACGATAGAATTATGAAAGCTTTATTCTCAACACCCAACCTCTCGCTTATTCTCATTATCACAGCATTAAGCAATTTCCTTACTGCACAAAATGTTGATATCACCATGAAAAATTTTCCAGGTACCAATTACTCAGTATATTGGACATCACCTGGCCCTGAAGGTTACTACAGAGAATCATTTTATTCTGGACAGGGATATTTCATGGTCGACATTGAAGAGGATGGCAAGGTAAAATCAGCACCAACTTTCTGTATTGAACCTGTTGAGTGGTCGGGTTCCCTCAATGAAAGGTTAGAATATGTTTATGTAGATGGGCCTACTTATTATAGCAATAGCTATCAGTCAGACCTGATTAATCACCCCCAACAGGCACCCATAGATCCAAACACTTATGGAATCATTACAGAATCAGAAAAATTACTGATCGCTAAAGTATGGAACAATGTACCCAATCTTTTTGACAGTAATAAAAATACTGTTGCCATGCAGATGATGATCTGGGAACTTGTATGCGATCAGGACTTTGATATGTATGGTGGTAATTTCTCCATTGACCCTAATGATATGAAAGGCATTGAAGTAAACAAAGGCAGAAGAAAAAAGAGCCAGGAAGTAAAAAACATCATTGATGATTGGAAAAAAAATGTAGATGATAAAATTTGGCTATCCTTCACTCCATTGGCATTTTTAAGAAATGATGGAAAGCAAGATTTAGTAGCGGAAATTGACATGCAAGCAGAGTTCGGAATAAGCGGTATCAATGGAAGTCTTCCAGTAGAATGGCTTAAATTAGACGCAGTAAAAACCGGATCATCCTCCATAAGAATTGACTGGAGTACTTCCCAGGAAATCAACAATGACCGCTTTGAAATAGAAAAGAAAACCACACAAGAAGATTATAAAACCATAGGTACGGTAACAGGAAATGGTACAACTGATCAGATAAGCACTTATATCTTCACAGATTATAGTACGATGGCAGAACGTGTGTACTACAGAATCAAGCAAATTGATCTGGATGGAACCTTCGAATACTCCAAAACCCTGGAAGTTAAATTCGACCAGGTTGTACATGATGTAAATATCTACCCTAACCCTGCAACCAATCACCTTAACATCACAAACTATGTCCAGGGAGTATATCAATATAAAATCGTGGCACTAAATGGTCATATTATACAAACTGGAACTTATGAAAATACATTTCAAAGGGAAAACATCAACATTAATCAACTTAAATCCGGTAGGTACGTGATACAAATTAATCTTCCCAATGGAGATCAGATCATCCGCCACTTTATCAAAAAGTAAGTAGCATTCTTTTATTAGTACCATGAGGAGGTCTCTAAAATAGACTTCCTCATATTTTTTATACTTTCTAACAATGCTTCGCTAATTTTTAAAAAATCACACATTTTACCCTTATTTTCAGCGATAAGCAGCTCGGGTTTCAACGATATTACGTAGCAATTGCCTATGGAGATAAATCTTTTATTCTTAATATCTCTACTTTACGTATAAATTGATAAAGGGAATATCTACATTCAAAGAAATGAATACGCGCAGGGTGTTGGAGCTAAATGTAATAGATCGCCGACTGATTTCTCGTAGCTCTGGTGTATACTGGACACCTCCTATAATCGAAATAGGAGTATTTTTAATTCCATACACTATAAAAGCACCGGGAGAAACAATCTGCCTGAGTGTAATATCATCTGGTAGTCCCTCTGTAGGGTCATTGGATAATCTGTAGCTGACAGCAGCCCCTAGGTCTATAACTGATACAAAGATTGAAATAGAATGTCCAGTTAGTCTTCTCCAGGTAGAATCTTTAAGATAAGTTTGTTCATATCCTACAACAATCTCGTGATCCTTTGCATCAGAGAGCAAGAATCCACCACCCGAAGTTCCGTAAGGAACGGGAGCTTCCTCAAGCTTTCTGGATAATCCCCAGTTAAAAGATAAGCCTATAGGTGCAGTAAATCCCAGATTGCCAGCAGCAGAGGTAGTTTTTCCATTATTGCTCAGCCACTCGACTCCGCCATATCCTCCAGGAAAAGCATTAAGACTAATGCTTTGTAGGGTCTGCCGTTTTATTCTCGCAGCGCCAGGAGGTAATGCCACTGCCTCTATTGCCTGATCAACCGCTTTGGAATTCCTGGCATTGAGGACATTTACCATAAAATTTCCATATTTCAACAAAATTTCCCGAACAACATACCCAGCCGTTTGCCTTTCTGAAACTGGTGTCCCCAAATCCAGCAAATCTGCTACAATGGAAGATGCATTCAACAGTACTAATCCGATATCGCCCTCATCAATAGCTTGTGAAACGCGAATAGTTTTACGGGCAACCGGTAAAGCGGTCTGAAACAGTTCCGATTTCTGATACTTTTCCGGCGCTTTGAGATATGCAAATCTCGCAGCCAGGTCAATAATATCAAATGCATACACGGCATAATCCAGCATTGCTTGATTATCCAGTTGCCCTTCACGTGATTTACTCACGAGTGTTTGGTGCTGATCTCTCAGATTTTCTGCCAACAAGAGAAACTCTTCGAGTAACTGATCTACCTCGCCCCAGTAGTCCTCCATACTTTCATCGTCGATTTCCAATATTTCTATCAACCGAAGGTCATCTTGAAGGGCCATAGCCGCAAAATATGCCCTTTGTCGTGTACTAGATAGCCGATTGACATTCCTGAAAACCATAGGAAGATCCTGGAAATTTCCATTGGATAAGGATCCTAAAAAGACGTATAACAATCTGACGCCTACCCCCAAAGGATCTTCGTACTGCTGTTCCTGTAAGTGGTAGATACTTAGCAATTCGCTGATGCCATATCCCTTAACAGAATAGTCTACGGTTTTTAAAGCTAGCATAAATGCCCTGAAATGTATATCTTCTGAAAGATTCGCATACCTAGGACTGGTATTTACAAAACGCTCAAAATTGACCAGCATATGTTCCAGATCATTCCTAAATGCTGAACGTTCTGTTTCACCTATATTGAGAAAGAAGCTGATATCCTGATAGATCAGCAGATTACTGGTCTGCGGCAATAGTAATCTGAATAATGAATCTGCAATTACCCTTTCACGAAAATTATCGAAAAACGTAATTGCCAGTTCTTTCTTAAATCTATCCGCGATAAAATCTGCAGTCCCTTCTATGATACGGGAAGTAATACTTGGGACAGGAGCAAAATCTGAAAGGTCGCCTGGATAAAATAATTCTTGTCTATTTTCAGCAGCAGTACCAAAAGGATTCACAGGTGCACCAGAATCCACCAGGCCCCGGGTACGTTCTGGGATGCCCAGGTTTTTATACTTCCAAAGGCTATCAATTAATGCAAGGTCAAATTGGTCTAAATCATAGTTGTCCCAGGGATCTTTGACAAAGTGAGCCATTTCTGCCAACTGAGCAGTATCCTTTTCAGTAATGATTTCTCTATCAAGCAACTTATATAACAAAGCAGTATCAGCATAATATACCACGATCGAGTCACTTCTTTTATCAACCTCAATGGCCAGATCTACCAGATCTTGAGTATAGACAATCTTAGAAAACTGCAACAGAACCAGCAAAGACAGCACTTGCCATTTTGTTCCCACAATCAAACTTAATATTAGTTTTTGTTGTAATGTGATTTATCTTCAAAGGGATCCATCATATGATTTTCCTTGGTGATAGACCCTATATTGTATTTGCCGATATTTACATACTCATTGATCTGGCCTCCGCCAAAGAAAAAGGAAAGCTGAATCCCTTCATACATTTCCTTGTTGCGGATAAAGTCATCAAAGGGTATACTGTAATCATAGTCTTCAAAGAGTTGAAAAATATATTTTCCCGTATTATATCCCTGTAAACTCCTGTCGCTGGGGATGTAATAATACTTCTTCAGATATTTGTTGTAGAACTTTTGATAGACTGGCTGGCTAGGATAATAAAAATTGGACGTTGTGAAATGAAGCTGATATGTCTCCTTCAGGTCTCTCTGAATATAATTATAACTGCTACTCCTCCAGCGAGGAGATCCCATAGCGATCAGCTCGATATTTTCCTTACTGATTATACTCAGAATCAGATTGGCTGTTTCAACATCACTATTAACCGGTATATATACGCCATCAAAATACTCCTTCTTCATATCACTGACCATTTCCGGGATCATTTCTTCCGCTTTTTCAGAAAAAAACGAATCAACAACCATGACCTGTACATCACCTCCTAATCCCTGAAATACCTCTACAAATCCCTGAGCCATTTTATCCGTTACCACTTTTTGATTAGTCCATACAGCCACTTTCCTCAAGTCCAACGACCGGTACGCATATTCTGCCATTCTTCTACCATGCATCTCTATAGATGGATTCATCAGAAAAGAATATTCTTTTCCCTCCACAAGTGCTCCGTAGGGATTGATCGGGACCATGTAGGGTATCTGCCGCTCTTCAGTCCATTCAGATAGCTGCATGATAACATCATTGTTGTAACCTCCGACGATTATATCGGGACGGATCATTTCAAGCTCTTCCAATTGAAACTCAACATCTGAAGTATCCTCCTGAGTATCGTAAACCTTAAGCAAAATGGTTTTATTAGTATTTTGTTCATACTCATAGACTGCTTCCATAAAACCCTCATAAAAATCCAATGCCAACCTGCTACGAGTGGGAATTTCATCCAGCAGACTGGCTGAAATAAAATCCAGATTGAAAGGTAAAAAGAGTGCCACTTTATTGATAGACGGATTCATCTGAGTGAATCTCTTCACATGTAGCAGGCCCTCCAGAAATGCTGAAGAATCCTGGGTTGTACTTTTGTAGCCTTCATAATAAGAGATAGCTGTTTCCCTTTCACCATCCATTGTCATTTGGTAACACAAAGCCTCAAGAATCATCCATGTATTCTCCCTAGATACAGTTTCATAATATCTTTCGAGTTCCCTGAGTTCCATTTCGTAAAACAAAAAGTTTTTAATTGCCAGTACGGCAGCTCTGGATACATCATGGGATGCTTCATCTTTTAGTTCAAACAATAAATCTAGCCCTTCTTTGACCTCATAGTATTTATCGTGTTCGAGCAGTGCCAGTCCCTTGTGATAGTTGGCATCTTCAATGTATCTGGATTTAGGGAAACGGTTAATGAATAGCTCCAGTTGATCCAAAGCTGATTCGTACTCTCCACGGTATATTTCAGATATACCATATAGGTATAGAGAAATAGTGGTCAGTTGATTGAAAGCTCTTTCACTGGCATCGTGAAATACCTTGGATGCCATGTCGTACTGAGCGTTATCCATATATCGCTTCCCCACACGTATCAACGCTGCCACCTCTGCATCATAAGGCACGCTATTGATAGCCCTGCGGGTGGCACAAGACGCTAGAAGCGCGCTGGAAATAACTAGAATAAATAGTTTCCTAAATAGCATCTTAAACATATTAGTTCTCAATGATAAATAATACTGAGTAGAATTATTCCCATTCAATAGTAGCAGGTGGCTTAGAGCTGATATCATATACCACCCTGTTAACCCCCTTTATTTGATTGATAATTTTATTGGATACCTCTCCCAGGAACGCATAAGGGAGCTTAGACCAGTCAGCGGTCATTCCATCTTTACTTCCTACAGCACGTAAAGCTACGACCTGTTCATAAGTCCGCTCATCTCCCATAACTCCTACAGATGCTACAGGGAGTAATACAGCAAACGCCTGCCATACTTCATCATAGAGCCCATGATTGTGTAGTTCATTGATAAAAATGGCATCTACCTCCTGAAGGATGGCAATTTTTTCAGGCGTAATATTCGACAATATACGTATTGCAAGACCAGGTCCTGGAAAAGGATGCCTAAGAATGAAATCTTCAGCCAATCCCAAATCCCGACCCACATTTCTCACCTCATCCTTAAACAGGGATCTAAGAGGTTCTACCACTTTCAGGTGCATTTGCTCAGGCAGGCCCCCTACATTGTGATGAGATTTGATGGTTGCTGAGGGTCCTTTTACGGATACGCTTTCAATTACATCCGGGTATATAGTACCCTGGGCAAGATAATTTACATTTTCAAGCTTTTGTGCCTCTTCCTGAAATACATCGATAAAGACTCTGCCAATGGTTTTGCGTTTTTGCTCTGGATCGCTGATACCCTCCAACGCGGAATAGAACCGCTGCTGGGCTTCAACCCCTATAATGTTGAGTCCTAATTGCTCGTATTGCGTCAGTACCTCACGGAACTCATTCTTGCGTAGCAGCCCATTATCGACAAAAATACAGGTCAACCTTTCTCCAATGGCTTTGTGAATCAACATAGCTGTAACTGTAGAATCCACACCTCCCGAAAGTCCGCAAATGACCCCTTCTCTATTAAGTTCTGATCTTAGCCTGTCTACCGTACTGTCAATAAAGGCAGTAGGAGTCCATGAGGGAGACAGTTTACAGACATCAAATAAAAAATTTCTCAATATTTGAGGCCCTACAATGGTGTGAGTTACCTCTGGATGAAATTGGAGGGCATAGATCAGCTGACTTTGATGTTGAAAAGCTGCCACATCAATGCTCTCAGTCCTTCCCATTACCTCAAATTCTTTGGGTAGCGATAAAATAGAATCTCCATGGCTCATCCAAACCTGCGATGTACTCTCCTCCTGCAACGAGTCCCACAACAATGAGGATTTGCTGGGTATAAGATTTGCCCTCCCATACTCCCGTTTTGAAGATGTTTCTACTACCCCTCCATACTTTTTGGCCAGTAACTGTGCTCCATAGCATATGCCCAACACAGGAACCTTCCCCAAAACCGAGTGAAGATCTATATCAGGGGCACCTGAATCATTGACAGAACAAGGTCCGCCCGATAATACAATCCCCCTTACCGTTGGATCCTCCTCCAGGAAATCATGATATGGGACAATTTCACAATAAACATGCTGTTCACGTATTCTACGAGCAATAAGTTGGGTATATTGCGACCCGAAATCGATCACTAAAACTTTGGCATCCATTGTCGCAAAAGTACATTTTTTTTACGCATTTTTACTATTTGGAAATTTAGAACGTATTTTCTGCTCGAAGATTTGACTTTGGCTGCTAATTTACTTTTACCAATATTATTATGATACGTTTTCTTCAGGGATATTTGCTTCTTTTGACATTCCTCGCTTCTCTCCTCGCCTGTGATGACCAATCAGGTCAGACAACAGATCCTGAGAGCACTATTACTGGGGATAGTTCCTCTGTAGCAACAACACCTTTTAAAACAGGTGCAGAACAATTAATCACAGAGAATCTGGAACTGATTCAAGGTAAAAAGGTAGCGGTCGTGGCCAACCATACATCCATGGTGGGAAACGTACATCTGGTTGATACCCTGCTGGGATTGGGAATTGATATCATAGAAGTATTTGCGCCAGAACATGGGTTCCGCGGTGCTACAGATGCTGGAGCCAAAATAGACAACACAACGGATCCACAAACGGGTCTTCCCATCCTTTCACTATATGGAAAGAGCCGCAAACCCTCCGTAGATCAATTAACAGATGTAGATGTAGTTGTATTTGATATTCAGGATGTTGGCTCACGCCATTATACCTATATATCTACCATGACCTATGTAATGGAAGCCTGTGCCGAACAAAATAAAATGTTTGTAGTCCTGGATCGTCCTAATCCCAATGGATGGTACGTAGATGGACCGATGATGCAGGATGAGTACAAATCATTTATAGGAATACACAATGTTCCGATTGTACATGGTATGACAATCGGTGAGTATGCTCAACTGGTCAATGGGGAGTACTGGCTAAAAGACTCTGTACAGGCCAATCTAAAAGTTATTACCTGCCAGGGATATCACCATCAGATAAAATGGGATGATACTGGCCTTCCCTGGATAGCTCCCTCTCCCAATCTTGCTTCCGAATACGCAGCGTACCTTTATCCAGCTCTTTGCTGGTTTGAGCCCACTGTAGCTAGCATAGGCAGAGGTACTGATGAAGCCTTCACCATCCTCGGTGCCCCCTGGGTAGTTCTCACGTCACAGGCACGGCTAGACCAAATGACCAAAGACTTTTATGGCCTCACTTATGCACCCTATACTTTTACCCCCAGATCACTGCCCGGTAAATCCACATACCCTAAGTTTCAGGACCAGACCTGTAAAGGACTTAAATTTCAAAATCGCGTAAAAGGAAAACAACTCTTCCTGGCAGGTATCAAACTGCTACAGTTTATGAACAACCAGTTTAAAAGTGAGCAGTCGGAAGGGTCATTTTTTAAAAGCGGCTTTGAAAAATGGTCAGGAAACACTACGTTGAGACAACAAATACAAAATAATTTGAATCCTGAGGATATTTGGCTCTCATGGCAGCCAGATGTAAATAATTTTAAGGAAATACGTAAACAATATCTGTTGTACAATGATTTTGAATGATGAAGCCGCAAAACAGGTATCTTAAACTTGTATTATCATGAAAGTTACACCGTATATATTTTTTTGCTTGGCATGTCTGATCTTCTTTCCCTACACCATAAAAGGGCAGGAAAAGGTTGAGTGGGATCTATTGGCCAAAGTGAAGTATGATTATTCTTATAATGAGACCTTTAATCAATGGATAGGAACTCCTACTTTTGATCCTGAGCTTGAAAAACTTAATGGAAAAGAGATCGAGATCAGTGGGTACATATTACCGATGGACGTAGAAGGGGATTATTACGTACTCTCTGCTTATCCCTATGTGAGTTGTTTTTTCTGCGGTGGAGCTGGCATGGAGTCCGTCATAGAATTACAACTTAAGAATAATCAGGGTAAATTTGGAATGGATGAACACAGAACCTTTAAAGGAACTTTCCGGCTCAATGCTCAGGATTTTGAACTGACTTATACCCTTGAAGGGGCTGAAGCTATCGGCAGATAATAGGTTGGAAGTGTGGTAGAAAATACTGTCTTGGGTCCGGCCGATCTGTATACACTATATTATTATGTCAGGAATCAACTATCTTTCAGTTGAAGGTATTTCAAAGTCTTACGGGTTAAAAACACTGTTTGAAGGGCTTAGCTTCGGAATAGAACAGGGCCAGAAGGTCGCACTGATCGGATTAAATGGATCGGGAAAATCTACTCTACTGAAAGTACTGGCCAGGATTGAACAGCCCGACTCCGGTCGCATCAGTTACCGGAATGGGATAACTGTCAGTTATCTGGGTCAGGAACCTCGGTTTGAACCGGGCAAAACCATTGGAGACATCGTATTCGATCCAGACCACCCTACCCAGCAACTTATCAGAAAATACGAATCCCTACTCCACCACATCGCGTCAGAACCTGAGGCCCAACAAGAACTCGAAGACGTAGTCTCTCAGATGGAAGTCAGTGAGGCGTGGGATTATGAACTCAAAATCAAACAAATCCTGACAAGATTAGGCGTTGACCAATTGGATGCTTATATCAACCAGCTATCTGGCGGGCAACAAAAACGAGTGGCTATTGCCCAGGTATTAATACGGCAGCCAGATCTGATCATCATGGATGAGCCTACCAACCATCTCGATCTGGATTCCATCGAATGGCTGGAAAAGATCTTCTCCACTAGCAAGCAAAGTATATTACTCGTTACACACGATAGGTACTTTCTCGATAGCATTACCGAAGAGATCCTGGAGCTAGATCGCGGCAAACTTTTCGCTTATAAAGGCAATTATGCCTACTATTTGGAAAAAAAGGCTGAGCGTACACAGGCATTGGAGACCCAGGTAGACCGAGCCAAAAGCCTCTATGCCCAAGAACTTGAATGGCTCAGACGATCTCCCAAAGCCCGGGGTACCAAAGCTAAAGCCAGAATAGACGCTGCAGACAGCCTACAACAACAGTCGCTGCAATCCACAGACGACAAAACAGTCAACCTGCGCATAAAAGGCAGGAGGATTGGAGGTAAGGTCCTGGAGATCAAAAAGCTGCGCAAAGCATTTGGCGATCTCGTCATCCTGGGTGATTTCACTTATACATTTAATCGAAGAGACCGTATCGGCATTGTGGGTCCCAACGGAGTTGGTAAAACTTCTTTTATCAAACTCATAACGGGGGAACTGGCTCCCGACTCCGGAAAAGTACGCAAGGGTGAAACCATATATTTTGGGCATTACGAACAGTCCGGGCTTACATTTAAACCTGATCAGCGAGTCATAGATGTAGTACGGGAAGTAGCCGAAGAGATTGAATTGAGTAAAAGTGAGAAAATATCTGCACCTCAATTACTAGAACATTTCCTCTTTGACTATGATATGCACTATGCCAAAATAGAGACCTTGAGCGGTGGCGAAAAGAGACGCCTGCATCTGCTGCGTATTCTTATGACCAATCCCAACTTTCTGATCCTAGATGAGCCTACCAACGACCTAGATCTGATTACCCTTCGCAAGCTGGAAGAATTCCTCGCAGATTATGATGGATGCCTGCTGGTCGTGAGCCATGATCGCTACTTTATGGATAGGCTGATCGACCACATCTTTGTGTTTGAAGGTAATGGACAAATTAAGGACTTTCCGGGCAGCTACTCTCAATATCGCGAGTGGAAATCCCGGCAAGAATCATCCAGCCCCCTTTCTGAAGATGCCAGAAAAGTAAAAAAACGAAATGATAAGGCTGAAAAGTCCAAAGAAAAAACCAAACTTACCTTCAAGGAAAAACGCGAGTTAAAAGAGATCGAAGCAGAAATTGCTCGTCTGGAAACAGAAAAGACAAAACTTATTCAATCCCTAAATACAGGTGAACAAGATTATGAAAAGATAACTGCAATTTCAGCAGAACTTGAGCAAATTGAGTCCATGCTTTCTGAAAAGTCAGACCGGTGGCTAGAACTGGCTGAATTCGTTGATTAATGGCTGAACCCGTAATGAGAACTAACGTTATGCTTCTTTGTAAGACCCTGTAGATTGATTATTATTTCCTACAATTATCCCTACTATTTTTTACAACACTCAATGACCAAACGCAAAATTTCTGAAACCTATACGCTCAAAACCGAAATGGTCTTACCTAATGACACCAACAACCTGGGAAATCTGATGGGGGGTAAGATTCTGCAATGGATGGATGTCAATGCAGCTATCTCTGCTATGCGTGCCACAAACCGTACAGTAGTCACTGTAGCTGTGGACTTTGTAGAGTTCAAATCAGCTATTCCCATGGGATCTGTGGTAATTTTAGAGTCAAAAGTTACACGTACTTTTAATACTTCGATGGAAGTGCGAATCGATGTATCTTTTGAGATCCTCCAGACAGGTGAAACTAAACACAGTAATACTGCCTATTATACCTTTGTGGCTGTAGATCAATCTGGCAGACCTATACCTGTATCCGCTGTGGAGCCTGAAACAGAGGAAGAAAAACAATTGTATGATTCAGCCCTTCAACGAAGAGAACTCCGCATGCTGCTTGCAGGGCGAATTCAACCCAGTGAAACCCAGGTTATCAAACAAATATTCTCATGAAAGTTGCCTTTTTTGGTTCCAAAGATTACGATAAACATTATTTCAACGAAGCCAACGAGAGGTACCACCAGGAACTTACCTTCCTGGAACCCTCTCTCAACGATCAGACCAAAAGTCTGGCCTATAACTATGCGGCTATTTGCCTTTTCGTCAACGATCATCTCGACCGGAACGCCATTGAAGATCTGGCTGACCATGGCTTAAAACTCATCGCTTTGCGATGTGCAGGATTCAATAATGTAGACATTGAGGCGGCCGTGGAAAGAAACGTAAAGATCGTGCGCGTTCCGGCTTATTCTCCACATGCTGTTGCTGAGCACGCAGTAGCCTTGATCCTGACCCTAAACCGGAAAACCCATAAAGCCTATAACCGGGTCCGGGAACAAAACTTTTCTCTGGAAAGACTGATCGGATTTGATCTTTATCAGAGAACCGTTGGGGTGATCGGCACCGGGAAAATTGGAAGCGTGTTTTGCAAAATTATGCAAGGATTTGGATGCAGAGTGATTGCCTACGATAAATTCCCTTTGGAAGAACTGCAAAAAGAAGGTATACATTATGTTACCCTGGAAGAACTTCTAAGCGTATCGGATATCATTTCACTTCACTGCCCCCTTACGCCTGAAACTTACCATATCATTAATGCTGTTTCTATCGGGAAAATGAAAGATGGGGTAATGCTTATTAATACCAGTCGTGGATCACTGATAGATACTCAGGCAGCTTTAGAAGCGTTGAAAGAAAGCAAAATCGGATATCTTGGAATTGATGTTTACGAACAGGAAGATGCACTATTTTTTAAAGATTTATCCGAAATGGTGATACGCGATGAACTGATCATAAGACTCACTAGCTACCCCAATGTACTTGTTACGGCACATCAGGCATTTTTTACAGAAAATGCCCTCAAACAAATCGCAAATACAACGCTGGAAAATATCGTGGAATTTGAGTCTCAAAATACATTGACAAACGAAGTAACACTGGATATGATGATCGCCTGAAATGCAAATGTTACCTCTTTAAGCTACCCTTGTAAGGATAAAAGGACTTTTTCTTTGGGGTTGACATTTTTCAGTCTTAAGTAGACTGAGATAAAAGTATTATCTGGCTATCATCAACATGGCTTCATTGCCATTGAACAAGTATCATACTCGTGCAAAACTTACACTGATGCATTAGATTTTAACTTTTCATACGTTTATTGCTTTTTGTATCGTATATTATTAATATCATTATCAAAATCTATACCCGGCAGGGCGAATCCCTGATGATCTCCAAAACGCTCAAAGAAATTGAAGGACAGATCAAAGGATCTCAGTTTTTCCGGGTTCACCACTCTCACTTCGTCAACCTTACTTTAATTCAAAAGTATATCAAGGGAAAACGGGGATATCCGATCATGAAAAATGGCCACGAAATACCTGTGGCAAGAAGTAAAAAGGAAGAGTTTTTCAACCTGTTTTGATCTGATTTATGTACTGGATTATTGAATCTTCCTATCAACTATAGCGTTAGTCCGGAATAATAAGTCATGATCCCTTATCACACCTCTATTCAACCTGTCGCTAACTCTCAATAGATCAATTCTGCTATTTCATATACATTTATAGTGTAAAATTAGCATTGCAGTTTACTTATTCGGCGCATTTTTTCTACACGGGAGGTGGCATACATTGACACACGACGTTCAAACTTGTTTAGGCACTTATATCTAGTTTAGACATTCTTCACTTACCCTCAACATGTCACCCCCTATCTTCCAGATACTCATTCTAGACTTTACATTTTTCGTCTAATATCTATTAAAAATAATTTATCCTTGTAAGAAATTTGACAGTAAATATACTTTAAGTTTAACAGGGAATTTGTAAATTGGACCACAGGTTATAATTCAACATTATTTGACATTATTCGAGAAATAGATGGGGTATGAAAAAGTGCTATTCCAAAATCATAATACTTGTTCTATGCTTGTATGCTCACAGTATGTGGATTTTCCCTCAATATGTATTCAGCCAAAATACGGATCGCGATGAACTCATCCGGCTGTACGAAGCAATTGAGGGTATACCCTGGGATATCAATCAGGATGTCAATACCTGGAAAGGTATCTCCCTCAATGGTGAAGGACGAATCATACGGATAGCACTCTACAACCAGAACCTTTCTACGAAGCCCGGACAAAATCTCCCTGATCTCAATCTACCGTTTCTCGAAGTACTACGGCTGGACAACAATCAGCTTAGTGGCAATATACCCCGATTTGACCAATTGCCCCAACTGGATACCCTAAGTCTGAACAACAACCAGTTTGATGGCATAATCGAAGATTATCAGTTGCCCTCCCTGCGTTTTCTCAACCTCAGCATCAACAACCTTAGCGGAGCTATCCCTAACTTTTCCAATATGTCCAATTTGGAGGTACTCGGTCTCAACCGGGTACCCCTCAATACGACCCTCCCAGACTTTGCCAGTACCCCCAACCTCAGGGAACTCTACCTTTTTCAGAGTAACATCGTCGGTATCATTCCCGATTTTTCCAATATTCCTAACCTCGAAATCCTGCAACTTGGCGATAATCAGCTCACCGGAAGTCTACCCGATTTTTCAAATCTCCCCAAGCTCGGAAGACTCGATATCTGGGTCAATTCCCTCAGTGGCCCCTTCCCAAGCCTGGCAAATTGCCCGCAGCTTACCCGGATAGATTGTTCCAAAAATCAGTTTACCTCCCTGCCTGATTTTGATTATCTCAGCAACCTCACAGAACTGATCATAGATGAAAACTTTTTCACCTTTCAGGATATACTCCCTAATCTGGGAATTCAGACCTTCAAATACGCCGGACAAAAACCGACCGGTACCATACGTACCTTTCAGCTTGATGAAGGTACTGACTTGACTTACAAACTCGGTTTTGACCTGGATGTATCAGGCAGCACATACCGCTGGTTTAAAGACGAAGGGCAGCAACCCTATGCTGTTACCAATGATCCTGAACTCAGTTTTCAAAACCTGACCCTAAACGAAGCCGGTACCTACCACTGTGAGATTACCAATTCCCAGGCTCCGGATCTCATCCTGCAAACCCAGCCCATAACCCTTATCATTAATCTGGCAGAACCCGGTGAACCCTGCGCCGTTCCGCAATTCGAACATACGCTCGATGGTAGAACCGCCACTTTTTACAATCAATCCTTTGGACAGGGTAGCTACTCCTGGCAGTTTGGCGATGGCGCTCAGTCCTCGCAGGTTAATCCTCAGTATACCTACAGCAGCAAAGGAACCTACCAGGTCTGCCTGACGGTAACAGGTGCTTGTGGCTCGCGTGAGTTTTGCCGGGAAATACAGGTATTTGACTGCGACTCACTCGTGCCTGTCTTCGACTGGGCCGTGAAGATACCTGATATCCCTCATGAAATAGAAATGGATAATGCTGACAATATCGTGATAGCTGGAGATGATTATTTTGCCAAATATGATAATAATGGGATACAGGTTTTTCATAAAAAAATCAATGGAGCAAGTATACACGGACTCGCTTTGGATCAGGACGGTAATATAATTTTATTAGGTGAAGTTTACTTTTCCTCAGATCTTGATCCATCTGAAGGGCAATTTTTACTAGATGACTTTAATGGTATATTCCTCGCTAAATACGATTTGAGAGGTACTTTATTATGGGCACTGCCTTTTGAGAGCATTACAGAAAATTCTTCGGGATTCTCAGCAGGTGGAGTTGACACAGATTTAGAAGGAAATATCTATATTACAGGTTCTTTTGAAGAAAGATTAAACTTAGACCCAGAGGTTAGTATAGAGTCAAATGGAAGTCTGGATATCTTTCTCGCAAAATTCAACCCTTTTGGAGGATTTCTTTATGGATTTAATGCAGGAGGTTCTTCATTTGAATTCGGTACGGACATAGCCTATAAAAATGATGAAATCTACATTTCAGGAAATATGATTTCAGAAAGTGGAGAATTTTCTCCTGAATCTGGTATCATCAATAACCCTGGTAGCCCAGCGAATAACAATCCAATAGTAATAAAGTACAATTTAGATGGCCTTTTTGAAGACATTACATTGACTTCAACTGATCCCGCTCCAGGATTAGATTTCAAAGGAACAAATATATCTGTAAAAGTTGGACCAAATGAAGATATTTATTTAGGAGGGTCTAAACTTGAGCCAAATGGAAGCAATGGTCCATCATGGTCTCGTGTAAGTAGAGAACTTGATAGACTATATTACGACTTCTTTTTCACATTCAATCCACTTGGTAGGCCTGGCGGAGTAACTTATGAAGTGGATTATGATTTTCAAAATAATCATTATATAACGGGAGGATCAGGAGGTGATGGAGTGGATAAAAAAACACCTAATAATGACGTTTACAATAATTCTTTCATAGGTAAATTTGATAGAAAGGGGAAAATAGAGTTTCTTTTTAGTCCTGACCTAACAGGGTTTCGTTCAGGAGGTAATTGGTATGGAATAGAATTAAATTCAAAAGGAGATATATTTGTCATAGGCTATTTTACTGGCACCACCTTCGACTTCGACCCCACTGATAACGAAGCCGTTTTCGAAGACAATGGTGCATACCTGATTAAATACGCTCAAACATGTGCTGAAACAGCCTGTACCCTCAGTGCAGATCTGGAAAATCTTACAGATGCCACTTGTGGGGAAGCCAATGGCGCTGCATCAGTCAGTGTAGATGGATCCCAGGGAATCGTCAACATCCTTTGGAGCAATGGACAAAACGGCAGCAGTATCGAAAATATCCCTTCCGGTGAATATAGCGTTACCATCTCTGATGAGGCGGGCTGTGAAGTCGCACGCTCCTTTACCATCATGGATACTGATGTCCCCGAAGCCAGCATCACGAATGTCCAGGATGCCACCTGTAGTGAAAACAATGGCATTGCTACCGCAGAAGTATCTGGCGGTCTTCCTCCCTATCAGATTACCTGGAACAATGGCCTAAATGCTGTCGGCGTTTCTTCGCTACCTGCCACAGAACTGGAAGCTGGGACTTACACGGTAACCGTTACAGATGAAAATGGCTGCCAGGATCGCGACACAGTTGAGGTATCGAATGCAGATGCCCCTACCCTGAAAGTAGAATTTCAGAATGCCCGTTGCGACCTGAATAATGGCGCTGCAACCGTAAGTGTAGAAGGAGGAACAGCACCTTTTGACATACAATGGGATCATGGCCAAAGTGGAGAAACACTGGAAAACCTAGGACCTGGTACTTATACAGTTACGGTTACAGATGATAATGAATGTGAGGCTCAATCCTCAATCACCCTGACCAGCACCTCTGCACCAGATGTGGAAACATTTACACAGGATGCCAATTGCGACCAGGAAGACGGTGTTGCTTATATCAATATTTCTGGCGGCACTCCTGACTACAATATTTTGTGGAACGATGGTCAAAGTGGAGATACGCTCCGCAATGTTGGTGAAGGTCAATATACTGTCACCGTAACCGATGCCAACAATTGCAGAACCATTGATACCCTCTCAATATCAAACCTTCCTGGACCAGTACTTGTCACAGATTCTGAAAATGCCACCTGTGGTGAAGATAATGGCGCTGCATGGGTAGACATTACAGGCGGTACTGCACCATACGATATCCTGTGGAATAATTCCCAAAATACCGATACAATCCGGAATCTCGCACCGGATACCTACAATCTGACTGTACTGGATGCTAAAGGCTGTACTTCCAAAAGTATTGTAACAGTCTCTCTTACTGACGGCCCATCCATAGACCTAGAAGTACAGGCAGCCTCCTGCGACTCTTCCAATGGAGCCGTAACCGCAACCGTTTCTCAGGGCGCTCCTCCCTATCAGGTAGTGTGGAGCACCGGAAATAGCGGTACCCAAAGCAGTGATTTTACAGAAATACTGAATGAGCTTCCCGTAGGTGAATACAATGTGGTGATCACAGATCAGAATCAATGTGAAATTACCCGTAATTTCAACATAGAAAGTACGGGTATACCCGAAGTTACCCTCATCTCGGTCAGGGATGCCAACTGCAACCTTGACGACGGCACTGCCAGTATTTCTGTTTCCAGTGGAGTAGGTAACTATCTCATCGAATGGGATAATGGACAGACCAGTCAGACGGCCACCGGCCTGGCTCCAGGGTCGCACACTGTAGCCGTTACGGATGAAAACAACTGTATTAGTGAACTGGAAGTAAACATTGGAGAGATCGAAATCCTGCCCGCAGCCAGCTTTAGTGCTGTTACCTCAGGGCTGGAAGTCAACTTTAGCAACAGCAGTAAAGATGCCGATTCATATCAATGGGACTTCGGAGATGGTTCAGGAAGCTCCCTGATCAACCCACAACATAGCTTCCCTGATACAGGAGTATTTGAAGTTTGCCTCATCGCCGGTAACGCATGTGCTAGCGATACGACCTGCACCCTTCTGGAATTCCAGGCAGAAAGCAGTTGTAACCTGGCGCTAACTACTTCATCTACCCCCTCTGCATGTCTTGAAGCAAGTGGCTCTGCTACAGTAAATGTGATCCCACAAAGCGATTCCTATGATTACTGGTGGCAAACCTCTCCCGCACAATTTACTCAAACAGCCACTGGACTAGCAACTGGTAAATACCAGGTGGTAGTCTCCAACGGGGCCTGTAGAGATACTGCAACCGTTACAGTCTATCATGAAGGTGCAAAACCTAAGGCAGATTTTGATTTTACCATAGATAGTACCTCTGTCACTTTTGTCAACCGCTCACGCTTCGGTAATACCTATAACTGGAACTTTGGTAATGGATATCTGGCTTTTACTGAAAATCCCTCCTATACATACCCCAAAGCTGGGATATACATCGTAACACTGGAAGTTAGTAATAGTTGTGGGCGAGATACTATTGAAAAAATGGTCAACCTGATCATTACATCACAAAAAGAAACCATTCAGCGAGGAAAAATAGCTATCATTCCCAACCCCAACCAGGGTACTTTCGAAGTACAACTCAATAAGTTCCCCAAAGGTCCCTCTCGATGGTATATCTACAACCTTATGGGACAGCTCATCAGTGAAAAGAATATATACCTTCAAAAGGATCAATTTATCCAAAAACTCTTTTTACCAGATTTACCTGATGGTATTTACGTGCTGAAAATAGCGACTCATTCTATGCAGGAATACCTGAAATTCGAAATTCTACGCTAAGTGGCTTCAACCCTATAGTTATCCTGAAATATAATATCTCTTTAGCCAAAATAAGTTGTACTCAGCCCCATCAAGCTTCTCTACCCTTCTCATTTCCTATATAATTAGCCTTTTTTCCAAAAGTAAGACATTTCTCCATCTATTGTAATGGATATTCAGTGTCAGTTATTTCGCTCTATCATTCTGAGAATATTTTTTCAATAATAAATAATTCAATTAATGCATAAATATGTACCGTTTATACACAAGTCATATATAACTTTATTTAATATTTTATTATTTTTGTATTATATAAGATAGATAATTTATGTCTTATTCATATAAGTACTCGATCAAACCTGACCAATAACCTGGATTACTTAATTGAACGTTTTAGAATACCTGAATTTATTGCCATGCTATCAAAAAATATAATGTACGTTTTCCATTTAATATCTCATGGGGTATTTAACGTTTTTCGTCAAAAACCGGGTTTAGCTTTCATAAGGGCAATTGTCTGCTTCTCCCTGCTGCCCCATACTAGCATCATCGCTCAGAAAGCCAATTTGAGAATAAATGGAGAAATAAATTGCGAAGACAGTTCTTTTTGTGCGCTTATTCAGATCAAAGCCCAAGATGCACAACATTTTAGAATAGGTACATCCTCTATCGCTTTAACGTATGATCAACAAGTTGTAAGTTTTCTGTCCTATACTTCTGTCAATTTTGATGGAAGTGATCTTTGCTACGATCAGGGGAATGGATCAGCCTGGCATACGCAAAACCATATTGAGGATGCTGGCAATATCTATATTACCCTCACCCTCAAGCCTGATAGCAGTACATACAGCTGCCCGGAAATTAATGATCAGGAATGGATAGATATCGGAAACTTGTGCTTTGAAATACTCGATATAAATGGAGATCCCAATCTTCTGTTTGATTTCAGCACGACCCCCGCAGGAAACGCTTTAACCTTTATCAACAGTCATCTTTCCAATGATGGAACTAACCCGGTAACAATAAGCACGACTAAGGGCTTATCGGGAGACATCTTTGATTGTTCTTCATCGATTATTCTTGCTGATATAGATCTTCAAGCAAGAGAGCTGGATACAGGACGTTTGAGCGTTCATTTCTTTGACCCCTCGAATGATTCCAATCCCTTATATGAATACACCATCACAACCAATGACCAGGGACACTTTACACTATCGAACATTGCACTAGGCACATATGATATATGTATCAAACATCCCAAATCACTAAAAAGAGTACAACGCGTAAATATCGAAGCTGGAGAAAATAATATTCTGTTTGATGAATTGAGAATGGGGGATGCAACCAATGACAATCGCGTCAATATCATTGACTTTTCAGTTTTGCTCTCCAGCTACAATAAAAATTCCACTCAAGATGGATATAAAGATATAGCAGACTTTAATGGAGATCAAAGTATTAATATCGTTGACTTTTCAGTCATGTTAAGCAATTATAATCAAACGGGCGAAAACCCCGGAAATGCACTAGAAAGATTGGCTTTGTCCCCGAAACTGAATAACTCCAAATCTGCAGTACTGTACACCATAGAAATGGAAACAGATACTCAGAATGATACCTCCAGAATACTGCTTCAACTGGAATCTGGCAAACAAGCTGTAGATGGTATGGAAGCTTTCTTGTCATTTGATCCTTATGTATCAGAAGTAATTGAAGTAAGCTTATCAAATGAATTTGATGTCAAGCTAATGGAAGAATTTGATAACAAACTCGGTCAGATCAGCATGTCAGCAGGATTTATGGAAAGCCCATTTTCAGGATCTTTATATGTTGGTGAGATCGTATTGGTAAAAAAGAAAGTGGGAAATGTAGCGCTTTCATTTGATCAGTCTCGGTTCAAAAATACCAATATTACATTTAGAGGTGAAAGTGTCCTAGACAGGGCATTTGTTTCCCCCCCTGTTCTTCTATTACCTCCACAAACTAATCCATTAGCAGTTTATCCCAATCCTTCTAATGGTGTCATTAGTATTGCTCCGCCTGATTTAATCTACCCGGTTTCGCTGAAAATCTTTGATCTACATGGAAAAGCTATCAAAAACAAAATAATTATATCAGAAAAACAACTGATCAATACTTCTATTCATATTTCAAATAAAGGGATATTCAACTTATTTATAGAAGATAATAAAAATAAATATAATAATATTTTTATCGTAAAATAAATTAATTGTAAATTTGAGAAAATTACTAAGACATATATGCCAAACATGTACGCTGGTTTAACAAATTTCTTTCTCTTGCACATAAGATTCTGGGGACTTCTATTATTGTCCTTCCTATTAATGCATTCTGCATCAGGACAGGAATCTATTAGTTTCTTCCCTGATCCAGCAACAAGGGCTGTTGGTGATACGGTCTCATTGGATATTGTTATAGACCCCAGTGGGGATCAGGTCAGTACGGCCGCTGTATACTTTAGCTTTGATCCCACTTACCTGCAAGTAACTTCGCTCACAGGTTACTTTGACCTTGCTACGGTAGGTCCTAACTTTAACACTACAAATGGTACAGTAGAATATGAAGCAGGATTTTTGACGCCTGTTAGCAATTCTTTTACTGCACTAAGGGTTACATTCACAACATTGGCACCCACGGCTTCTACTCCATTGATATTTGATCAAGACAGTACAAAAGTGATTAATGATTCATTTATCAACATGATCTCAGATAGTGAATACATGGATGGTGAAATAGAGATTACTTGTAATATTACTCAGGCTGCTGCTGGAACTGACCAAAACGTTTGTGGTACTTCTACTACACTCGAAGGAAATAACACATTATTGGGAGAAACAGGTAGCTGGACCATCGTTTCAGGTTCTGGAGGATCACTAGGTGCTTCAGACAGCCCGACATCTTCTTTCAATGGGGTTGCAGGAAATACCTATACACTAAGATGGATGATTCTGGATGGCGCGTGCTCAAGCCAGGATGAGGTTGAAATCACCTTCTTCGATAATCCGACCCTAGCCGTAGCAGGTCCTGATCAAGAGATCTGCGGGACTTTCGCTACCCTTGCTGCCAATGCAGCCTCTGGTTTTCAGGACACGGGTACCTGGTCT
>CAYXVE010000014.1:0-89114 GCA_964468435.1 uncultured Bacteroidia bacterium | reverse complement strand
TTTGATATCGGTGATTGTAATATTTTCTCTGGCGATGACATCCAGAGGCTGTCGAATATTTCCTGAGGTGGATACTGTCCCAGCATCAGTGGATGTTTGTGCCATACAGCTGGTATGTGTAGCTGCTGCCAGTGTTCCGGCAGCCAGCGCTGAATCTCGAAAAAATTTTCTGCGGGTAGTCTTTTTCATAAGTGGTAGATTTGTTCTGCATTGAGGTGGTATAACCGGGTTAATTCGTTCTGCGAAAATTCATGGGTTAGTTGTTCAAATGCTGACACCCAGCTTTGATAGGAGCCTACTCTCAGTACCACGGGCCAGTCGCCTCCATAGATGATCCGCTCAAATCCGAAGGATTCGATCACGTGAAAGATGTAAGGCTTGATGATGTCTGCTGTCCATGCCTCCCCGGCACGGGTGATGACACCGGAAATCTTGCAAACGAGGTTGGGGAGTTTCGAGAGGCGAATAATCCCCTGATGCCAGGGTTCCCATTCTCCCCTCTGGATATCGGGAATCCCGATGTGGTTGAGGATAAACTGGGTATTTTTACACGTGCGTATAGCTTTTTCTGCAGCCTCATAAGCAGTGGAACTGATATGGAGATCGAAGCTTAGATCATATTTTGATAGTTTTTGAAGCCGTTTGATGTATTTTGCATCTATTAATCGCTCCGCATTAGCCCCACTTCTGATTCCTTTTACCCATGTGTTTTCCTGTAAAATTTCCCATTCTTCTTCCAGGGAACCTTCCTGAGATAAATCCGATTTCGCCACAATGCCGCGGATCCGGGGGTCTCTGTTTATTTGTTTCTCCACCCAATCCACTTCTTTTAGATTATTTCCCTGATCCACGCCACATTCCACAAAAACCATTTTACCGATATGAGCGTCCTGTGTAGCGGCCTGATATTCCTTGACCCCATAGCGTTGATTGAGTAGCTCATTATTTTTTAACCATGAGTAGGGGAGTATCTCCGGGTCCCACAGATGCATGTGGGTATCGATTTTGTAGGGTTTTTCAGTCCCCCAGGTTACATTTGCCCATACAGCACGGGCTGCCAGGGGTGATATGGAAACCATCCCTCCGGCAAGTAATCCGGTCTGTTGAATGAATTTTCTCCGTTCCATTATTCAGTGTTTTTTGGGTTGAACCAGGGAAAATCGTAACTAGGGTTTTGCGAGAAGCGATCCAGGTCAATTTCCAGCCGGCAAACAGTTCCCGGTCCCAAGGTGATCTGAAAATATTTACCCCCTACTGTCCAGAACTGATAGGGATAATTGATAACCTGTCTCACACGCTTGATGGTATGTTCTCCAAACATTCCCCCCTGAATGATCACCGGGACAGACTTGGAAGGATGAAGATTGACCAGTTTGACGCTTACTCCGGTGGTACTGATATCTTCTACGAGGGCTGCTACGTGTTGAGGAATACCGGATCTTTTCTGTTCTGGATCAAAATATCGCAAACTGGCATGCAGCAGACCTCCATGATAGATATGATTGGGAGCGCCCAACATAAGCTGAACCAGGCCTTCCAGGATGACGGGATTATGCTGGAAAAAGTGGTGTACGTCCTGTTCGTCTGGAGTTGTGGTGTCATTTCTCAAGGCTTCGAGTCTTCGTTGAACCTCCCCGTAGTTGAGTTTGAGGATCTCTACAGGATAACCGGGATTTATTCCTTCCAGGTATCCCATCCAGGAAGCAGTATTTTCGGAATCGCCTTTTCCTTTGCGATAACTGGTTTGGTTCCATTGATTAGGATCGGTCAGGCGTTTTGCTCGTTCCCAGTCAGATTCCTTTCGGGTTATATACCAAAGATGTGTGGGGTATTTGGGGCGCATAGGGCGGTAATCATACCATCCGCGATGGTCATATCGATAGGGAACTTGTGGTTGATCATCCACGATGTTAGCCTGATCTTCAACCATTTTGATCACAGCATAAGGTAGTTCCAGGTAGCTGCTATCACCGCTAACCAGGTAGGCATTACTACCACCGATCACCGTAGCTTCCATCTGATTGGGCAATCCATGAGGCCATCGCCATCCGTAATAACCCCCCCATTTATTTCCATTCATATACTCACCTACTTTACCTGTCAATCCCACGTTATCCGGCAGAAATCCTTCGTTTTCTTCGACCCGTTTTATCCACGCTCCTACGTAATCTTCAATCCACTTTTTATATTTTGCTTCTCCAGTATACATATAAGCATTGGCGATCATACTGGTCGAAGCCAGGTTTAAGGGTACGTCTCCACGCATCATACGTTCGTTGAGTGCTTCGAGGATATAGGGAAACTTGTCATCGTCATTCCATTGCAGACTATTCTCAATGTTGGGGATGTCATCATATGGTAGAGGATAATGCGCTAGTATGGGTCGGTGCGTTACCCAATCCTCGGCCGTATTAATAAATCTGGGACCCTTGCTACCTGTCAACGGCGAACGGATGATCTTATGTTCCGGATCATAGTTTCCCCATGTTTCATCTATATACATCTCTGCAAACTTGAGCGATAGCTCGCGAAACCGCTCGTTGGTAGGGTCAGTTAATCCAAAGAAGTATAGATACGTATAGGATTCTCCGTGATGCATCCAGTCGTAGCCCGCGTCAAATTCATTGTATATCTGACCGTATTCAGTAAATTGTTGTGTAACCCCCTCCCAGAGATGTCTTGCCAAAGTATCCAGGGCCATTGGCCCCCCCAAGGCGACATAAAGTGGAAAATTGTAGAAACTTTCATATCCATCATCTGATCCATCCATGCCTGGCCACTCATCACGCCAGATGAGCGTACCATCAGGCCGGGTATATTTTTGGGTGTATTCAATGGCTGCCGGATAAAGTTGTTCGAGCATAAACCGCTCCCATAATGCCCACGCCGGAGGAGGTGATGGAGTGTGTATATGAATGGATTTAATAGAATTTTCCTCAAGTAAGTCTGATTTTTCCTGTGCGTAAATAGTTTGTATTACACCCATGAAAATCAAAATGATGCTTATCAGCAACGAGTAGAAATTTGTCATAGTCTTTATAAACATGGAAATATGGTTACTAGCCAAAAATATAAAGTATATATCTATAGGGAAAGCTTATAGACTTCCCCGGAAACCGTTGGTAGGAACGAAAAATTGGATGAATTAAAGATATAAAAATTTAAATACTTTTATCTGATTTTCATATTTCTTTATAAGAAAATTTGATAATTTTAATCGGCACAGTAATCTATATCGAAACGAAAAAGCAATTGGTGATTTGAGGCGTTGTGTAATTGTAATATTGGATTACTAAAGTAATCTATACAAATCGGGGCCTGTCCCGATCTTTCGAGGTGGTTTAACCAGGGAACAAGATATCCAATTATAAAAAAACTAAAGACTTATGAAAAGGACTACTGTGATTCTTTTGATGGTATTTACCATGGTTTCATGTACCTCACACGCTCAATATTTAACCATGGAAAGGGAGAAGATGCTATTTTTGACACCTAAATGGGAAGGAGAGCGATTTGAAGATGGGCGCCCGAAAGTAGCGGATGATATTATTGAGCGCATGAAAGATATATCACTGGAAAGTGCCTGGTCGGTTCTCCGAAATAATGGATATAAGAATCAGTTTGCCGGCGAATGGAAGATGATATATCCCCATGAGCCAATCGTAGGGCGGGTACTCACAGCTCAGTACATGCCTAAGAGGGTTGCCGTAAGAGAGGTATTGGAGGAAAAAGGAGCAGAGGATGGAAGAATTGGTGATATGGTATCCTGGCCGATAGATATGCTCTCTGAAGGGGATGTATATGTGGCAGATTCTTATGGAAAACTGAATGAGGGTCCGATTATTGGAGATAATCTGGGGACTTCCATTTATTCCAAGTCCGGGAATGGGGTAATTTTCAATGGTACTTTAAGGGATCTGGAGGGCTTATCGCAGATAGAAGGATTCAATGCTTTTGTCAAAGGATGGCATCCATCTCATCAGATGGAGATGATGCTCACAGGTATCAACGTTCCGATCCGCATTGATGAGGTGACAGTCCTGCCGGGAGATGTAGTATTGGCCAAGCGGGAAGGAGTAGTATTCATTCCTCCTTATCTGGCTGAAGAAATCGTCATTCAGGGTGAATTTATAGCTCTGAAGGATGAGTTTGGGCATAAATGCCTGAGAGACGGGAAATACACTCCGGGTCAGATCGATGCCAGATGGAGCGATGAGATACGGGAAGAATTCCTGGCATGGCTCGACGACAATCCCGACAAGGTCAAGATGACCCGCGAACGGCTGGATGAGTTTTTCAAGCAACGAACCTGGTAAAGTATTATCATTTTATTCTTCGAACAGATACTTTTTCTCATGCCAGGGAAAGGCATAAGAGGGATTGTTGACAAATTGCTGGTATTCCAGGTGTAATTCCAGGATGGCAGAAGGAGGAAGTACCACCTCCAGGTAGCTACCGTTAATGTCTACAGTTTTGACTGATAAACGGCTTTCTCCTTCCTGCAATACTTCATTAACCTTGTATGTACAGGAAGTAAAACGGTTTTCGGCAAATGCGCCAGCCTGTACGATTACGCTTTGGGTATCTACAGGTGAAATATTAACCAGCTCGACATCAGCTCCTTGCGGATAAATCTGTGTAACCAACGCTGCTACCTGATCCGGAAGTCCGGGTCTGAGTGCCTCAGCATCGTAATATCTCAACAGTGCTCTGGAAAGTCCTCCAAAGTATATCGTCTGTGGACTCCCCTGTATCATTTGCGTGAGTACCTTCGTCAGAACAGGGTTGTTGGGATAAGTATCGTCTCCCAGGATGCTGGATACTGGACGAGGATCATTTCTCATAAACTCCATCCTGTTGATCACCTCCTGATAATCCGCCTGAAGTGCTTCTACAGGCCAGCGGGGATTGTACCCTGCATAGTACATCCAACGTGCGTATTCACTTTTTCCCGTGGTGCGATCTCCCTGAACCATTTCTTTAGCCCAGTCAAAATGCGCTCCTTGTTTGTATGTTAGGGTATCCAAATGGTCTAATGTATTTTGGCCCCAGATTCCTTCTCCATTTAAAGGACGGTATTTGTGGCCCTGGTGTATCTGAGCGATTTTTCTCCAGTCGGCAGAATCCTGTGAGGCATGCCACAGGTGTACCCAATCACGTATCATCATCGGACGATAACTTCTCCATCCATCCTGATGATAACGGTAAGGTACAAGTTCCTGTCCGGAGGGAGTAGTAATGGCCTGATCATATAGCATATTTAGTTGAGATCTGATAAGCTTCAGATATTGAGTATCCCCGGAGAGCAGCAGCGCATTTTCAGAAGCCACACTCATTGCTGCATACATCATCATGACCCCATATCTACCATACCATCCATAAAGTCCTCCCCACCACTGTCCGTTCCGGTATTCTCCGATCTGACCCGTCTGGCCGATATTATCCGGCAGTATTCCATCGTTTTTTTCTATATAACTTATCCAGTTCTCTACATACCTAAGAACCCAGTCCCTGTATTTATCTTCTCCGGTGTATAGATAGGCATGAGTCATCATGCCCGTGATTCCCAGGTTGACAGGAACATCTGTACGTGTAACTACGCTGTCATAGATATGCTGTATTTCCTGCTTACGGTCTTCAAAGGCATTCCAGTTGGATTCGAGATCTTCAATAACCGGAAAAAGAGAGGCATGTCCATATCTCAGGTTGTATTCTGCATCAGAAGTAGCCAGGGGCCCCTGGCTACCCGTAAAAATGGATTTTACGATGCCGTTTTCTGGATCAAAGTTCGGTGCTTCAGGATCTTCATTGAGATAAAAGCCAGCAAACCTTCTGGCCCTTTCTATATTTTCAGGAATACGTGGATCTCCAAGGCCTAGGTTGTAAAACAGGGTCATTCCTTCCGATATGTGAAAAAAGTCATCGTGTTTGGGAAACTCTTTGTATAGACGATTGAAGTAATTTCCTGGATCTGGAGGATAGGGCGTATTACTACGCGTAATGGCATGGTGGGCAGTAAGTGCTCTGTTGAAGAATCGTTCATCCCCACCGATGCTATAAAATTCCGGCCAGTTGTAAAACATCTCATACAGGTCATCATAGGGTCCATCTCCTAGGGTAGTACCACCTCTACGGGTGAAACGCTCCCAGTAGTAGTCGCCAGCTTTTTCCATACTGGTGATTAAACTCCGTTGCATTACAGCCCACTCAGGGGGAGTGGAAGTGAGATTAGCTTCTATTAAAGGCATTTTAGGTATAGATTGAGCGTAGATCAGGTGAAAACATCCTGCAATCAGAAAGATATAGCGTAACAGGTCATACATAGGATATTGATAATTGTAAATGTTGGTAAAAAAGTGTTTGGGTTCACGTAAAATTAGGTATATTAAAAATATATCATATTAGAAGCGTAATCCCTATCTTTTGAATCTATAAATACATAAAAAATATGTTTCTACTCATATTGAGTCTTCAAATACTGTGCTGTTGGCCTGTCTATGTCTCAGGTCCCTGGGAAATGCACATCATCGATGATACATCATTTGGCGCCGACGGTACAAAAGTATACGACGCAAATGGAGATGGACATATGGATATACTGACAGGATGGGAGCAGGGAGGGATCGTGAGGTTGTATTTTCGGCCTGAAGATCTGAGTGAAAGATGGAATTTCATCGAAGTTCAGGCACCTTCGGTAGAAGATGCCCTGCTCATGGATATCGATGGAGATGGAGCGCAAGACATCGTCTCTTTTTCTGAAGGTAATGATCAGAAGATCACCTTTCATTGGGGGCCTTCTGACCCGCATAAGTATGAGCAAACAGATCATTGGGTATCTGAGGATGTCCCATGTACGATAGGTGTAACACAGTGGATGTTTGGAAGACCTATGCAAATGGATCGTAAGCATGGCCTGGATATTGTCGTGGGAGCCAAAAATGAAGGAGCGATGATAGGAGGATTGATCGCACCAGCGCATCCCAGAGACCTTACAGCCTGGAGGTTAGTACAGTTCACTCCAGCCAACTGGATCATGTCGATTGAGATTGTAGATGTAAATGGGGACGGCTGGGAAGATGTATTGATTTCTGACCGGAAAGGTCCTCATGCAGGCGTCAGGTGGCTTGAGCATCCGGGTAAGTCTATCACAGACCACAAAAAACCCTGGAAAAGTCACATAATAGGTATGGCAGGACGAAATCCAATGTTTTTGGCATATGAGCGAGATGAGAGAAATAAACAATTGAGCATATGGGTGCCTGATTTGAAGGAGGAAGTTTTATATATGAAACAAAAAGACGGAAAAGGGCAAACATGGGAAGAAGAAGTTGTTTTCCCATTTCCGGAAATGGCAGGTACGATCGGTAAATCCTCAGCGCGAGCTGATATTGATCTGGATGGTCAGATTGATCTGATCACTACTTTTGATGGAGCAGAGGAACGGGTAGGTGTTATATGGTCAAAGTTTGATCCGTCAGATCGCTCATGGTCCCATCACGATGTCAGCGGTAAAGCGGGTAATAAATTTGATTTTGCGTACCCCACTGATATGGATCGAGATGGAGATATAGATATTCTTACCTGTGAGGAAAATAATAACAGCAACACGGTACCGGGACTTGGCATTGTGTGGTACGAAAATCCCTTGTTGGATTGAATCGGATCAGTTTGCAAATATTTTTGAAACATCTGCAAATGAGGTTCAAGTGATGCTTGTATAGCTTAATTAAATTTGATTGCGACAGAGACTAAATAAGTAAACTGTCGCAATCAGACATTAACTTGTTAACATGTGAAGTGCTTACTTATCTATGGTTTTGGGATGTTGATTGTATCAATGGGATGGGCACAATCTGAACAAGACTATCAGACCTCTAGAAGTGGACGGATATTTCAGGTATTTCAGTTTCCCCGGGATCAAATGCCCAGGATTGACGGGGATGTGTCGGATTGGGATATCGTACCCGTTTCATATGTGTATACGACGCAGGAACTAAAGGATACGGAAGATGGTATGTCCTATCCGATAGATACGAGCGATCTAAAAGTATCGGTTGCGGTGGGTTGGGTCAATGGGTTGAACAGACTGTACTTTCGCTATGTAGCTTATGATGACTACTGGGATTTTGGACGTTTTAATCCCGAAGGATATCAGAATGATATATTCGAGGTAGTAGTGGATGGAGATCTCTCAGGAGGCCCCTTCATCTTTAATCCCATGATATCAGATGAATATAAATGGAACGATAGTAGTGATACTTATCTGGAAAATCATATGCGATTCAGTGGTGTACATGCCCAGAATTATCACATATACACCCCACCTGTTCGTCAGACATGGACACTGATATGGGGTTCGCAGCCCTGGATTCAGGAGTTTCCCTACGCCAATTTTGCCTATTCGTATGACTTTCAGCCAGGTGAACCCGGCACACTTATTCTGGAATGCTGGATTACTCCTTTTGATTATGCTCCTTCGACGGGTCCCGGGTCGGCCAGAGTTTCGGATTTGAGAGAAAATGAGGTGATCGGTTTGTCTTGGTCTGTATTGGATTTTGATGGGGAAAAACGGGAGGGGCATGTAAATCTGGCGCACGACACGCGTATGGTCAAAAATGCAGATTATCTGTGTGCTTTCCGGCTAATGCCTCTGGAGAAAGAATTCGTTCCTGATATCAGGGCCGAATGGACGTATGAAGTCATAGATGCCAAAACGGGACTGGTTGCCTTTATTGACCAGTCTATAGGTGAAATATCGAGGTGGAAATGGGATTTTGGAGATGGGCACACCTCTGATGAGCAACACCCTATACATCAATTTACAGACAAAAGTGTTCACCGGGTGATTACCCTGGAAGTAGTTGGGGCTGAAGGAACATCCATGAAGACTCGCTATTGGGAAGTTTTGTTCCGTTAAATTAGGTTGATATGAAAATCCGAAGCATAACATGTTTCACCATCATCATATGGATAGGATGTTGGATGTCATCTTGCGAGCCTTTTGATGAAAGAAAACATATCTTATGGCTGAATGCTGAGGGAGACTTCCATCCTGTGGAGGGGAAAGTTGCCCAGGAGAAGTCAGATGAAGTAGTAAATACTTGGGAAATAGTAGCAGATCCTGATCAGATTCATGAAGAGCATCTCTTTCACACACATTTATTGATATTAGACCAGGTAAATCTGGACAGCCTATCACCTAGGGTGATCAATACCTTCGAGCGTTACCTGCAAGCCGGTGGCACTGTAATGAGCCTAAATACAGCGTATCCGAATTCCTATCATTGGCCCTGGCTGGTCAGGGAAAGTGCAAAGAGCAATGTAAAGACCGACACGCTATCCAGGGGTATACTGATGCAGGATTTTTCCATGGGAAGAGGGAGATGGCTGAATGTGAAGGGACATTTAATCTCTCAAAAGGTGTCCAATCAAGGTGATCTTCATCTGGCATGGAACAATCTTTTACAAACCGTTTTGGAACATACCACGCTTCCAGACTATAGACATGCAGACCTACCTACTTGTCCGGACGATCGTCAGTTTTTGATCAGTAGGTTGAGTTCAGGTTTCGATGAACCCATCGAATTGGCTGTTACACCTGATACGTCAGTATTTATCATCGAGCGAAAAGGCGGAATCAAATATTATGATCCCGTTTCCGGTGCGACTGAGTATATTACATGTCTGAATACCATCTCCACCCAGTCCAACGGACTGAATGGTATGGTCCTGGACCCTGATTTTACACATAACCAGTTTATATATTTTTCCTATGCCCCTTCCTCCGACACATTGCATCAGTACATTTCCCGTTTCACTTTCCAGGAAAATAACAGAAGCCTTGTAGATGAAGTAGTTATCATGAAAATCCCGATGGATTATACGACGGGATGGCATGGCACAAACTCGATAGCGTTTGGTCCCGGTGGATTCCTCTATATTGGAATGGGAGACTTTACTTTGCAATCCGCAGATATAGCAGGCTATGCCCAAATCGATGAACGTCCCGGTCATCACAAAATCGACGCACAGCGCACTGCTGCCAATACAATGAGTCCTATGGGGAAAGTCCTGAGAATAAAACCTCTGGAGGATGGCAGTTATGAAATACCCCGAGGCAATCTATTTGCAGGTCAGCCTGAAAAAGGATTACCGGAAATATTTGCCATGGGATTTCGAAATCCTTACCGTTTTAGCGTTGATCCACAAACCGGATGGTTGTATGTGGGGGATGTAGGTCCTGATGCAGTGATAGCCGGGCCTAAAGGACCAGGAGGTTTTGATGAAGTTAATCAGGTTAAGACAGCTGGATTTTATGGCTGGCCCTATTTTGTAGCCAACAATAAACCTTACCGCGATGTAGATTACCAGTTGGAAGAGATAGGCCCTCCATTTGATCCTCAAGGGGTCGTAAACCTTTCTCCTAATAATACGGGTATGCGGCAGTTACCCGATGCGCAACCACCGATTATTTGGTATCCTAAAGGCAGATATAGCGATGTTTTTCCGCATATGGGAACTGGAGGAGTAAATGTTATGGTAGGTTCCTTTTATGATCAGCAAAGCTATCCTGTATCGACACATCGCTTTCCCGCATATTACGATGGCAAATTACTGATTTACGACTGGGTTAGGAGTTGGATAAATCTGGTTACCCTGGATGAGGAACAAAGCGTGTATAAAATCGAACCCTTTCTCCGGGATCATACCTTTTCCAAGCCTATTGACATGGAATTTGGACCAGAAGGAGCGTTATATGTATTGGAATATGGAAATAGGGGCTTTGCAGCTAATCCAGATGCCGCTTTGACCCGAATAGTCTTTCAGGAAGCCGTATCATTTCCTGATTTTAAGATCGAAATAGATAAAGTAGCAGGAGCAGCTCCCATGGAAGTACAGCTGAAGGCCATTGCAGAACAAGGGGTAGAATGTGAGGAATGTCAATTCCGCTGGGAAGTGGAAACTCAAGCTTATGATGGTAAAGCAGTTCAGATAACCCTGGAAACTCCCGGTAGGTATCAACCTATACTCACAGTTATCCAACACGGGCAATCGTTCAGGTACGCAGGTGATGATATTATCGTAGGAAATGAAGCTCCTGCTGTCAGGATCATCTCCCAGGCCAACCAGAGTTTTTTCTGGAAAGATTCATCCTGGCCATACCGCATTATCGTGGAAGACCCCGAGGACGGTAGTACGCTGGAAGGTACGATCAAGCCAGAGGATCTTGACTTTCGATTTACTTATACATCCTATGGAGCTACTGTCTCAGAGGAAAATATGCAGAGCCAGGCCATAACACTCATTGAACAGAACCCATGTGGTTCTTGCCATCAACCTCAAAAAGCTGGCGTAGGACCCAGTTTTACAGCTATTGCTGAGCGTTACGGATCTTCTGATCGCTTTCGTCCGCAACTTGTCTCCAGGATTATACATGGTGGAGTGGGCAATTGGGGAGGAAATATCGCCATGCCTGCTCATCCACATTTGTCTGAGCCTGAGGCTTCTATGATTGTAGATTACATATTATCATACAGTAGTATAAATGCCCAGTCCCATTCCTTTCCACTGGAAAGCAGCTTGTCGCTTGACAAACATCGCCCTGGAGAGCAAGGGCAATATGTATTTGAAGTAAGTTATACTGATCGGGGAGGCAAAAAAGCCCCGCCCCTGGTGCAGAAGGAAATCATTACACTTCGATCAGCTCGGATATCTCCTGCTATGTGTGACGGAATGGAGGGAGTAGTACAGCATGTGAATAGTGATTTGGTGACGCTGAATGCGGATACCGTATGGTTGAAGTTGGAACAAATAGATCTCAGGGGTGTGGGAGAATTGGTCTTGACCCTATCTCCAGGTAGCCGGGAGGTGATTATTTCCCTTTGTACCCATTCAGCATTTACAGATTGCAGGGGAAGTAGGGAAGTCCATGCGATAGATAATCATTCATCTCTTGGCAAAGAGATCGCTATTTCGCTGTCAGCCTTACAGGAAGTAACGGATCTGTACATTTTATTTATACAAAAAGATAAAATTCTGCAACCTCAACGCTCTATGGACATACATATGCTTGATTTTAACCTAAAATAATCTACCATGAAAGGGCTATTACCAAGAAGACGATTTTATTTCGCTAATCCGCAAACTTAGGGAAGCTGTAGGGGATGACTTTGATCTGATGCAGGAAAATAATATGCGATTAAATCTGGATCAATGCCTCGAGTTGGCCCCGGTAATTGAGGAACTCAACATACTATGGTGGGAAGAACCCGTAAACCGTAGAGCAGAAGGTGCACTGGAAGCGCATATTAAATTCAGAGAAGCATTGGATAAGGTACTGATCTCAGGTGGCGAAACGATGGAAAATCGTTTCGTATTTAAAGCCTGGATTGACCGGGATGCTTACGGCATTGTACAGCCTGACTGCAATACAACGGGAATTACGGAAGGCTGGCATATCGCACGTATGGCGCATTTGGAGGGAAAGCCGTGCTGTCCACACAACTGGCATGGAGGATTGACTACCATGGGTAATGCACACCTGGTTGCAGGAATATCCAACCGTCCCATGCTGGAACTGAAGCAGGCCTTTAATCCATTTCAGGGAGAGATCTTTAAAGATCCGCTGGTGGTCAAAGATGGATATATAGACCTGCCAAACAAACCGGGTTATGGTATAGAATTGATGGATGATTTTGAACAGAAATATCCTTTTATTGAGGGTAGATGGGCGATAACCAATCCCTACTTACCTAAGTCCTGAAATGTTGTGGACTTATCAGACAATGAGATCACATAGTCATGATGAAGTGGATTTTTAGCAAAAAAAATCGTAGATTATTGATAAGGTAAATTATTTCCAGGTAAATAATTAAGATAGCTAACCAAGTCAAAAGATTATGTAATCTCTATTGCTATGAAGCCGCATCTTCTCAATAAAAATATGACAGAATTTGTCGGATCTATCTCAGCAGAGCGACATCATTTCCCACATTTTCTGAACCTGTGGCACTATCATACAGAACTAGAACTCGTATCTATCGAGAAAAGCACGGGTACCTGTTTCGTTGGGGATTCTATCAATGCTTTTGCTCCGGGAACACTAGTTCTCCTGGGACCTAATATTCCGCATAAATGGCAAAGTGACGAACAGTATTTTGACGCTGATCAGTCTTTAGAGGCTGAAGCTTATGTTGTACACTTTTCCAATAGCTTTCTTCGGACAGAAATTAAAGATATACCAGAACTACGTTCAATAGGTTTGCTCATCGAAGCGGCACAACTGGGCATCTGGTTTGAAGGGAAGTCCGTAGCCTCAGTTTCCAGATCTATGAGGCAACTGACCAAGCTGAAGGGGTTTCAGCAGTTTATTCTTTTTTTGGAAATACTGGAGAAGTTATCCCGTGAAAAGAGGAGGAAGTATCTGTCAAGTCCGGGATATGTGAAGATTTTCAGAGATAAAAATGATCGTTTGGGGAAAGTACATACTTATGTCATGGATCACTTTCAACGGGACATTTCGCTGGATGAGGTAGCTGGTGTTGCACACATGAATAAGTCTGCATTTTGCAGGTTCTTTAAAAAGGCACTCAATAAGCATTTTTCTCAATACCTGAACGAAATAAGGATTGGCTATGCATGTAAATTGCTATTAGAAAGCGAGGGTACAACCATTTCCGCGATTGCCTATGAATGTGGGTACAACAATGCATCCAATTTTAACCGACAGTTTAAACTGATCACAGGTTATACACCCTCCAAATATATAGACCTCCATCTGGATGGTGTATGATTAAGAGACTGAATGAGAGGTAATTCTGGGATTCCTTAGCAAATATTTATGTATCATCTGCAAATCTCATTCAACAGATGAATACCAGCACTTATTAAATTTGATTAAATGCGATGAGACGAGTCTGTACTTACAGTAGATTGCCCTAATATATCAATTATCGCATTTTTCAATTAGTAAGATTTACTGAATTTAAAATAATTATCCGATACAATCTACCAAATCAGCTACTACGATGATTACTACTCGAACTCACTACTATGCCTATCGATTGATTCTGCTTAGTCTGGCTATGATCCTATCATTGCTGGTCCAGGCACAGGAAACAGTATCCGGAACTGTAAGGTCCGGTGATGACCAGAATACTCTGGTCGGAGTGAGCGTACTCGCAAAAGGAACTCAAAGCGGTGCGCTTACAGATGCCAATGGCCAATACGCTTTGAGGGTGCCATCAGGCGCTGATTCATTGATTTTTTCTTACATAGGATATACTACCCAGGTTGTTGTAATCAATGGAAGATCTACTATCGATGTTACCTTAAGCAGTTCTGTTACAGCACTGGATGAAGTCGTTGTGGTAGGATATGGAACCCAGAAGAAAAGTAATGTTACTGGTTCTATTGTATCAGTAACAGCTGAAGATATTGGTCGTGTCCAGACACCGAGTTTCGACTTTGCTCTGCAGGGAAAGGTGCCCGGTGTATACGTAACTACCAGTGGAGGTCAACCTGGAGGCGGTGTCAACGTCCGGATTCGGGGAATTGGCGCGATTAATAACAGTAATCCCCTCTATGTAATAGATGGGGTAATTGTCAGTGCGGGTAATAGTGAAAATTCCAATCCGCTTGCAGCGCTTAATCCCAATGATATCGAATCCATTGATATTCTCAAGGACGCTGCATCTACGGCCATTTACGGTACCCGTGCTGCGAATGGGGTCGTACTTATTACTACTAAAAGGGGTAGCGAAGGTGCTCCCCGGTTAAATTATAGTGGATATTATGGCATCCAACAATCTACTTCGGAGGTACCTAGACCTATGAATGCTATGGAGTTTGCCGAAAATATGAACCGCGCTTTTACCGCTGCAGGAGAAGAGGCACCCTTTCCCAATCCCTCAGCATTAGGAGAAGGAACCAACTGGATCGATGAGATGTTTGGGACGGGACAGATTCAGGATCATCAGGTTTCAGTTTCCGGCGGCTCTCCCAGAAATTCATATTATGTATCTGGTAACTATTTCCGGAATGATGGCATTATGATTGAAACCTTTCACGAGCGTATCTCTTTCCGGGTTAATACAGACAATCAGATCGGTGATAAGTTTAGGATTGGGAACAGCCTGGGTTACAGCAGAACCTCGCGCTATCAAAACGGCACGGGTAACCGCACCTTTATCCACGGAACGGTTACAAATATCTATCAGGCACTCCCTACCATTCCCGTGCGCAACGAAGATGGATCTTACGGAGGACCTACTGATACGCGTCTGGAACGAAGGGAAAATGTTGTTGCACGCCAGGAGCGTCCTGACAGAAACAATGCTGAAGACAGAATCATTGGTAACATATACGCAGAATTTGAACCCATTGACGGATTAAGGCTCCGTACCACTTTCTCTGCAGACCTGATTTCTGGAAGGAATTATATCTTTACTCCCATCTGGGAAGAAGGGTTGCTCAATTCTAATGGATTGTCCGATGTAAATTATGGAACAAATACCCGCAGGCTCTGGCTATGGGAAAATACCCTTACCTATTCCAAGACACTGGGCAATCATACGTTTTCCATTACAGGCGGAACAAGTGCGCAGGATCTATTTTTTAGAAATTCTAGCCAGACCGCACAATATGATACAGATGTATTTAAAGAGATTAGTAATAGTGCCGTCAATTTAAATTCAAGTACCAACTCTGCTGAAGAATCTATTAGCTCAATTTTTGGACGTCTGACCTATGATTACGATAACAGGTACCTGCTTACCGTCAATGTAAGGCGCGACGGGTCATCCAAGTTTGGCCCGAACAATAAATACGGAACCTTTCCGTCTTTTTCTATGGGTTGGCGCATATCAGAAGAATCATTCTTTCCTAGAGGAGTTGTCAATAATCTGAAATTACGTGGCGGATGGGGACAAGTAGGCTCTGATGCCATTGGAAACTTCCGTTATGTGGCAACATTGGGTACAGGATTCAATTATGCTTTCGGTAATGAGGATGGAACCTCGACGCTGGGAGCAGCTTTGGCTGATCTGGCAAACCCCGATGTTCAGTGGGAAACGGTTACAGAGTACAATTTGGGGATAGATGCTGGGTTACTCGGGGACAGACTTACTTTTTCGGCAGAGTATTTTAATAGAACCCGGACTGACATGCTACTGGTTATTGAACTTCCAGGAGTTTCTGGCCTCGAGGAGACGGTAGATAATGTCGGTGAGCTTGTCAATAGTGGATTTGAAATGGCTACAGCTTTCAGAAAGCTTACAGGGGACTTTACTTACGATTTCAACTTTAATATCACAACTTTTAAAAGTGAGGTGGTAGATCTTGCTGGAAAAGATGAGATTATTGCGTTTACTTATTCTGGCTCCGGTGCCACTTCTGTAATCCGGCCAGGAGAACCGCTAGGTGTCTTTCTGGGGTTAGTTACTGAAGGTTTATTCCAGACCGAAGAAGAGGTGGAAGCTGCAAATGCTATAGATGGTGATCCTTCCACACCCTACCAATTGCTCGGTACAGGTCCTGGAGATTTCCGCTTTGGAGACTTGAATGGTGATGGGAAAATCGATGCATCAGATAAGAAAATCATTGGTAGTCCTGTGCCCGATTTTACCTTTGGATTTGGAGGATCATTAGGATATAAGCAGTTTGACCTGAATTTCCAGTTCTTTGGAACACAGGGTAATGATATCCTACATATTGCTCGCTCTCAATTGGAATCTTCTGGTAGAGCATATAACAAAAGCGTAAATGTGGTCGACGCATGGAGTGGTCCGGGTACCAGTAATACTATACCCCGCCCGCATCTGCAGGATCCCAATCAGAACGTAAGAGTAGGTACACACCTGGTAGAAGATGGATCTTTCCTAAGGTTGAGAAACCTCCAGTTGGGATACACGCTAAGCGGAGGCTGGATGGATGTTATTAAGCTGAGACAGGCAAGAGTTTATCTTGCAGGTCAAAACCTTTTTGTACTTACCGATTTTACCGGGATTGATCCCGAAGTAGGACTGGATGAAAATAATAGTGCTCGTGCAGGTATTTATCAGGACCTGTATCCACAGGTAAGGACGTTTTCCTTGGGGCTTAATTTGGGATTTTAAGCTAAATTCATACATCATAGAATTCATATCGTATATATCATGAGATCAATTATCATATATTCACTACTACTGATCATCGCAGGTATTGTTTTCTACGCCTGCCAGGATAATTTCGTCACCAAAGAATTTACTAATGGTGTGGTAGACGAAAACTTTTTCAAAGATGGTAAAGATGCTGAGCAGGCGCTTACAGCGGTTTATGATATCATAAGCTCCAAAGGGTTATATCGTGAGGCTGTATTGGTACTAGGAAGTTCTACTGCAGATAATATAGACGAACAGACAGGGGATAATGGGGATTATGGTACCCACTTCAGGGCTGCCAGCGACTTTCGTTGGTTACCTGATAACCCCTTTTCATCTGCCCGTTGGTACGATGCTTACAAAGGCGTTTTTCGTGCCAATATTCTGTTGAGAAAACTCCCCGGAGTTGAAATGGACAATGCCCTCAGAGAACGTTTTACAGCTGAAGCAAAATTTCTGCGGGCTATGTTTTACTGGAATCTCGTCATTATTTTCGGCGATGTTCCTTTCACTACAGAAGTATTGACAAGGGAGGAGTATGCTGAACTCGCCAGAACCAATCAGGATATCATATACGCCCAGATTGAGCAGGATCTTCTTGAGTCCATTGATGCCCTTCCTTTGGAAAGTAATCCAGTAGGCAGAGTAACTAGAGGGGCTGCACTGGCATTTCTGGGGAGAGTATATCTATATCAGGGTAAATGGCAGGAGTCTGCACAATATACAAAACAGGTTCTTGACCTGGGGCAATATCAGTTGGTGGAAGATTATATCAGCATGTTCAACGGCAAGAATGAGAATAGTCAGGAATCTGTATTTGAACTTCAGTCTGTCAGCCGTGCTCCGGGAGTATGGGGTAATCAAACGGAAAACTTTTACTCCTTCCACTGGAGTCCCATGATCGGTTGGGCCAACTGGTTTACTCCCAGCGAGGAATCCAAAGACCTTTTTGTAGAAGGAGATATTCGCAGGAAATCTGTGCTGATCGTGGGAGCCACACCACCAGATTCCATCGATACCGATGGCGATGGTGAGCTGGAGGAGTTCCCTTCAGAAAATATGAACACCACCTATTTCAATAATGCTAATGTACGCAAATGGCTGCCAGACGGCACCAATATGGCTGATGCCAATAACTTCAATGTCAATTACCCCATCATTCGTTATGCCGAAGTACTGCTCAATTATGCAGAAGCACTCAATGAATTGGGACAAAGTTCTGAAGCCCTGGAATCCCTGAATATGGTCAGAGAACGTGCACAGATAGCTCCTGTTACTGAAACTAATCAGGCTAATCTGAGAAAAATTATCCGTCAGGAAAGGCGGATTGAACTGGTATATGAAGGGCATCGCTTCTTTGATCTGGCCCGTTGGGGCCTGCTGGAAGAAGAACTGGGGCCACTGGGGTTTGTCAGTGGTAGGCATGAATACTGGCCTATTCCGCCCGCAGAATTGGACCTGATGCCCAACCTGACCCAATATCCTGGGAACTGATGCCAAAGGTTCCAGTTTGGGTAGCTGACTTAAAATCGTAGTAACAATAGATTGGATGAACGTCAATAATGGATTCTCTACGTTGGGAATCCATTTTGACTATTTGTATTTTAAGGTAATGAAGAAATTAGTTGTCTTTATAGAAATGGGTGTTATATGTCTCGTCCTGGGATGTAATCAGGATATTGACAAAAAGGAACAACCACTATTCGTTTCCCTCGATCGGACCTACACAGGGATCGATTTTTCCAATGATATACAGGAAAATAGCCAGCAAAACTTTCTCACTTATCCATATTATTACAATGGAGGGGGAGTTGCTATAGGAGATCTTGACCAGGATGGTTGGGATGACATCTACTTCACCGGAAATATGGAGGGAGACCGTTTATACGTTAACCAGGGAGAAATGAAGTTCAAGGATGTCACCAGCGAATCAGGTATTATCTCCCAAAATCTATGGACTACGGGAGTCTCCATGGCTGATATCAATCATGACGGTTGGCTGGATATCTATGTGTGCCGTTCTGGCCCACGCAACTTTAGGCATAATCTCCTGTATATCAACCAACAAGATGGCACTTTCAAAGAAGATGCAGAAAAATATGGCTTAAATGACAATGGATACTCTATACAGTCATACTTCCTGGATTATGATTTGGACGGAGACCTTGACATGTTGCTGATCAATCATTCTATTTCCTTTTATGCGAGTCAGGAACAGCTCTTTTCCCAGATCAATAGCCCCGCTCCCGAAGAGGCCAATAAGCTATACCGGAATGAGGGAGCGGATCGTCCCTTTGTCGATGTTAGTGTTGAAGCTGGAATCCGGCACTTTGGATTTACCCTGAGTGCAGCTGTCGGAGATCTCAACCGGGATGGGTATCCGGATATATATATCGCCAATGATTTCTTTGAGCCGGATCGTCTTTACATCAATCAGCAAGATGGTACTTTTCTCGATCAGCTCAACACTTCAATGGGACATATATCGCTCTCTAGTATGGGCTCAGATATCGCTGATATCAACGAAGATGGATGGATGGATTTGTTTGTATGTGATATGAAAGCCCGTGATCATTATCGTCGCCATGCCAATATGGTGGGAATGACACAGGGGGTATTCAAGCGCTTGAGGGAGGTAGGGTATGTTGACCAGTTTATGCAAAATAGCCTTCAGCTCAATCGTGGATTGCACACTAGTGCTGATAAAGAACCGACCCTGTATTTCTCCGAGATAGCTACTCTCATAGGTACAGATGCAACGGACTGGAGTTGGTCAGCACTCTGGGCTGATTTTGATAATGACGGAAGAAAAGATCTGTTTGTGAGTAATGGAATCAGACGTGATATTCAGTACAAAGATATCCTGGAGGAAATGGGACAAAAGGTATCTCCTGCAGCCAACATAGGAGTATTGGATATCATCGAGACATTTCCGGTAAACCCACAGGCCAACCACATATTTCAACAGATAGACTCCTTGGAATTTAGGGAGGTTGCAGAAGATTGGGGATTGGACTGGAAAGGATTTTCTACAGGTGCAGCTTACAGCGACCTGGATCATGATGGTGATCTGGACCTTGTGTTAAATAATCTCGATGATCATGCACAGATATATCAGAACCAGTCTTCAAAAAATATAGATCATCACTATCTGAATATCAGACTTGTGGGGGAAGGTAATAACATTTACGGCATAGGTGCCAGGGTCAAGGTTATTCTGGAAGACGGAGTGATTTACCGGGAAATGGCTACCAGCCGGGGCTTCCAGTCTTCCGTTTCTCCAGTCCTGCATATAGGTTTAGGAAATGTGCAAAATATACAGGAAATACTCCTAGACTGGCCTAATGGCCAAAGATCGCGTATCCATTCGCCTCTACCAGATCAACTGCTGACCGTACAACAAGTTGATGCATCAGAACAGATTACAAGAAAGACTGAACCTGTACCAGGTTTCTGGGAAGAAATCACCAGTGGATTTAATATCTCTGTGAAACATACAGAAAATAGTTACGATGATTTTTTACATGAACGTCTGCTGCCCTACAAATACTCATGCCTGGGTCCCGCACTGGCTAGTGGAGACATAGATGGAGACGGAATTGAAGACATATTTTTAGGGGGTGCCAAAGGTCATCCTGGGCAGTTCTTTCTCAGAAAGCCTGATAATATACTACAGCGCCTTGAATTGAATGTATTATTTGAAGATGCATCTTATGAAGATATAGATGCCACCTTTCTGGATGCAGATTCAGATGGTGATCTGGATCTGTATGTAGTAAGCGGGGGGAATGAATGGGTGGCGGGTAGCGAGTTTTATCAGGATCGTTTGTACCTCAACAGGGGTAATAGTCTGTTTGAGCGAGCTGTGGGGTGGATTCCCAATATACATGTAAGTGGTTCCTGTGTAAGACCCTGTGATTTTGACCGGGATGGTGATCTGGACCTATTTGTAGGAGGGCGTATGGTTCCCGGTCAGTATGGAAAATCGCCCCTTTCTTATCTTTTGGAGCATGTAGGGGATAAATGGTTAGATGTTACTGAATCCAGGGCACCAGAACTCATGTATGCAGGGATGGTAACAGATGCAGCCTGGAAAAAGGGCAAAGATGGTTCATCCCAGGAGTTATGGATAGTAGGAGAATGGATGGGGGTAATGGTCTTGGAAAATGATCAGGAAAGATTAACCAGCAAGGAGAGCCAAAACCTAGAAGGTGTGCCGAATCATGTCATGTCGCTGGACAGCCTTACAGGCTGGTGGCAGTGTATAGAGATAGCAGATATCAATGGAGATGGAGAGGATGAGATTATCCTGGGAAACGCTGGCAACAATTATCCCTTTGGGCCACAGGTAGGAAAACCGCTTGAGCTATATGCCAATGATTTTGACAGAAACGGTAGTTGGGAAGCTATCCTGGCATATCATGAAGATGATGATATCTATCCCATCAAGGGGCGGCAGTGGATCGTAGACCAAATCCCTGCAATCAAAAAGAATTTTGCCAACTATAGCAGCTATGCAAGGGCTGACATGGATACCTTGCTGTATGGTTTGAACCGGGTAAATATGATCCATCGGGTTGTACATACTTTCCAAAGCATAATCCTGCAGAACAATGGATCAGACACCTGGAGCTATATTCCTTTGCCACAATCTGTACAATTTTCTCCTATTCAGGATATACTGCTTTACGACCGAAAGGGCAAAAAAGACTTGATCATGGTGGGGAACATAACAGACATGGATATTGAAACACCTCCTCAGAATGCTGGTAAAGGAATATATCTTAGCTTTAAGGAAGGACGGTTGAAAGATATCCCGGTTCAACTCAGTGGCTGGTTTGTGTCAGGAAACGCCAGAAAGTTGCAATGGATACCGGAAACTTCCGGTAAGGATCTCATACTTGTGGCAAATAATGACGGGAAACTACAATTCTTTTCCTCAAATGATCAAATACCCTGAAAATATGAGTGTAGTATTTAGCCAATATATATGGATAGTTGTGATAGTATTGATGGTAGTTAGTTGCCAAAGTCCCCCTACACAGTTTGAGTTGATTGATCCCGGTCATTCAGGGGTCGACTTTCAAAATACAATCCTTGAAACAGATTCACTTCACTACTTTAATCACTATTATATTTACATGGGGGCCGGAGTTGGTGTGGGTGATTTCAATCATGATGGCTACCAGGATCTCTTCTTTTCGGGGAATATGTTTCCGTCAAAACTTTATCTGAATCGGGGAAATCTTGAATTCGAAGATGTGACTTCAGCGGCAGGGATTCACACTTCGGGCTGGATTACGGGAGTATCAATCGTAGATGTCAACCAGGATGGATGGGATGATATTTACCTTTGTGTAGCTGGATATACAGCACCCGAAAACCGACGTAATTTGTTGTATGTCAACAAGGGAAACCAAGATCAAACAGAACTGACCCCGGAATTTATCGAAATGGCCATTGAATATGGTTTGGATGATACAGGCCACTCCACACAGGCGGCCTTTTGGGACTATGATCTGGACGGAGACCTGGACATGTATCTGGCTTCACATGCCATGGAAAATTATATGCAGTTGAGCAAGCTCTATACATACAAAAACGGAGAGGGACCTAGTACGGATCGGCTTTATCAGAATACAAGCTCGGATTCACTGGGGCATCCCTTTTTTCGCAATGTTTCGAGAGATGCAGGTATCCTTCAGGAAGGATATGCTCTGGGATTGTGTATATCAGACCTCAATAACGATGGCTGGCCGGATGTATATGTCGCCAACGACTTTATGGGTAATGATCTGATGTATATCAACCAACAGGATGGAACGTTTATCAATGAATTGTCTCATAGTACTTCGCATACCAGCCAGAATGGCATGGGCGTAGATATCGCAGACATCAACCAGGATGGTTGGATGGATATACTTGTACTGGACATGTTGCCCAGAGACAACGCACGCCAAAAGACGATGACTGCTGAGATGAATTATGATTTTTACCGTCAGGCCTTAAAGGCCGGTTTTTCTCCCCAGTTTGTCCGCAATACCCTCCAGTTAAATCAGGGTGTCGACCAGTATCAGCGATTGATATTTAATGAGATAGGCAGGATGGCCGGTGTGTATCAGACAGACTGGAGCTGGGCTCCTCTCATAAGTGATTTTGATGGTGATGGATACCGGGATATCTATATAACCAATGGGTTCAGACGTGATGTGACCAATCACGACTTTCAGTGGTATCATGATGAATTACTGGTACATGAACAGCGTACGGGCGCACCATCAGAAGAAAAAGTCATTAAAAGACTTCATCAACTGGATAGCGTATATTTACCTAATGTCATGTACCGGCGTACACGATATCTGAAATTTGAAGATGTCTCTCAGTCATGGGGGCTAAAATACCCCTCTATGTCCAATGGAGCGGCTTATGCCGATCTCGATAATGATTCAGATCTGGATCTGATCGTCAACAACATCAATCAACCTGCATTTATTTTCAAGAATCGTGCAATAGAAATGGGGAATAATCATTTCATCACGATAGAGTTGAAAGGTCCCGAAGACAACCTAAAGGCCTTTGGGGCAAAAATCAGGGTCTCTCATCCTACAGAAAAAACTCAATATCATGAAGTATACCCAATAAAAGGCTATGCTTCCAGTGTAAGCTCGCGTATTCACATCGGATTGGGATCGGATACAATGGCCAGATCGGTAGATATCATATGGCCCGATGGAAAGGTATCACATGTGACTGGCTTATCCTGCGATACAATACATCTCCTGACTTACCAGGGATTAGAAAAACACTCATTATCAAGGATATCGTTAGATAGTAAGAAAGCTTACACAAATTATACAACTCATTCAGGGGTTGATTTCCGCCACCGGGAAAACACACACGTTGATTTTCACCTAGAACCTATGTTGCCACATTTATATGATCACTTTGGGCCAGGTATCGCAGTAGGGGATGTCAATAGCGATTCACGGGAAGATTTTTATATAGGAGGAGCCAGAGGGCAGTCTGGGAGTCTGTTTTTACAGCAGGCAAACAAGACTTTCCAGGAGGATACACTACCTGGGTCTCGATTTTTCGAAGACCTAGGGGCTTTACTATTTGATGTAGATCAGGATGAAGACCTGGATCTTTATGTAGTAAGTGGGGGGAGTTCAGTAAAATACGTGCATCAGGGGCATTATCAGGATAGGCTATACCTCAATGATGGAAAAGGGAATTTCACTATAGACAGTACGGCACTTCCTGAGATGCAGACGAGTGGTTCATGTGTGGTTGCTGGGGATTATGACCTGGATGGAGATCTGGATCTCTTTGTGGGAGGTAGGATCATTCCCGGAAAGTTCCCCTTGATACCTCGTAGTTATATATTGGAAAATGATGGGGGAATCTTCCGGGATGTTACTGCACTGGTAGCACCTGAGCTTGTAAAACCCGGACTGATCTGTAGTGCGCTTTGGACGGATTGGGACAATGATCAGGATCTGGATCTAATACTGGCGGGAGAATGGATGCCGCTTAGGTTATATGTTAATGAGCAAGGGCGTTTTAAGGAGACGACAGATAAATCTGGTCTTGCTGATTACAAGGGTTGGTGGAATAGCCTCACAGGGCTGGATTATGATCAGGATGGTGATATGGATTATCTGGCAGGTAATCTGGGACACAACCACGTTTATCAGGAACAGCAAGGAGATCAAGTCAGTGTATATGCCAAAGATTTTGATCAGGATGGTAGCATGGATGTACTGATGACGAGAAAATACGATGGCAAAGAATATCTTATTGCACCAAGAGATCTCGCCATCAAGCAGATGCAGGTAATGCGGAAAATATTTCCGAGATATCGCGACTACGCTAAAGCTGATATACACGACATCCTGAGCTATTTCGAATCAGATAGTATGATCGTAATGGAAGCCAATTACTTTTCATCCAGCCTGATTGAAAATCAGGGCAATGGTATCTTTCAAGTGAAACCGTTAGGAGATGAAATGCAGATGGCTCCAATTTATGGCATGGACATTACTCAGCATGGACCTCCAAATGCAATACAGTTCCTGGCGGTGGGCAATATGTACCACACAGAGGTGATTGGAGGTAGATATGATGCAGGTATAGGCTGGGTGGCCAATGTGTATCAGAATGGGCGGGTAGAATACATGCCTGCTAGGGATACCGGATTCATGGTTCCAGGTGACAGCAGAGCGCTGACCCATATAATCCTTGACAAAGATATTCTTCATATTGCAACGCGCAATGACCAGATGCCTTGTCTGATGGTCCATGAAAATCGAGGCGTCATGCAGATACCTCTGCAGTCTCAGGAGAGTTATGCAATTTCTACATTAGCAGATGGTTCTAGGCAAAAGACTGAGTTTTACTATGGTCAGGGATATCTGTCCCAGTCTTCCAGGATGCTGAATATCTCCCCAGGGGTAAGGAAGGTACAGATCTGCCGACTGGATGGAAAGTGCAGGGAAATTCCTTTTTCTGTTAAGTGATGTGTATATTAGGCCATAAATTATCCTACTATGATTACTCGCATAAGATTTCTGCTGCTGCTGGCAGGATGCTGCCTGACGATTGTTGCCTGCCAGCAGGGTGGTACATCTAACTACCAAGAAGGCTTACCTTCCACCCCCAACATCATCCTCATCATTGCAGATGATATGGCCTGGAATGATGTGGGAACTTATGGACATCCTCACATTCGAACCCCTAATCTGGACCGCATGGCAGCAGGAGGCATGCGCTTTGATCAGGCCTTTCTCATGACCAGCTCCTGTAGTCCCAGCAGATCCAGTATCATTACGGGAAAATATCCCCATCAGACCGATGCGGAACAGCTTCACTGGTTGCTTCCAGGGTACAATGTCACTTTCGTAGAAAAGCTCAAAGCAGCCGGATACTGGACTGCGCAGGCAGGTAAATGGCATCTGGGACCTGAGGTCAAGGATCGTTTTGACCTAGTGCGTGCGGGAGGCTCGGAAGAAGACCGGGAGCTGAGGCCCCGGGATGGAAGCGGATGTGAAGACTGGGTGCAAACTTTGAAAGACCGTCCTGAAGATCAGCCCTTCTTTCTGTGGCTGGCGGCTGTAGATCCCCATAGAGGATATAGAACAGGTATTATTGACAATCCCCACCAACCAGAAGACGCTGTTGTTCCTCCTTACATGCCCGATAGTAGAGAGGTTAGGGAAGATTTTGCCATGTATTACGACGAGATACACCGCATGGACAGCTATATCGGAAATGTGATGGACGAACTCGAAGCACAGGGAGTGGCTGAAAAGACCCTGATAGTATTTATTAGTGACAATGGAAGGCCTTTTCCACGCGATAAGACTACCTTGTACGATGGCGGTATCAAAACACCCTGGATCATGTACTGGCCTGAAACGATTCCTGCCGGTTCTATTTACGACCATTTGGTCAGTGCTGTGGATATTGCTCCTACTTTTCTGGAACTTGCACAAGCAGATATTCATCAGGATATGATGGGCATGAGTTTAGTATCCCTCATCAACGATCAAGATACGGTGATTCGGGAGATGATATATGCCGAAGACCATTGGCATGACTTCGATGATTATACACGTGCCGTAAGAACGAAACAGTTCAAGTATATTCGCAATTTTTACCCAGAACTACCTAATACGCCACCTGCAGATGCACTGCGTAGTCCTACTTTTGCGGTGATGCGTGAGATGCGTGATGACGGAACGCTGGAACCCCAACAGCGTGTGATCTTCAACATTCCCCGTCCTGAGGAAGAATTGTATGATGTGGTCAATGATCCCTATGAATTGAATAATCTGGCAACCAATTCTGATTATCAGGATGAATTAAGTGAATTACAGAAAATGATGGAAGAAATGAGAAATATGACACAAGATTCATTGCCACCTGTTCGTACCCCCGATGAGTTTGACAGGGAGACAGGAGAAAAGTTACCCAATCAACAGACGCCACGGCCACCCAAAAGCGAGAGGTATCAGATCAAGTAGATAAGTTGCAATTAATGAGTCAATCATTTTATTCCTAGAGTCCCCATAGAGGTTCGCCAATATTATTCATATTTTTATGAAATCAATAACCATAAATTCTATGTCAAATTTTTCCCGTAGAAATATGCTTAAGCGTTCTGGTGCTTTAGTGGGAGGTGCGATGTTGATCGGGACCAAACTGGTACAAGCCCGGAATACAACCGCAGAAGTGGTCGAATCTCCTTTTTCCTATTGTCTAAATGTAAGTACCATTCGAGGTCAGGAACTGGGTGTGGAAGGAGAAATAGACTTAGCAGGTAAAGCAGGCTATGATGGGATTGAAATCTGGATTAATGGATTGCAACGATACATAGAAAAAGGTGGAAAACTAAAAGATCTGTCCAGCAGGATCAAGAATTGGGGGCTGAAGGTGGAAAATGCGATCGGATTTGCTCAGTGGATTGTGGATGATGAAGAGGTGAGGAAAAATGCGATTGAGCAACTTAAACGTGAAATGGATATGCTCGCCCAGTTGGGCTGTATGCGTATTGCTGCTCCACCCGCTGGAGCGACAGATACTCCTGGATTAAACCTAGATCATGCTGCCGAACGGTATCATACCATTCTGGAACTGGGAAGTGTGATGGGTGTGATACCCCAGCTCGAAGTATGGGGCTTCTCCCAGAATCTGCACAAGCTCAGCCAGGTGCTATATGTAGCTTCAGAAGCCGGACATCCAAAGGCCAGAATTCTACCCGATATATATCACCTCTATAAAGGCGATTCCGACTTTGATGGACTTAAGCTCATTCATGGTACTGCCATAGAGATTTTTCATATCAATGATTATCCCGCTTCTCCTTCCCGCGAGGAGATGAATGACAGTCATCGCGTATTTCCAGGACTGGGTGTAGCTCCAGTATCGGATGTGCTCAGGACGTTGGTTTTATCAGGCGGCACTAAGGTATTATCCCTGGAGCTATTTAACAGAGACTACTGGAAAGAGGATGCTTATATCATTGCACTTAAAGGACTTCAGAGTATGAAAGCGGCTGTAAGAATGGCAATGAATGGACAATAATCTTTATACCCGGATATTCACCATGAAATATATATTCCTGTTTTTTTTAATTGTTTGGGTCGAAAATAGCATCGCTCAGAGCATGATAACGGTAGCGTATAAGTCTATCGATACCACAGTACTGACGATGGATATCTACTATCCGGAGGATTTCCAGAGTGATCAGACTTATCCGGCGATTGTGTTTTACTTTGGTGGGGGTTGGGTTGGAGGAACCAAACAGCACTTCAAGCCTCAGGCTGAGTTTTTTGCTCGGAGGGGTATGATCTGCTTTACACCAGAATACCGCATTGCAGGTAAGCACGGCACGCCACCACAGACCGCGATTGAAGATGCGCGATCAGCCATGAGATGGGTCAGGCAGCATACTGATAGCTTACGGATCGATAGCCAAAAGATTGTTGCAGCGGGTGGATCTGCCGGTGGCCATCTTGCACTATGTACCGCACTGATTTCAGACTTTGATAGTCCGGAAGATCCACTATCAGTTGAACCAACTCCCTCTGCGCTGTTGTTATTCAACCCGGTGGTCAACACGACCAGTGAGGGCTACGGTGCTGAAAAGCTAGGTGCAGATACACTTAAGGCATCACCATACCACAACATAGTCCCTGAGATGCCTCCTACTATGATTTTTCACGGTACTGCGGATCAGGTCGTCCCATATAGTAATGTCAAAGCCTTGGAAGAGCGGATGGAGGAAATGGGAAACTACTGCAAGCTGGTTCCCTTTGAGGGAAGAGGCCATGGTTTTTTCAATAAAGGCAGGGGAAGTGGGCTGGATTATCTGAAAACCCTGGTAAAAGCGGATAAATTTTTAAGAGTTTTAGGGTATCTGGGAGGAGCTTAACAAGAAGCGCTATAATCAAACGGATCACCAAGTTGAATATATACATGATAAAATTTATAACACTGTTATTATGTTTTGCATCTTTCCTTTCCGCTGTGGTTTCAGGTCAACAACATCCACAGGTCAAAGGTGTTTTTCCGCACAATACAGTAAAGTCTACCAATCCAGACAGTTGTTTGACCTGGTGGAGGAACTCAACATACCTAATGGCGCAGGACCTCACTTTAGGGGAGGATATACGGGTACTGGCAGGGTAGTGGTGGCAAATAATACGTATCACGAGGAAGAATTTACAGGTGAACGAAACGCTGGCCACTTGGCCGAATGGGATGGAAAGGCATGGACCATTATTTCAGATCAGCCTTTCATTGAAGTTTCGGGAAAACACGAATGGGGAGAAAGCGAGTATGGTGATCCCATTCATGCACTATTTTGATGCTGGGATTTGACCAGAAAGTTCTTCATCTTGCTCATGACTCAAATGAAATGGTTAGCTTTACCCTGGAAGTCGATTTCATGGGAAGGGATCAATGGAATGTTTACCAGGAAATTACAGTTGATAGAGATCAACCTCACAAGCCTGTGATATTTCCTTTAGGCTTTCAAGCTCAGTGGACACGATTCAAAATAGACAAAAAAACTACTGCGACCGCTTTTTTTATTTATCAATAATAATATTTTCAAACTATGAAGTTACCTGTTACAAAACTGTATATGCTTATGCTATTTGTCTTGGGAGGAGCCCTGCTACCCTGGCTTTCTTCCTGTACAACTACAAAGCAGGATTCAGATGAGCAAGGGGATACCCTACCCAATATTGTCATTATATTTACTGATGATCAGGGATATCAGGATGTTGGGGCTTACGGATCACCCGATATTCAGACGCCCAATCTGGATCGGATGGCAAGAGAAGGTGCTCGCTTTACCAACTTTTATGTAGCTCAGCCTGTATGCTCTGCCTCACGCGCAGCGTTAATGACGGGATGTTATCCCAGCCGTGTAGGGATCATGGGAGCCCTGGGTCCCAATTCTCAGATAGGTCTCGCACCTGCAGAAATGACTATCGCAGAATTGCTCAAGCAAAAAAACTATGCTACAGCTATCTATGGCAAATGGCATCTGGGCGATCTGCCACCACATTTGCCTACTCAGCAAGGCTTTGATACCTATTATGGTATTCCCTATTCCAATGACATGTGGCCTTACCATCCCGAACGTCCGGATGGATACCCACCGCTTAAACTCATGGAAGATGACAAGGTCATCGACACCCTGGAAGATCAAAGTATGATTACTACGGAATATACTGAGCGGGCTGTCGATTTTATTGATGAGCACAAGGATCAACCCTTTTTTCTATACCTCGCTCACAGTATGCCTCATGTCCCATTGTTTGTTTCGGATCAGTACAAGGGCAAATCAGATCGGGGGCTGTACGGGGATGTCATCATGGAAATCGACTGGTCTGTAGGACAAGTGATGGAAGCACTGGAACGCAATGGCGTCGATGAAAATACTTGGGTCATCTTTATGTCTGATAACGGTCCCTGGCTCTCTTATGGAGACCATGCAGGAAGTGCACTTCCCCTGCGTGAAGGCAAGGGCACTAGCTTGGAAGGTGGTGTAAGGGTGCCTGGCATCATGCGATGGCCGGGAAAGATTCCCGCAGATCAGGTCGTCGAGCAACCTGTCATGACCATAGACCTTTTCCCTACCATCGCTAACGTAACAGGGACATCATTACCTGAGCAAAAGATAGATGGTATGAATGTATGGCCCTTGATCACTCAGGAAGCAGGCGCTGAAAATCCCCATGAGGCTTACTTTTTTTATTATAGGCAAAACGAGTTACAGGGAGTATTATCCGGGGATGGTAGGTGGAAGCTTTATCTTCCCCACACTTATCGCACCCTCAATGGCCGTGAAGGGGGTACGGGAGGGATACCTGTGAAATACGAGTACAATAATTTAGGGATGGAACTCTATGACCTGGACAATGATATCAGCGAAACAACTGACGTTTCAGGTCAACATCCGGAGGTAGTCGAACGTCTATTAGTTTTAGCAGACAGTTGCCGGGCAGAGCTTGGTGATAAGCTTACAGAGATAGAGGGTAGTGGCGTGAGACGGTAGATGGTTGAAATGTTTATGAGGCCAATCAACATACATACATGTTGATCCGGGCTTCTTAGACATTTTGTCATTTGGGGTTGTGTGTAGGTTCTGTGTTTACTGTATGCGCAGTGTAGTTTGACAGAGACTTTAAGTATAGTCAGGAAAATAAATAAAAATGAATTGTGGAAAAAGTTACTCTTGAATGGTCAGATAATTATTTCTGTCAAGTGAAAAGAATACTACTATAAAAAAAGAGGAAGTCACAACATTGACTTCCTCTGTAGTTTTTTTTACAACTATCTACGTGGTTGAGCCTTTTTGACTACAATTGTACGGCCATCCAGCTCAGATCCATCCAGACCTTCTATCGCTTCAAGTGCTTCGTCTTTGTTGGTCATTTCTACAAATCCAAACCCTCTAGAGTGGCCTGTGAACTTGTCGAAAATAACATTTGCAGATACAACCTCACCGAAAGGTTCAAAAGCTTCGCGCAAGTCATCAGTTTGTGTGTCGAAGCTTAGTTTTGCAATAAAAATGTTCATAAGAATAAATATTAAAGATTTAGACACAAGATTTTAAAAGAATAATTGACACCTTGTATCTTCGTAATAAGTTAATAAGTACGTATGACAATGGAAGAATTTAACAGAAGAGAATTTACTTTGTAAAACCGGTGGGGTAATCAGACAAATTCGCGTATCAAATAATTTATTGTCAAAAGATGTTACGATCTACATATCTATTAACTATATAGCAATTAACATTATTTTTGCCAGAAATAATAATTATTTTAAGTTTTATTTTTCAATAATCTCCTGTAAGATGCACTGGATTCATGTTTGTGCGATATGTATGTTGATGTTGTGGGGATGTGATATGAATAAAATGTCCACGCAAACAGAATCTTCGGGTGTCCACCATCAAATGATCACAGTGGATACATCGGTAATATCCATTGTTAGATACGATACATCCAGACATGAAATGTTTATTGCTGGAAAGCCTGTCAGGCTTATTGCTGAAGACTTCAGTAAAGTCGATGAGTTAATCCAAAACTGTGTAGAATCCTATAATACACAGATAATGTCTTCCATCGAAAGCCCGGAAGATACAGCGGCACTGCTGATACATCTGGAGAAATGTAAAAGGCAGTATCTACCGGTCTTAAACAGCGAGGGAGAAAAGGTCGTCTGGGTAAATTGCTTTTGCGATTCCTGGGATATCGACTGGAAGAGAGAAATCCTGGTAGTGCTGGATGGCGGAAAATGTTATTTCAACCTGAAAGTTAATCTGGATCGGGATAGCTGTTTTGATATGTTAGTCAATGGAGAAGCATGATTTTACCTAGGGAAAAACAACACTTTCGTAATCAGAGATATTTACTTTAGGTACTTTAGCCTGAAAGTTTTTATTAACAGATTCTATAAACAGGTTGGTAATAAATGCATTTCCGCGGGGAGTAAAATGTTTTCCATCCAGGCAAAAGAGTCCTCCCGAAAGATATTCACCAGAAATATCCAATCCGTCTACTGTGATACCAGATACGGCAGCATTGCGCAGGTAGCTAAACAAATCTACACTGATTACATGATATGCACCTGGCTGTTCACGATATGCCTTGACCAATTGTTGAATGGCGAGATTGTAGTTTTCGATTAGGGATCTGACCTGATCAGCTTCATAGCGATCCAATACAAAGCGATCATCGATCGCATATTCAGGGGATAAGCCCCAGGAGCCAATTCCGTTTATGGGTTGACCGATCATATCTCTGGCTGTGAGGAGAATATAATCTGTATCTGTTGCCTCACGAATGAGTGGATTCCCGTTTGTATCATGCGCATCTATATACAAAGGAGTGCTCAGGCAGGTTGATTCCCGTATGTAAAAGTGGGAAAGCGTGCTGAAGAATGGGAAAGCTGTAATATCGGGAATATTTCCTAGTAGTATCGAGGTGTTGTCGGATGAAGTCAGCAGCGTATCTGTGAGTCGTTGCAGAGCGGTCTTAAATACACCTGAAGTAGCGGGCAAGAGCGAATCGCTACTGCCACCTGAGGCTGCATACTTCATCAGTTCATCTGTTCCCATCCAAATAGTATAAAATCCAGATGGGTTTTCCATGATATGTTGATCATAACTGATAGATTGGTCTTCGGGGGTTAAGCGTTTGTAAAAGGGATTTTTGTTTACAAAAGATGGATCAAACAAATCATTTACCTCAATTCCTGGAATTCCTAGATTGTGGAAAGGCCCGGAGGAAGAAACATTATTATCGAGAGAACCATCAGACTTGAATGATTTGATAACCGGTGTAGAGGTTGCTTTTTCACACGAAGAAGGAATTACTTCAGTCAAATACTGGTATCCAGTTCCCAGTTCTCCTAGTAGCGGTTGACGAAAGCCTAAATTGCTAACTTTACTGAGTTGATTGGAAAAAAGTCTTGGGAAGGAAAATAACTGACCATCCAAATACAGAGCATTATTGTTGTACCCTGCCGTGTATCCGTCTCCAATCGCTACATATTGTTGCACGTTCAAATGACCGAGATTGATATCGGATTCAATCTCAGGATTACACGCAATGCAAAATCCCAACAAAATACAGAGCCCGGCAATATATATATAGGAAGTAGAATGTTTTTTCATACAGTATTGCGTACCAAAGATGATTCATAAACTACATCGAAATAACTCAGCAAATCGTTGACCAAAGTCATAATATTTCACAATTATTTTTGAACTTAAAAAACATAACTTACTCCCACGCCCAGTACATTGGTGATGCTCTCGTATAATCCACTAAAATTTTGCTTCTGTAGTTCACCGAATGTTTCAGGTGAATACTCAAATTTATATGCAATATCCACTTGGAAATGGTTAAAAATGGTTCTTCCATATCCGATAGTCATCCCTATGCTATTGAGGTCTGGTAGTTCTGGAGAAACGTATTCTTCCCTTACCGGGGATTGATTGTAGAGGGCGCCAAAGCGGAGGTAATTATTGGGATTGATTTGATATTCTACTCCTAGCCTGACAGAATATGAATTCTTGAAGTTTCGTTCTATCACCTCATCTAGATCTCTTATCTGTACATCTGGATTCTGAAGCTGTATGTCTAGTTGATCGTATACTTCCCATTGAGTAAAGTTTACATCGATAGCTGCGATCAGGTCATTTTGCAACTGATAGCTCATCCCAAAGCTCAGTATGCCAGGGAAGGATAATGTCGTGCTAAATACAGAGTCCTTTTCATATTCACTCCGCTGCGACACAGGTACATTAAAATTAAGCTTACCTTCCTGTACAGGGAGTCGGATTCCCGAGCGATAATTTATGCCCAAAGACAGCCTGGGATTGGGACGAAAGAAGAATCCGGCATTAAAACCTATCCCATTACCCTTACCACTGAGTTCTACCCATGATCCTGCATTGTTTCTTCCAATGATTGGCAGGCTTTTTCGTAGCAGAAAATTTCCCAGACTATAAACCAGACCTACACCAACCCCCATTTTGTCATCAATCCTGTAGCTTACAGTAGGCTGTATATAGAGTGAGTTGATGGCGGATTCCTGTACAATAGATTTACCTTTCCAATTATCTTCCCAGCGCGTTCTGTATCCAAAAGGATTATTGACGCTTATGCCAAAGGTGAACCTGCTTCCTGGCCTTCGCCATGCAGCAAAAAGCGAAAAAGGCGTGAATAAAATGCTATCCATGTTTTCAGATTCAGCTGCAAAGCTCTGTGTATTAAAGTTTTGCGCTCTGAATGTGATAGAGGGATTTACAAAGCTTGCACCTAGCTGAATGTAGTTGTGTTTCACAAATCCCAATGCACCGGGATTAAGATATATTGAATAGGAATCGAAAGCCGTAGCCACGCCGGTATAGCCCATACCCAAATGCCGGTAACCGCTTAGGGAAAGTTCAAATCCCCCCCCAGCATATACACATATGTTTGATGTCAACCAAAAGCAAAGAAACAGGATTCTCGGGTTCATAAGCTATCTTTTCCTATAAATCCATGAAGCACACAATATAAACAGCAGATCATTAAGTCAAAATGGAAAAAGGAGGGAGTATAGCTTGTTGCAGGGGGATTTACGAATTTTTTATTATACAAAGGAAGCGATCTTGGCATTTCTCCGGGCATAGCGCATGTAATATTTTTTAATCAGCCGGTTATCGGGATCATTGAGATCCGGATCATTTTCCTGGAGTTCAAATGCTACTTCTCTTGCAGCCTGCAGCACAGATTGATCTTCAGCGAGGTTGGCTAGCTGAAATTCGGGTATTCCACTTTGCCGGGTACCCAAAAAATCACCTGGTCCCCGGAGTTTGAGATCTATCTCTGCGATTTTGAAACCATTATTGGTTTCAGCCATGGCTTTGAGTCGGGCTTTTCCCTCATTGGATACTTTGGGGCCAGCCATCAAGATGCAGTAGGATTGATCCCCTCCACGTCCTACCCTCCCACGCAACTGATGCAGTTGGGAGAGTCCAAAACGTTCAGCATTTTCGATGAGCATTACAGTGGCATTTGATACGTCTACCCCCACTTCAATAACGGTTGTAGAAACCAGTACCTGTGCTTCATTTTTGACAAATCGCTGCATTTCAAGCTCTTTGTCTTCTGGATTCATCTTACCGTGGACGAGCCCTACCCTAAAGGGCTTAAAATATTTTTCCATGAGATGATAGCCTTCTGTTGCAGCCAGGAGGTCCAGTTTCTCTGACTCTTCTACCAGCGGATAGACTACATAGGCTTGTTTTCCCTGATCGATTTGCCGTTTGATAAATCCCAATACCTCAAGCCTTTTGCTATCGCGATAGACCATGGTCTTAATAGGTTTTCTGCCGGGAGGCAGCTCATCTATAACCGATACGTCTATGTCTCCATAGAGGGTCATGGCCAGTGTCCGGGGAATTGGTGTAGCTGACATGATGAGATTATGAGGATAAGGAGCCGATTTTTGCCACAATCTTGCACGTTGCATAACACCAAACTTGTGTTGTTCATCGACTACGACAAGTCCGAGCCTGTCAAACTTTACAGGTTGCTCAATGAGTGCGTGAGTTCCTACAGCAATATCAATCGTTCCAGCAGCCAGCTTTTCCAGGACCTGCATCCTTTCGGATTTGCGCTGCCCGCCAACGATAAGTCCAACCTCGATACCCAGGGTCTTACCATAATTGCTCAGTTTTTTAACGTGTTGTTCGGCCAAAATCGCTGTAGGAGCCATCAGCGCGGATTGAAAGCCGTTGTCTTTGGCCATAAGCATGGTCATAAAGGCAACCATGGTCTTGCCGCTTCCCACATCGCCTTGTACTAGGCGATTCATCTGTACAGGTAATGATAGATCTTTACGAATTTCTTTCAGAACGCTTTTTTGGGCATCTGTAAGTTCAAAGGGCAGATGATCTTTGTAGAAAGTATTAAAATAATGTCCAATCTGTGTGAAGGGTGTACTAGGAAATGATTGTTTGGAATGAGAACGTCGTTTGGCAAGAAGTAGTTGAAAGAAAAATAGCTCCTCAAATTTCAGCCTTCTAATAGCTTGTCTAAGCAACTCATAATCGGCAGGAAAATGTATATTGACCAGGGCCTCCCGATGGGAAAATAATTTGAAGCGCACACTTACACGCTGGTTGAGGTTTTCTTCGATATGAGATTCACCCTGCTGGAGTAAATTCCGCATAATGCTACGAAACCCCCTTGAATCCAGACCTATTTTACCCAACTTTTCAGTCGAGGAGTAATAGGGAGTAATTCCCTGCGAATACTTCTGTTCCTCATCATGACTGAGATAATCTATTTCCGGATGTGATAATTGTATTCTCCCATTGTAGCGGGTAGGTTTGCCAAATATTGCGATTTCCGCTTTGACCTTGAGCGATTTTTCGAGCCATTTGATGCCCTGAAACCAGTTGAGTTCCAGAAATCCCGATCCATCCGTAAAGGTAGCTGCCAGTCTTCCTCGTCCCCTCTTAGTATCCACCCGGTTGAGTTGAGTGATTTTTCCTACCAGGGTAACGTAGTTTTCCGTTCCATCCAGGTTAGAGATTTTGGATATGCTGCTTCGGTCAACATATTTTCTGGGATAATATGCTAGTAGATCGCCATAGGAATATATCCCCAGCTCTTTCTGCAGTACCTCTGCCCTTTTAGGGCCTACTCCTTTCAGATATGTGATCTCCTTATCCCAGAACGGATTCATGGTAGTAGGTTAATATAAAACACAGATAATATTATATATTGACATTATATATTTTAATTATTAAATTAAATTTATTTATGTTTGTATATTGAAATAATTGACATAGGATGCAGCCGGCTGTATCCAGTATATTGATCAAGTATTTAGCAATTTTCAACCGCTAAAATATGAAATATTTTTATTACCCGCGAGTTCTGCTAACCTTTATAGGATTATGCTTATCAAACCTTGTGCCCAGCATTTCGGTAGCCCAGTGCTTACTGGAGCCTGTTTCCCTATCGAAAAGAGCCACGGAAGCCGATGTCATAGTAGAGGGGAGAGTCTTTTTCCAGGAGTCTTTCTGGAAACTTGATTCCTCAGGCATATATACTTCCCATTTGATTAGGATCTACAAAGTATTAAAAGGCAATACGACTTTTTCTGAGATTGAGTTGGTAACCCCAGGGGGTATTGTAGGCATGGATATGGAAGTGGTCAACCCTTCTCTTCAGCTTCATAGCGGGGAGGTAGGGATATTTTTTCTCCAGCGTGAAACGGGTTTCAGAGAGCGTCCTTTCCAGACACGCGAAAGAGCTCTTTACCGTCCTTATTCAAGTGTGCAGGGATTCATCCGATATGATGAAGTTCTGGGAAAGGCAGGAGATGTATTCGATGCATACAACAATATACAAAGAGAACTATTTGAACCGATACAGCGGTACACCCGCCAGGCTCCATTAGCGATATCCTCCTATCAACTTGAGCCCACTAAGGCCGGCACCCGTGCTACCCCCGTCATCAGCAATATTTCACCACAGATCATTTCAGCCGGTACCAGCAGTGTCCTGACCATTACAGGCAGTAATTTTGAGACGCAAGGAGGAAACTCAGCTGTATTTTTCCCCAATCCAGACAATGGGGGGAATTCATTGATCTCTGTGCCCTCTGCCAATATCATATCCTGGTCTAATCAGGAGATACAAGTCAGGGTTCCTTCAGAGGCTGGGAGTGGAAGTGTCAGGGTCAGAAATCAGTCGAACTCACAGGCAGTATCTACGCCCATAACGATTTCCTACTCGCAGTATAACGTTACGTATGGTGGGGTTAAATATCCAGTATATATGGCAAATGAAAACGGGCAGGGGGGGTATACGCTTAGCTACGGCATCAATACCAGCAATAATGGAGTGGATTTTCGCACACAGGGACAGGAGCCTTTTGAGCGAGCATTGGGTAAGTGGCAATGCGAGACGGGATTTAATGTGATTGTCAGTGGAACAACTACAGTCAATACGCCAAGTGGCTCAAATCAACCCAATGTGGTGATGTTTGACAATGACAGTAATCCCTTACCAGCGGGAGTTTTGGGCAGAACCTATTCGGGATTCAGCTCATGTACAGCCACTACCTGGTATCTGAAAGGATTTGATATTGTATACAACAGGAACATACCCTGGCATTATGACAAGACAGATCCCTGTTTCTCATGCTATGACTTTGAGTCAGTTTCCCTGCATGAGCTGGGACATGGTCATCTCATGGGGCACGTAATTGACAATAGCAAGATTATGCACTATGCCATCGCCAATGGTGTTGCCAAGCGAAGCCTGGACCCATCATCGGCAATAACCGGAGGACAGGAAATTATTGCAGTTTCCCAGGGAGTTGATTTGTGTTTCGGTTTGATCCCCAGCATGCAGGTACATGATCAATCCTGTGGAGGAGAGATCCCTTACTTTCAGGCAAGTGTATTATTGGAGGGGTATATGCTTCCTGACCAGCGGCTTATGCATACTTATCTGAGCGATCAGCAGCTTCTGCCTCAGAATCAGCCCTTCGATACGGCTCCCTACCATTATGCTGGAACAGAATATATCTCTTCTTTTCCGGAAAACACCACTGATTGGGTACTGGTGGAGCTAAGAAATGTATCAGACTATTCACAGGTAGCAGGAAGAGTAGCTTTACTATTGAGAAATGATGGTATGCTCATGACGACTGAGGGGGACACGCTTATTCACGTAGAGGGGGTAGAAGCGGGTACTTATCACATGGCTGTATATCACCCCAGACATTTGGGGGTGATATCTTCTTCTGGGTTAACCTACGATGCTAATGCCGGTGTTTATGATTTCACTTCTGCACAGGGACAGGCAGCTGGTTCAGGGCAGTTGAAGCAAATAGACGGAAGGTATACCCTCCTAGGTGGAGATTATGATGGTAATGGAGTGATTGACCAGAATGATTATCAATTGTGGCGGGCGCAGAATGTGGAGCCTGACATTTATATCCGTATCGATGGAGATGGAAGCGGTTCTGTGAACGTACACGACTTCAATATCTGGGCGAGAAATAAAAATATTTCCGGGCATTCTGCCATCCAAAATCCTTGAGCAATCAAAAGCTCTCCTGCCTATGATGCAGTTGAGCTTTCATTTTCTTCAACCGGTCTTCGAGTCCTACGGGATAAGTTGCCGGATTAACGAATAATTTATACTTCTGGTTGAAAAAGCTTAACTGGCGTTGGGTATAAGATCTGATCTGGTGTATATCCCGCATCAGATATACCAGTTTCCCTTCATCAAATATGATTTGAAGCAATTTGTTGGAAGGAAGGTCCTGTATGACAATTCTTTCACCCTCAAAAGTGTCAAAGGCTTCTATTTCATCTGACCACCAGTCATTGACAATGATATCGGCGAAGTTCTGATCATCCTGATAATAACGTATCACCTGCAACATGCCCGGAATAGAAGCTTTTTCAGGTTCTTCAGAAAATTTCATTTTTGGAACCCATTGACCAGCAGGGGGCCTGATGGCAGATAATTTATATACACCACCCAAAGCAGGCTGATCGAAAGCAGTGACCATACGTGTTCCTACTCCCCAGGAATTGACCATAGCTCCTCTTTGTTTGAGTGTTTCGATTTTAAATTCATCTAGGTCGCTACTGCCAATAATTACAGCATTTTGAAAACCAGCTTGATCCATTAATTTACGGGCTTCGATACTGAGTTGAGCCATATCTCCCGAGTCAAGCCGTATCCCAATCATTTCAAAACCGGCTTCCCGCATCATTTTTCCTACCCGTATGGCATTTTTGACTCCCGTGATCGTGTCATACGTATCTACCAGAAATACACAGTTGTTGGGTAGTGCCTGGGCAAATGCAATGAAAGATTCTATTTCCTGAGAGAAAGCCATAACCCAGCTATGAGCGTGTGTACCTTTGACCGGTATCCCCCATTTTCTAGCAGCCAGAACATTGGAGGTACCCGAACAGCCTCCGATATAGGAGGCTCTACTGGCGGATAATCCTCCATCAGGTCCCTGAGCCCGCCTCAGACCAAATTCTAGTACCTCATCACCCTGTGCAGCCAGACAGACCCGGGCAGCCTTGGTAGCGACCAGGGTCTGAAAGTTGATAAAATTCAGTAGAACTGTTTCCAATAACTGGCATTGAATGATAGGCCCCTGTATTCTCAACAAGGGTTCGTAGGGAAATACTACACTTCCTTCCGGTACAGCGTGGAGTGTACAGCTGAACTTTAGATTTAGTAAATATTCCAGAAAGCCGTACTCGAAAAGGGGTTGATTATCCGAACCGGTTAATTCTGACAGGAATATTACGTCTTCCCGGGTAAAGCGGAAATGCTGAAGGTAATCTATCACTGGTTTGAGTCCACAAGCTATGGTAAATCCACCCTGAAATGGATTTTCCCGAAAGTATACATGAAAAACAGCTTCATAGCTCTGCATGCCCTGCTTCCAGTAGCCGTAAGACATGGTGAGTTGATACAGATCTGTGAGTAAACTTTGGTTATTGGGTTTCATTCAATGCTTTTGTGAAAAAAATTTATCCAAAAATAGAAGGTATCTAAAGCAATGCAAATTCAAGTATCTATGAATCTGCATGATATACTGAGTCCAGGTATAGCACGAGCAGTGTAGTTGATAGATAACACACCTTAAAACCTTTGAGAAAGAATATATGTTTCAGGTGTATATTTTTATGGATTATTTAAAATAAAACTATTACAATTTATGATATAAATTAAATAATGGGTACTTTTGTAGAAGTATATTTCAAATAATAAAACATGCGCCAACTTTTTACCGATTTGAAACATACTTGCTCTATTTCGAAAACCGGGGTATTTACTAGTGTCGAGCCTGATCTTATTCATCAGCAAGACATTATTGTTGTTCCGGAAGATATTCAGTAATCTTAGAACTCAAAATTGATTTAAGCAGGAGGTATCTGGACCATTAATTAACCGTTCATGATGCCTCTTTTTTGGTAATTAAGTTAGGATATTCTGTTGAGTCCGTTGTTGGATTTTCTGTAAAAGCCATTGAGGTCTGCTAATAGGTTTGGTCTGGTGGATTTCTTGTTGGAGTGAGATTAGTTCTTCCTCGTTTTTGGCCTGTATCAGTTTGCGAAACAACCTGAATCTATTGAGATAAGACTGACGGTATTTTTCTGTGAGTTTTTGTTGTTTTACATAACGTATAAGATTGGTAAGCTGTGGTATCAGCCATTCTTTATCAGGACCATATAGTTCATAATAAGCTTGAAGCAAGGTAGACCTGGCTGGAATTTCGTAGACGAGTTTGCTGAATTTTCGCTCGCCTAATGCAGAGATGACCTCTTCATATGCTTCCATTGCAATATGATATTGTGAAAGATTGTAAATATATGCTTCCTCTTTTTCCTTGGCAGGCAGATATTTGATCAGGTCATTCAGGTATACCCATGCAGACTCATAATTATTGGTTTGAAGGCATACTGAGATAATATTTTTGTATTGTTGCCAGTGTAGCTTTTGATGGGCGATCAGGAACTCATCGTTAATTCCCCATTGATATAATTTGAATATGATACGCGCCGTATCCTCATCTCCTGATGTATTGAGCTTGCGAATGTGGTAATTGAGGAGTAGTTCAAATATTTCTTTTTTAGTTGATAGGGGTAGCTCTTTGGCAAATTTGACAATCCATTGAGAAATCTCCTGTGCTTCCGATTCTGGTGTCCCCTGAAAGAGTTTGTGTATTTTCCAGTGAATCTGAAGGAGTGCCATCTGACTAAAATCCGGCCGTTTGCTGATCATTTCATAGGCCTGAGCGAGTAATGCGTTGTCGATTTGTTGGGGAAATAATGCAGAAAGCGTTTCATTGGTGCAGGCCAGCGCAATTTTTTCATGTACCCACCAGGCATCAAAAGACATGTACAACTCCTCGAAAGATATGGGCTTGATCCCATGTTCGTATTGTAACTGATACTGTATCATTTCGTAAATGGTCTGATACTTTTTCCGGAAAATAGCGGCATCCTTGAGCGGTGTGCGAGTGAGTTCCTTGTCGAGTTTGTTGTATTGCTTGACAAAAAGATCATGAGCTTCCCGCTCCCGCAATTCCCTGAGCAGATGTACATCTTTTTGGTTTTTATCCTTACGGAAGGATTCTATGGCCAGAAATTCTTCTACATATGCACATAAGTCCCGGTATAATTTTCTGAGCCTTCCATCATTATAAGGATCACTGGGATAAAGCTTTTTCCAAACCCATTCATCCTCCACATGATCTGGATATTCCATAATTATGGATAATAGTTTTTTTACATAAGCTTGTTTTTCTGCTAGTTCTATCCGTAACCAGTTATGAAATCTGATCTGCTCTTTTTTATTCAGCAAAGCTAAAACACTCCATACTTTCCTCGATTTCGCAGGCATGACTAAGACATATAGAAATTACTTGCTTAAGATAGATCTTTTCGATCTTTTATCCATTTTTAAGATAGAAAATGATGGATCTAAAACTATGCTATGATGTCAAATGTAGTAAGTGCGTTTTTTATTGAAATCCGGCACATGGGAGAGATAGATATCATGATGGAGATTTGAATATATCTTTTGCTCACCTTCTGCCAATAATACTAGCGGAGCTGTAGGGGGGAATATGGTCTTATCGTGATTGATACCCAGAAATGTACAAATCAAATTGCCGCTACTGCCTAAGTGCCATAAATTAATAAACATTACAGGGCATAAAGATGTAATAGAGGTAAAGCAGTACACATAAAATGATGAAAGAAAAATGAAGAGAAAAATTGGCGTATATGTGGGGTTGCTTGCGAGCTTTTTTCTGCTTTTTAATGATTTAAAAGCCCAGTATAGTCTTAGGTTGGGAACTCAGCCTGAAAGGGATTTTCCTGCACTTAGGGACCATACATCTTTGAATTTTCAATACGCTATAGCAGATGTATCCGACTACTGTGGAGATAGTATGACAGGGGGTAAGGGAGATGCACAAAATAATGCATACGAGCATTTGTATATCAGAGAAAATTGGCTTCCAACTCATGTCAGACGGAATCCTGCAGGATATAGTTTTCTGTGTAGATTAGAGCGGGAAATAGAAAAAAGTACCCCTGTTGGATTATGGGTGAGAGTAGGCGAGGTAAATCCCTGGGAGTATTACAACCGGCAACAAATGTATGTACAGGTAAAATTATTTGGTTTTAGATAGAAGGTTATATGGAGCAGGAATTATCAGTCAGGTGGAAAAATTTGGAAAAATGGCTAGGGTCGAGATTCAGCAAAAACCTATCGCTGGAGGGAATTCTTTTTTTGATCGGCGTGAGAGAACTGGGGGCTACGCCACAGGATTTTACCAAAGAGCAGAAAGTAGACCTCATGCACATTGCGATTTGCAGATTGCTTTCCCAGTCGGGTTATTATGAGTTGACTCATATTGATCAGGATGGTTGGCCACATTGGAAGCTACTGAAACCTCTGCCACATACAGATATGTTCAGCCAGGAATATCTGCTCAAGGAACACATTCTCAGCTATTTTGAAGCAGAGGGAATATATGATTAGGGGTACGCTTGTTTTGTAAATCAAGCATAAAGTAAGATAGCATTCTGTATGTATGCTACAAACTATTGTATATGCTTCGTCCCTATACGGCTAAAACGCACCCCAAATTCTGATTCATAGGAGAAGAAGATAAGCAGCGGTTTTCCCACGATATGGTTTTCGGGAACAAAGCCCCAGTAGCGGCCATCCTCGGAGTTGTGCCGATTGTCGCCCATCATGAAATAGTAATCCATTTCAAAGGTATAGGCATCAGCTTGCTGGCCATCGATCAGTACACGTTGGTTGGCAACATCGATATCCAGTTCATGACCCTCATAGGCTTCTATTATACGTGCATATAGGGAAGTGTTTTTATTGGTTAATGAGACTGTCATTCCCTTGGCTGGGACCAAAATAGGTCCAAAATTGTCGATATTGTGTCTGAACAACTGCCCTTGAGTATTGCCATACTGAGGGTATATTTTGCCAGATTCATCAAATTTACCTTCCGGTTGATATAGGGTATCAAATTCGGCTATATTGCTAAATTGCTTGATCTTTCCGGCAATATCCTGAGGCATCCAGAATATATATGAGTTTTGAGATACCTGAACAAAATTGGGATTGTCGTTATTCAGTTTGCGAAAGCCCAGCTCTTTCATACGGCTGTAGGGAAATCCTGTACCGTCGGTCGTGATCAGGTATTGGTATTGCATGTCGGGAGGATTCCATCCTTTTTCACCATTGATATATATCTGCTGGTCGATGATCTCCAGAGTATCTCCTGGTATGGCAACGCAGCGTTTGATATAGTTTTCCTTTAGGCTGACTGGTTTGACCAGCCCGGCTCCGTCATTGAGGTCCCATATATCGTGAGCGGGAAAATTAAATACGACGATGTCATTTCGTTCTACCTTTTCTAGCCCGGGAAGGCGGAAATAAGGCAAACGGACGATATCCAGATAAGATGGGATCGTGGTATTACCGATTTTGATCTTATTGTGCACAAAGGGTATGGCCAGCGGTACCATGGGCATACGGGGACCGTAATGAAACTTGCTCACAAAGAGGAAATCTCCTGCCATCAGGGTACGTTCCATTGAGCTGGTAGGAATCATAAAGGCTTCGATGAAAAAAGTGCGGATGATTAGGGCTGCTACGCCTGCATAGAGGAAAGCATCTGCCCACTCGCGTATACCCGTTTTCGGAGGGAGGTCTTTATGTGTGTCAGGGGATCCCAGGTACCTGGATTCCTCTTCGAAACCAATTTTGGGGAAGTAATAGAAAGGCAAGATCACTGCCAGTGCATGCTGGCCAAAGGTATATTTCCCAAAAGATTTGACCAATTCAATATTCATCGAGATCTTGATCAGAGTTCTCACTACAGGTATGAGTGTAAGTACCACCCACCAAGTAGGCTTCCCGATGATTTGAAGCCATACATAATCGCTGTAGACGGGTATAAAGGCTTTCCATCCCTTTTCACCCGCTTTTTGAAATAATGCATACAAACCGATCCTGATGCCTAAAACCAGAAGGGCAAAAAGACTGTAGTAAAATATTGCGGCATTGCTCATAATCCTTGTGACTACGGTATATCAATAATGTATTATTCAGGCAAAAATAGTAAAAAAGTCCTCCCCTTTACGATACAAGAAAGGTCAATAGTACAATGATAACTTTTTCTGTAGAAAGTTGTGAGACCAGGCCGTTAAAAATTGTTAATTTAAGCTAAAAAAAGAATCTATGCATGTAATGGGGCTCCAACTTGATCTGATTTGGGAAGATCCTGAGGCCAATCGCAACCAGATTTCCGCTTTATTGAAAACCAACCAGCCTTCGGTTGACCTGATCGTGTTGCCGGAAATGTTTTCAACAGGTTTTAGCATGAATGCTGCCGGACTCGCAGAGTCTATGGATGGCAAGACGATACGCTGGATGTGTGATGAAGCAGGCAAATATCAGACGCATCTCGCTGGGAGTATCATCATCGAGGTAGATGGAAAATATTACAACCGGTGGGTGGTGGTCAACAGGGAAGGGTGGTTAGCTACGTATGATAAGCGGCATCCTTTTTCACTTTCTGGTGAAGATCAGATTTATCAGCATGGAAGCTACAAGACCATCTTTCAGATCAATGGATGGAGAATTTGCCCCATGATATGCTATGATCTCCGGTTTCCTGAATGGAGCAGGAATGCTCCTGGTGAGGAAGAGCGCTATGATTTGCTAGTGTATTCAGCCAACTGGCCATCAAAACGCATTATGCATTGGATGACTTTGCTGAAGGCTCGGGCAATCGAGAATCAGGCTTATGTGATGGGGGTGAACCGAGTAGGTGTAGATGGATCTAATCTCAATTATAATGGATATACGATGATCATCGATCCATCGGGTGAGACGATTCACTGTCTGGCAGATCAACCTGGTATGATACAAGACATGCTGGATATTCAACAGGTATATAACCTGCGGCACAAGCTTCCCTTTCTTAAGGATCAGAACGTGCCTTCCTGAACAGCCCAAAAAAAGCCCCTGTGCTTCCCAACACAGAGGCACTTAACAACCATGAAAACATCCATATCAAATATAAGGATTTTTTTGGTTTGTCAATCACTCAATAAAATACTCCGGTGTGGCATTTTTCTTATACTTTGTACTTAGCTGGTCGCTATGCTCTCACGAAAGCTGATTATGCCATGATCTGCAACAACCTCTATATGGGCATCTCTGCTCACATTGCCGGCGAGTATCTCTTTGGACAGTTTATTGATGACCTCTTTTTGTAGTACCCTTTTCACAGGTCTGGCACCGAACTGAGGATCAAATCCCATGTGGCTGATCATATCCAGCGCTTTTTCTGTAAAGGAAAGGTGTATGTTCATTCCTTCCAGTTTAGTGATGAGATTTTCTGCCTGCAATTTCACGATTTTACGCATGTCAATATTGCTAAGCGGAGTAAATACGATGATTTCATCGAGACGGTTCACAAATTCTGGTCTGAGCTGCTTCTTGAGCATATCCAGAATCTGTTCTTTAATAATAACCATCAGTGCATCCTGATTAATCTCATCCAGTTCTTCGTATTTTTCCTGTATATAATGTGAACCCAGATTGGAAGTCATGATGACAATGGTATTAGTAAAATTCACTGTACGGCCTTTATTGTCGGTAAGACGTCCATCATCAAGTACTTGTAGTAGCACATTAAACACATCGGGATGCGCCTTTTCGATTTCATCCAGCAAAACCACAGAATAAGGTTTTCTTCTCACAGCCTCGGTTAGCTGCCCCCCTTCATCATATCCCACGTATCCGGGCGGTGCTCCCACCAGACGGCTCACAGTGTGTTTTTCCTGATATTCTGACATATCTATTCGTACGATGTTACGTTCATCATCAAATAGGAATTCAGCCAGTGTCTTGGCTAGCTCAGTCTTACCTACTCCGGTAGATCCTAGAAAGATAAACGATCCGATGGGTCGATTGGGGTCTTGCAATCCGGCTCGACTTCTGCGAATGGCATTAGAAACCGCTTCAATGGCTTCATCCTGCCCCACTACACGTTTATGAAGCTCATCTTCGAGCCGAAGTAACTTTTGGCGCTCACTTTCGACCATTTTGCTCACGGGAATACCGGTCCAACGAGATATGATGTCTGCAATATCTTCGGCCTCGACTTCTTCTTTCATCATTCTGATTTCGGACTGGAATTCATCGAGTTGTTTTTTCAGGGATTCGATTTTGTTTTCCTCTTCGACCATTTTTCCATACCGGATCTCAGCTACTTTACCGAAGTCTGCTTCGCGCTCAGCTTTCTCTGCTTCCAGTTTATATGCTTCCAGCTTTTGCTTGGATTCGCGGATGCTGAGGATGATTTCCTTCTCCTGTTCCCAATGTACTTTGAGTCTTTTCCGCTCATCATCCAGATTGGCAATCTGCTCATCGATTTCAGCAATTTTGGGCTGTTCATTTTCGCGTTTGAGCGCTTCGCGCTCAATTTCGAGGTAGCGGATCTTCCGCTTTACTTCATCAAGTGCCTGGGGCATAGAGTCCATTTCCAAACGCAGCTTTGCTGCGGATTCGTCGATCAGGTCGATAGCTTTATCGGGCAGGAAGCGGTCTGAAATATATCTGTCAGAGAGTTCAGCTGCTGCCACGATAGCTCCATCAGTAATCCTCACGCCGTGGTGAATCTCATATTTTTCTTTGATACCTCTAAGGATTGAGATGGTATCTTCTACGCTAGGCTCGTCAATGATTACAGCCTGAAAACGTCTTTCAAGGGCTTTGTCCTTTTCGATATATTTCTGGTACTCATCCAGTGTTGTAGCACCGATAGCCCGCAGTTCACCTCTTGCCAGGGCTGGTTTCAGGATATTGGCAGCATCCATGGCACCATCCGTTTTACCTGCACCTACGAGGGTGTGTATCTCATCAATAAATAGTACGATAGATCCCTCAGCAGAGATAACCTCTTTGACTACGGCTTTAAGTCTTTCCTCAAATTCTCCCCGGAATTTTGCACCTGCGATCAGTGCTCCCATATCCAGCGAGTATACCGTTTTGGATTTCAGGTTCTCAGGTACATCGCCCTGTATAATCCGGTGTGCCAGTCCCTCTGCAATAGCTGTTTTACCCACTCCTGGCTCACCTACCAATATGGGGTTGTTTTTGGTCCGGCGCGAAAGGATCTGGATGACCCTGCGTATCTCATCTTCTCTACCGATTACAGGGTCCAGCTTTCCCTTGCGTGCCATTTCATTGAGGTTGCGCGCGTATTTCTGTAAGGCATTGTATTTCGCTTCTGGATTCTGATCGGTTACCCGTTCTCCACCCCTGATCTCTTCAATGACCTTTTTGAGGTTCTTTTCTGTGATTCCCTGTTCTTTCAGTAAAGTGCCTACTCCATTACCGGTCTTGACCAATGCAAGCAGAAGGTGTTCAATGCTGATAAATTCATCTTGATAGCTTCCTGCCTCCTGGTTGGCTGTTTCCAGTACTTTATGCAGGTCATTAGATATATACTGTCCTCCTGTTGCTCCAGTGACCTGGGGATAGGAATCTAGTTTTTCCTGAAGCTTCTGAGCAAGAAATCCCGGATTAACCCCAAGTTTTTTTAATATATAAGGAATAATGCTCTCCTCAGCTTCAAGCAAAGCTTTGAGCAGGTGTCCGGTTTCCACAGCCTGCTGATGATATTGCTTGGCAATCTCCGCTGCTTGCTGTATGGCCTCCTGCGCTTTTAACGTATAGTTGTTTAAGTTCATAACTGTCAAATTCTTTCTATTGAACAATTAATGAGTTACAATTTCCTCACCATTATCTCTTTTTTTGCTATTATGTCATTCAAGGGTGTCATTGTGTCCGTTAGATCGGTAGCTTTTTCAGGTATAACTCTAGCGGTAATCCAGTATGTCAGGTTGTTGCTGATAGTATATAGCTGTAAGATTTTTGGGTTTTTAGGATAAAAATTAGAGATTTTTAATCGGTGTTTAATATGGGTAAGTAACAGATCATGTGTTGTTTATTAATGGATCGGGTAGGGCTTGTGCGATCAAAAATACCGGGTTGATACAGGCTGAAATTGTATCAGAAATAATTCTCGAAAAAGCCATTAAATAGAAATTGATAAAATGTAAGACGGGAATTTTTCGAAAAAGGGGCCTTTGATGATATTATTATCAATTGAGATAATTGATTGTTAGTATCAATTGTGTGTCTACGAATAACGATAGTTACAAGACATGTTGTAAGGGGGTACGAGCAGGAACTGACCAGTATGTACAGCAAGGATTTTATATGTTTATCGGCGAATTTATATCAAATTCACAAAGGAGATTTCGCTTGAAGATATGTGGCTAAGTTATACGAGTGCGCTGTGGTCATTTTTAAAATTGAATTTACAAAAATTCACAAAATTAAAATAATTGCTTTTATTCATATTAGATAATCGTGTCGATGACACGATGCTTGCCAGTAGCTATTTACATTTCATAGCATAATCCACTTCGTCAAAAATATATTTTGACACTTTTTGGCGTGAGAAAATGGGATATATGATGATACGATTTGCTTAAAATAAGCTATTTAATGATAGTAATAATATAGCGTATCATTAGGCTCACAATAAAAAAGTATGGTAAATGGAAAATCTGAACATGTAATTTAATAGGACTATTATGTAATTTTTTTATCTTTTGAAATGAGGTAACTGCGGGTCTATATTCTTAAAATAAAACAGATTTTAGTAATATTATTTATTGTAATTTAATTACAAAAAAATTAAATTTATAATAATTATTTACGTATTTGAATTTTGAAAGTTAATGTTGTACGGCTATTCTACACATCGTATTCACCTTAAATAACATCTCTATACGATGAATGCGCATTACCATAAGGCTCAGATCAATTTGTACTGTATTTTAAATAGTTGAAATTTTGAATCATATTTCGAAATTTTGGGAATTACTGCTTGTGGTAATACTTTGACCGTTGAAGCATCTAATACCATAGTTTAGGAATGAGCATGTTATTTTTTTTAAAAAATTATCAATTTGCAATTAAGTACAAAGCAAAATTTTTTTACTAGCTGCTATATATACATTTACACATCCAATAAAACGCATATGAAAAACTTAGTACAGCTTTTCGCCTTCTTGGGGTTATTGTTCTTTTTCAATTATGGATCGGCCCGCTTTTCTTATCTATCTTGGGAATATGACCATTATCATGAAGAAAGATTCTGGATAGAATATCGCACAACCATCGAATCCTTTACTCACCCACTGATGATTGTCAGTGTTGAAAAATGTCAGGCTGTATTTGACAAAGTGTATGTCAATGACGCTTCGGATTGTGATACAGATGATGGAAAACTGGTTGTAAATCCCAATGTAGCTGGTGGAACGACGCTACCCATAGAGATCTATTATACTTATGAAGGAAATGAATATGATGCGGGACAGTTTAATTCTGCTGGTGATAATGTAATTGGAGGGCTTAAACCGGGTACCTATACTGATATACGAATGGTGGATGCTGATGGATGTCAGGCGGTCGACGAAGGTCCTTATGTCATCGGTCCTTCAGGTAGCGATTGTTTACCCATGGATTTTTGTAGTGGGGCACTGGGTGCTGCCAGTGAATACAACCTCATGGTCTTTGGTACAGCTACCTCGCTAGGCCATACAGGTGGAGGTACTATTCAGGGAAGAGTAGCTGTGGGAGGGAATATTACTAACCTACAAGTAAATGTGGGAAAGGATAATGCAAAAGGTATCAATTTGACAGACGATATCAATTCTCGCAGTCTTGTTGTGGGTGGGGATATTAATAATTCAGATGCTGTATCTGTGTTTCACGGACATTTCAGTTTTACTGGGGGATTTGGGGGTACGATCTCCGTATATGATCCCAGCGAACTAGATAATTTACGGGATCTTTCTGGTACAGACCTTGAAGCGATAGATCAATATCGCCAGACACCACCATTTGACTTCAATTATGTACGATACCAGCAGCGATTGTTTTCTCAGACCTTACAATCTATGGATGCCAGTGATTTTAAATCAGCGCTGGTAGGTACAAAAAGCAAAAATAATTTCTTGGAGCTAGCTGGAAAACCAGGTAAAGATTATGACACCTATATATTTTTCATCGATGGTACTGATCTGAGTGGTATTTCATCTATTAAGTTGAAAGATGTAGCAGATGATGCTACGATCATCGTCAATGTTTCAGGAGCAGACATTGTAATGGGAAGCATTGGGCTTTTGGATCTTGAAGACCGGGTACATGAATTGATATTCAATTTTTACGAAGCTACCTCACTATCGGTCAATAGTTTCAACGGCACGATCCTGGCACCTAATGCTACTTTCACGGCTACGAATGGTACACTTCGTGGACAGGTGATTGTCAATTCAGTAGAATCCATGGAGAGTTTTTCACTGCTCAATTATCCTTTTGGTCGCTGTATCTCACCTTTGGTGGAGAATGGTATAGATTATGGAGATGCGCCGGCAAGTTATGGTGAGGCATCGCATGTGTATAAAAACAATTCTTCTCTGATCACTTACCTAGGGAGTTCCATAGACTATGAGTTGGCAGGTTTCGACACACGGGATGCCTGTGGCGATGACTTTGATAATATGGATGACGAGAATGGAATCGAATTTGTCGATGGTGCTTCAGGGGCTCCCGAGGAAACAAAATCTTTAAATATAACCCTTTTCAGTAACTATCAGGATGTATTTGTCAATATTTGGATAGACTTTAATCTTGACGGGGTATTTCATCCTCAAAATGAGCGTGTAGTAAAAGATGAGGAGTTTGACAAGGATCTACACGATGATGAAAATTTCATTTATAGCAGAACTGTACAGTTTACGATTCCCAATGATGCAGTATGTGGTGACACGTATATGCGGGTACGTATGGAAAGTGATCGAGGCACCCTGCCCACTGGTCAGATCAATAAAGGTGAAGTAGAAGATTATGTATTTACGGTAACCTGTGATCAGGGTGGGGACATCGATTATGGGGATGCGCTAGTCAGTTACGGGACTGCGGCACATGAAATAAATGGACTTACTGTGTTGGGAAACGTGATTGATGGGGAAGCAGGGCATCAAGGCACAGCATTTGCCAATGGAGATGATCAAAGTGGTGTAGATGATGAGGATGGAGTGGTATTTGCCAATGGACCTTTGATTATCCAGCAAAATGGGGTATTTATGGATAAGAATTATCGGGTTACAGTCAATAATCAGGCTGACAAAGATTTTTATCTGTCTGCATGGGTAGATTCAGATGCCAATGGGGAGTTTGATACCCAGTTTATCAACGATCAACCTTTTGGAACAGGAACTGATATTGCGTATGATGGACCTGCTATCCAGATTCCCTATAATGAGAATATTTGTGGTGAGTGGGTCTTAGTGCGTTTTCGACTTTCAGATACGCCAGGAGTAGCTGCAAGTGGCGGTGAGGTAGAAGGAGAAGTCGAGGATTACGCCTTGATCATTACATGCTCAAATGAGACATATGTAGATTTGGGCGCTCTTCCAGTAGAGTGGTTATCCTTTGAAGCAGCTGAGGTGAATAGGCAAGTAGCACTGAATTGGGCTACAGCATCTGAGACCAATAATGCACTTTTTGAGATAGAAAGAAGTCTGGATGGGCAACACTTTCAGCCAATCGGTACGCAGCCTGGAGCGGGATTCAGCGAGGATATTCAGTACTACCAGTTTACAGACAAGGATGTCGTTCCTGGTATCCTCTATTACCGGATCAAGCAGGTGGATTTTGATGGAGGAAATGAATACTCCCGTATTGTGGAGGTTCACCTAAGCGATCTGGTAGGGCAGGGAATCCTTTCGGCATATCCTACACCTACCTCTGGGGCGTTCAACCTGGAATATCGCAGTGCTGGCGAGGCTTACGCCACTTTCCGTGTGATGACTACCTCTGGCATGGTCGTCCACCAGCAATCGTTGAGCACTATCAAGGGGATACATACCTATCGGGTAGATCTTTCTGATCTTCCGGCCGGAATATATCTCTACCAGTGGATTCAAGGGGATCAGATGTATACACATAAACTGATCAAGAACTAGAATTAGCATAGTATTTATCCTGAATAGAAAACCCTGCATAAAGTTTCTCACTTTATGCAGGGTTTTTGGGTTTCATTACCATGAGCGCGCAAAAATTTTTTTCTATTATCTGATATGAGAATTAATTGTTAATTAATAAAAGATTTTTAGCGTAAATAATTATAATAAGACAATTCGAAAAACACACTAAATGATATAACGGTATTACATATAAAAGATAAAAAAAGTCGTAGTTGATCATTCGAAAAATAAAATAAATTGATTAATCCTATAATGTTAAGAGAATTGTAAAGATTTTTAAGAGATCTAGGTATTTAAAGTTAGTAATATATCATATATATGTCATATTATATAAAATAATAAAATGTAATTTTTTCAGTTAGATTTTAATCACAAAAAATATTTTTCTGTTTGATATAACTGTTTGGGTAGTAATAGTCAAAACTTTAAAAAATAAAATGTTTTGTTGTATATAATACATTATTTATCAACTACTTAGGTCTATTTGATCCATTTCTATAAATTTGTAATAAATAATATTATTTATTGGTATAAATTTTTAATCAAAATTTTCTACTTATATTTTTTTTGTTATTTTTACATCACATAACAGGTAAATTAAGTTTTGTAAACAAATTTTTGCCCTTTCACAATTGTTATCAACAAAATTAAGGTAAGTATTCGTTTAGCTGAAGTTATCTATTTTTTAAGCCATCTATAGTAATCATTGTGTTGCGCATCATGATTTAAAACTAAAAAAGCAACCAATGAGAAGGATTCAGTATCTTATTGTACTGTTATTGTTATCAGTATGTATCAACCCCTTGTATCTGTTTTCGATGTCCATCTATGGTGATGAGGAATCTGTGTATCTCTATGATCTGGACGAGCATGAGCTTTATCAGCATCTGGAAAGTGGTTCCTTACTTGTCCTTTCCAAGTTACCCAAACCCTTTAATATTCTGGTATCCGTGAAAGGAAATCCCGGTAGCGTAGAGATTCAGGTAGATGGTCAAAGTTCCAACGCAGTGATTATCAACAGCGGACCCTATATGTATCCCGATCAGAATACTGCATGGAATCCAGGCCCAGGTACCCAAACCATCACTGTCAAGACATATTCTCAGCCTGATGGTGGAGGCACAATCCTGGATGTATACTCACTACAGGTGAATGTATGTGATAATGTTACCGATGGGGGCATGGTAGGGGGGGACGAAGCTGTATGCGGTCCATTTGATCCTGGATTGATATACAATCAGATCCTCCCATCTGGAGGATCTGGAGAGCTGGAATATATATGGATGGAAAGTACCACATCAGCAATCTTTAACGACAATAACCTGAGTGAGTGGACTATGATTCCCAATTCCAACAGTCCCACCTTAGACCCAGAGCCTATTACCCAGACTACCTATTATATAAGGTGTTCAAGAAGGGGAACATGTGGTGAGTATCTTGGTGAATCCAATGTCATCAAAAAAGAAGTGGTAACTGACCCCTGGATCTTCACGAGTCTGGATCAAACGATATGTTCAGGAGAAACTGCTACACTTACAGGAGGTGCATATCAGGCATTTGAATCGATGTCATCACCGGGCACATTTTTGGGTCATCAGGTTATCGACCAGCCCGGATGGTCGACTTATGCAGCGGGTATAGCTGTTTCTGAACATAGTGAACCCAGTGTAAAAGAGCGGAGTTCATTCCGTATAGTTCAGGGTTTGTTCAACAATCAAGGTGTTTCGCTGGAATCCGTTGCTCAGCCAGGATATTATCTCCGGGAATCCAGTAATTTTCTAAAATTACATCCGCTGGAAAATAAAAGTTCCTTCCAAGAGTCTGCATCTTTTTATGTCAAAGCGGGATTATCAGATTTTGGTGGCATATCTTTTGAATCTATCGAATCCCCTGGAAGATATATCCAGATGCTGGATAATGGCTTATTCAAGGTTGATATGCTGGATTCTGCTTCTGACTCGCTGAAAGCAACATTTACTCAAGATATCGCCTGGGCAGATGGTCCGCTGGACCTTGCTTATCAGTGGAGTAATGGAAGTACACAACCCCAGATTACTGTCCAGCCTACGCAGATCAGCAGTTATACTCTGGATGTACATCTCGATGGATGTACGTATCAGACTGCCGTATCTGTGCAGGTAGACAATTGTCAGGATGTGGTAGCCGGAGGTTGTACAGGTACGCTGGGAGTTGCTGCACCCTACAACTTATTGGTTTTGGGTAAAATGGCAAACCTGACAGATGCTGTTCAGGGACGAGTTGCTGTTGGAGGCGATCTTTCAGTCCGTAGCTTACATATTGGCCAGCAGCATCAGGAATATGGAAGTGAAAATCTCACTCCTGATCCCGCAAGGGCTGATCTGATTGTTGGAGGGGATATCGTCGCTTCCTCGGGCATACAGGTAAGTCATGGTAGCTTTTCCTTTACAGGAGGATTTCAGTTGGTAGATGGAGGATTTTCCATAAAGGGGGCTGACGGAATCATTTCTGTCAACAGTCAGAATGCGGATTCTTATCGCTTGCCGCCGCCTTTTGATTTCAGCTTTGCAAAGTTTCAGATGGAAAGTCTCTCACAGGGCCTTGCGCAGTTATCCGAAAATGAATGGGGTACTGTACTGGAGGGAAATGTAGAGATTGACAATCAGACATTGGTACTTTTCGGAACACAGGCAAACTTTGAGGGAACATATGTCTTTTTTGTCGATGGAGCTGATTTCGGAAGGGTATTAAATGTGGAGCTGACGGATGTCGCAATAGGAGCTACGATCATTATTAACGTTGGCGGAACGCAGGTGAACCTGGGTAATCCTGGATGGCATGGATTTGACCAACTCACCAATCGCATTCTGTTCAACTTTTATGAGGCAGGTTCATTGTCGTTGCAAAGTATCAAAGGTAGTGTTCTGGCGCCCAAAGCAGATTTTACTGCAAGTAATGGAGAAGTCTGGGGCCAGGTAATCGTAGATCGTGTGAATACACAATCTGCATCGCAGATTCACAATCATCCCTTCAAAGGATGTGTTTTTCCTGTGTTGACCTATGGCAATGACTTCAGTGATGCCCCTGAAAGCTATGCTTCTGCCAGTCATGTTTATGATGCTAGCAGAGGAGGCCTAATTACATACCTGGGTACCCTGATAGACTTCGAAGCGTTTCCGTTTTATACTTGGCATGGGTGTGGAGATGATAATGATGGGTTGGATGATGAAGATGGGATACATTTCCCGGGAGGAGCGATTGCTTCACCAGGAGAGACCAAAACCATTGATGTGGTAGTGTACAGTGAACTTAGAGATGTATTTCTCAATATTTGGATAGATTACAATGGAGACGGGGATTTTCAGGATCAGGGTGAACATATGATTGTCGATGAAATATTTGACAATCCTCAAAAGCCATCTGCTGAGATATTTCACAGATCCCTTCAATTTACCATTCCTCAAGAAGCCATTTGTGGTCAGACTTTTATGCGCGCGAGGTTACTGAGTGACCCGGGCATACAGGCTACCGGAGAAGGCATCACGGGTGAAGTAGAGGATTATATGTTTACGATCAACTGTAATCAGGGCGGGAATTACGATTATGGTGATGCTCCTTTGACATATGGAGATGCAAAGCATGAGATCCTCGAAGGAGTGAGCCTGGGAGCGCTGATTGATAGTGAGTCAGGATCTCAACATACTTCTTTTGCTACTGGAGATGATCAAAGTGGTGTGGATGATGAGGATGGAGTAATTTTTGGAGGTGGTCCACTCATTTCTCCCAATACCGACAAACATTTTCAGGTTAGCGTAAAAAACAGCACAGGTGTTACCTACTATCTATCTGCATGGGCAGATACAGATGTCAATGGTATATTTGAAACTCTGTTAATTGATGACATCCCTTTTGACAGTGATGGAACCTACGAATCTGCAGTCTATGGGGCTCCCTTGCGGGTTCTCAATCAGAATCAGCTATGTGGCAAGGAAGTATTTGTTAGATTTAGGTTGTCCAATGTGGAGGATATAGGCGCCGATACAGGTGAGGTAAAAGGAGAGGTGGAAGATTATGCCCTTATTCTGACTTGCGAGACAGAGGATTATGAGGAACAGAACCTGTTACCTGTAGCGTTTCTATCGTTTGAAGGAGAAGCACAGCACAGACAGGTATTTTTGGAATGGGTAACAGGCAGTGAAATCAACAATTCTCATTTTGAAATTGAGCAGAGCATTGATGGCATCGAATTTGAACCTGTAGGAAGGGTAGCTGGGCAGGGTGATACGCAGGAAATTACTCGCTATTCCTATGCGTTGCCATGGACCAAGCCAGGTAAAGCATATTTCCGGCTTAGACAGGTAGATTTTGACGGGAGTTACAGTTATTCTCAGATGGTTGAGGTCTTCTTTTCCGGGAAAGGGTCATCACGGATATCTCTTTATCCCAATCCAGTAAGGGATAAGTTACATCTAGACTTAAATCATGAACTTGAGAGCAGAGTAGAGGTAACACTGCGTGATATGATGGGACATCAAGTAGCGAGATATATTGTCAATACAGACGAAACAGGCAACAAACAGGTACTGTCTTTGGCAAATCTTGCTTCGGGTGTATACATAATCCACCTGACAGATGGCATTACGCAGTTTACAGAAAAATTTGTTAGGAAGTAATTGTCAACATATTACACAGGTATAGGGGTTGCAACAGGTCAGGTATGTTAAGATAAGGGTAGCTAGGAAAAATTATCAGATAATATGTGGAGCTGTGTCAGAACATATTATCCATAAAACCTGCTACCCTTCATCTTATTCCCGGTTGCTCAGCACCAATGACTGTTTCAGGGTAGCTGTAATACCTAGGTTGTCAAACATTTGAAGATAAGTGCAAATTGCCTCATCAAAGCCTGGAAGCTGGTTGAGGTTCTGTCCCCAAAGTGCTTCATTGGCCAACACTTCTTGGACCCAGCTCAAAGTCAGCTTAGGATCGTAACCTGCCCACACCTGCAAAAAAGTACCTGCATAGTCATCATGTATGTAATAATATTCACCACTGCGGTATCCACGGTATGTATCATTGTTTTGATCAACTGGTCTGAGGAAATACAGAAATGCTGCAAATCCCAGGCACATGAGCCGGGGAGCCTGTCCAAATTTTTCATAATAGCGAAATAGGGTGGGGACATTCCGCATTTTCATTTTGGTTGTATATTGCATAGAGATGCTCAGGAGCTGATGATCCAGAAAAGGATTGCTGAATCGATCGATTACATTCTGAGCAAATGCCTCTGCATCATCGACTTCCGGAGGAAGTGATGGAAGCAATTCATTCATCAGGACATTTTCAATGAACTGGTGCATGACTGGATCTTCCATACAGTCTTTCATCGTTTCAAGTCCATGCAGATATGCCAAAGCTATACTAATGGTGTGTGCGCCGTTGAGAAGTCTGAGTTTGCGCTCGCGGTAAGGCGTAATATCTTTTGTGATCAGTATAGAGGAGTCTGCTTCTGCAAAGGTAAGTTCTTGCCGGATACGCTCCGGACCTTCAATGGCCCAGAAGGTAAAGGGTTCTGCAACGGTGAGGAGTTGGTCTTCATATCCTAGCTGTTGACAGATGCTGTGGTGTTTTTCCTGCGAAGGGGTACCTGTTACGATCCTGTCAACCAGCGTATTGCAAAAGGTATTTGATTGGTTGATCCAATCGATAAAGTCTTTTTCCAGGTTGTGTTCCTGAGCATGTCGCAGCAGGAGATTGCGTAGTACCTGACCATTGTCATTCAATAATTCACAGGGCAGAAAGATCAGCCCGCTTTCGGGGCTACCTTCAAAATGTTGATATCTGTGATAGAGCAGGGCAGTAAGTTTTCCGGGAAAAGAAGCTGGAGGCGCTGCATTGAGTTGGTCAGGCTGATAGCTAAGACCTGCTTCAGTCGTGTTGGAAATTACTATAGAAAGTGATTCTTCTTTTGCTATTTCTTTTATCTGATTCCATTCTGAAGCCGTGCGGTATGCTTTTTTCAAAGCGGCGTTGAGATAATTTGTTCGTACAGTTTCCCCTTTGACAAATCCTTCTGTGAGATGTGTAAACAGACCATGTTGTTGATTGATTATTTCGACCCGGCCAGAGCCTGTGGAGCCTACAGCCACGATTTGTCCTTCGTAGTAGCCCTGTCGATTGGCGCGGTGTACATAATCTGCTATGAAGCCCCTGAGAAAGGCTCCGGTCCCAAATTGAAGGATTTTAACAGGATAATCGGGATACTTCTGTGAAGTTTTCTGATCGTAGATATCTTTGTTTAACGTGGGGAGGTCCATGATATGTAGGATTCTATCTGTTGTTTTTAGACTAAAACGTGTTCCAGCCAAGTGAGGTTATTGATGTCTTCTAGCTAGTATTTCAACTACTGCACCCAACTTGGTATTTTTTTCTTCCAGTAATACCATCAGGTGATATATCAGATCTGCAGCCTCTTCGTGAAAGCGATCCATATCATCATCTTTGGCTTCGATGATGAGTTCCACAGCTTCTTCGCCTACTTTCTGAGCGATTTTATTTATTCCTTTTTGAAAAAGCCGGCTAGTATAAGATTCAGTTTTGGGATGCATATGGCGATCTTTGATAATTATTTCCAACTGTTTGAGAAAGGCAATGTCTTCTGTTGAAGGTGCGTCCATATTTCTTGTATTTTTTTAGGTTGATAATAAATGTCAGGTTTTGGAATGGATGTCTCGAACCGGAATACCAGATTCTTTGAGAAAGGTTTTGAGCTGGGGAATGGGGATGGTACCGAAGTGAAAAACACTGGCTGCCAGGGCTGCATCCGCTTTCCCTTGATGAAATACTTCTTCAAAGTGCTGCATCGTACCAGCCCCACCAGATGCGATGATGGGTATGGAAAGTGCTTCGGATATGCTGGCCGTTATCTCTAGTGAAAACCCATCCTGAGTTCCGTCGCTCGTCATAGAGGTCAGCAGAATCTCACCTGCTCCCCGGTCTGCTACCTCCTGTGCCCATTCGATGGTGGTTTTGGGTGTAGGCTTTCTGCCTCCATGTGTGAATACGCGCCATACACCATCGTGAATATTAGTATCGATCGCTACGACGATGCACTGGCTTCCAAATTCCCGGGCCAACTGATCCACCAGTTGGGGATCTCTTACAGCAGCAGAATTAACGGATACCTTATCCGCACCTGCATCCAGCAACCTGGATACATCTGCCACACTTCTGATACCTCCACCCACCGTAAAGGGTATGTTGATTTCCTGTGCTACACGAAGAACAAGATCAGCCAGGGTATCTCTGGCCTCTATTGTGGCTGTAATATCCAGAAAGCAGAGCTCGTCTGCTCCCTGCTGTGAATAGGTCGCAGCCAGCTCCACTGGGTCGCCAGCATCACGCAGGTTGACAAAATTTATGCCTTTGACTGTGCGGCCATTCTTGATATCCAGGCAGGGGATGATTCTCTTGGTTAACAAAGGATAGTATATTATTTTATCTGAAATACTTATTTTTTAGTTTAGTCTCCCCATTTCTTAAGTTGCTCCAGAGGGAGTAGGCCTTCATAGATAGCTTTCCCGATGATAGCACCATCCATACCCATCTGGGCTAATCTGCCCAGGTCTTCCACAGAGGAAATACCTCCACTTGCGATAAGGTGAAGATCTGGAAAGCTTGCCAGAAGGGACTCATAAAGCCCAAAAGATGCGCCAGCCATCATACCATCTTTTGCTATATCAGTACAGGCAATATACTGTATGCCCATGAGGGCATATTGCTGTACAAAGTCTGTTATGCCTATATCTGTCAGCGTCTGCCATCCGTGAATAGCAATGTATCCCTCCCTGACATCTGCACTGAGAATAATCACCTCTGCTCCCAAAGTCTCTATCCATTGAGATACGGTATCCGGAGATTTTACGGCTAGACTTCCCACATTAATCTGTCGGGCTCCAGCATCAAGGGCTTTTTGAACATCCTCATAGCGTTTGATTCCACCACCAACATCTACAATAAGATTAGTTTGAGTACAAATCTGTTCAATGACCTTCCAGTTTTTGAGTGTTCCCGCTTTAGCACCGTCAAGATCTACCAGATGAAGATAGATAAGACCGTGATCTTCGAAGGACTTAGCCACTTCAAGTGGGTCTGTATGATAGGTTGTCTGGCGAGCATAATCTCCTTTCTCCAATCTTACACATTGACCATTAATAATATCTATGGCTGGAATAATTCTCATGTTATGAATAGTGCTCGTAAAGCTATGGTTTTCACATCCTTCTTGATCAAGGAGGATGTACGCGTTACAAAGCTAATAAAATAATGGTATCAACTGCAGATGATAAAAACATGCAAGCTTCTGGCCCCATGTGCGCCGATGACCATAGATTGCTCGATGTCGGCAGTCTTGGAGGGGCCTGAGATAAATACCCCAAATCCCATTGTTTGATAATGAATTTGTTGATAGGCGTCATGCATGTTACCCACCAACTGATCTTCGTGAACAACCAGTGCAAGATGCTGCGTGATGAAGGGCAGGGCACGATGGACAATATCGGATTCTTTTACCCATACCGCACCATTTTCTGCCACCCCGACACCACCTGGTAAGATTGCGAGATCGACCCCGGCAAGCTCAGCCTCTTCGATATGATCCTGTGAATGTTCCAAAAACACCTGCAATCCTGGGAGAGTTGTTATGGTCTTGGCTTCTGGGAATTCCGTTTGAAGATAGTTTCCTATCTCTGAGAGAGACATTGTTTCTACGGCGGTTCCTCCTACTCCTTCAATACTTTCGCGGAAATGTTGCAAAAGCTGCGAAGGATATGGAAATGAAGGCATTTCCGGCAGTGCATGTTCGTCTGGAATATTTTGTCGTATGCTCTCTATGATTTTATTTTTAGCGCTCATTTTTCTTGTTGTCTTGGTACCATTCCTGAAAGCTTTTAACAGGAGCTTCAGGTAATTCTCGTTGCTTAGTCCAGGGATTCCACTTGTTCTTGATCACAGAGGAAGGCAGGACCTGCAGCATAGACCTTCCTAGTTTTCCCATAGTTTTGTACCACCATGGATTTGCCATCATCAAGCCCATCAATTTCATCGATAGCTTTTTGCTCAAATCTGTCTTCCCTTCCCTGGTAATAATTTGTCTCCATTTATAGAGCTGTTGATGAATATCAATTTTCACCGGACATACATCGCTACAGGAGCCACACAAGGTGGAGGCAAAAGGCAAGCTGCCATGTTTTTTGAGGTCGAGCCCAGGCGAGAGTATAGAGCCTATAGGACCTGGGACCGTGTAATTGTAGCTATGGCCTCCACTACGGCGATATACAGGACAGGTATTCATACAGGCTCCACATCTGATGCAGTGTAGGGACTTGCGAAAATCCGGTCTGCCCAGTTGAGTCGTTCTGCCGTTGTCTACGAGAATCAGGTGCAGTTCAGCACCTTCGCGTGCTTTGTGAAAATGGCTGGTGTAGGTAGTGATGGGCTGTCCGGTACCACTACGGGCCAATAGCCTGGTAAATACCCCTAAGTGTTCGAGTTTGGGGATAACCTTTTCAATACCCATACAGGCTATGTGGATGGGAGCCAGATGCACGCCCAGGTCTGCATTTCCTTCGTTGGTACAAACGACAAAACCGCCTGTTTCTGCAACGGCGAAATTTACCCCTGTGAGCGCTGCATCAGCGCTCAGAAAGTGTTGACGGAGGTTTTGCCGGGCGGACTCCGTGAGATACTGTGGATCACTGGCGCCCTTGCGAGTCCCCATATGTTGGTGAAATATTTCACCGATTTCTTCTTTTTTCTTGTGTATTGCAGGCATGACGATATGACTGGGTTCCTCGTCAGCAAGCTGGACAATGCGTTCACCCAGGTCCGAATCGACGACTTCGATTCCTCGTTCGATCAGATAGGGATTGAGCTTACATTCTTCAGTCAGCATGGACTTGCTCTTGACAATCTTTCGTACTCCTTTTTGGTTGAGAAGCCCGTAAACTGTGGATCGGAGGGCCGCAGCATCTTCAGCCCAGTGTACTACAACGCCATTTTGCTGAGCATTGCGCTCCAATTCCTCCAGGTAGTAGTCCAGTTTGGATAAAGTATGCGTCTTGATTTGGGAGGCCAGTTCACGAAGCTCTTCCCATTCAGGTATACCGTGAGCTGCACGATCGCGCTTTTGTCTTACAAACCAAAGGGATTCGTCATGCCATGTGGTCCGGGATTCATCCCGGTTAAATATCTCAGCTTGTTTTGCGTGATTCATCTTTTACTTTCATTAAGTATTTCGGCAATGTGCATGAACTTCAACGGGGATCTCTGGCGTCTGCTGATGCCTTCAAGATGCATGAGACAGGAAACATCTCCTCCGGTTACAATCTCTACCTCATGATCGAGATGATCCAGGAGACGATCTTTCCCCATCTTCACAGAAACCGCCTCTTCTGATACAGCAAACGTCCCTCCAAATCCACAACACTCATCCCGGCGGGATAGTTCAACCAGATTGATTCCCGGGACATTTTCCAGCAATGATCGCATAATAGAATAGTCGGGTAGTACCCTTTCGGATGATTGGGCCAGACGCATGCCTCTTAATCCATGGCAGCTAAGGTGTAGTCCCACTTTGTGATCAAAAGCAAGGTCCCACTCATGTACTTGAAGAACATTGTATAGGAAGTCGCAGAGTTCGTAAATGTGCTCTTTGACATGTTGTGATTTTTGTTGGTCGGGATGCTGATGTAGGTGCTCCCTGATATGCATTACACAGCTGGCAGAGGGACCTACGATGTATTCGTATTCGTGAAATAAATCAACGAAATGCGTTGACGTTTGTCGACCATACCTCTCAAATCCCGCATTAGCCATAGGTTGACCACAACAGGTCTGGCCAGACGGATATTCTACATCTACTCCTAGCTTTTGAAGAAGACGATACGTGGCCATCGCCACATGTGGATAAAACTGATCTACGTAACAGGGTATAAATAAGGCAACTTTGATATTCATGTTGAGCACCTTGTCAAGGGTATCTTATATTGGGGTTGATTACTCAAAGAAAAGATTAATATAGGAATTTTCCACCGTACGGTTAAGGTTTCTTGTGAATTTTATTATGAGTTTAGGTGAGGAAGTACGTAGCAATACATAAAAACCGCCTTGCCCTGTTAGATATTTTGGGGCGCATGTTTAACATTATCGAATCAATAATTGAAGATATTTAAACATGTTGTTGAGTTTGAGGATAGGGCATAATTCATCAGAGTAGTCAATGTTTTTTAGTTCTGGGAAATCTCAATGCCTTTTGTAATTTGTGAATCGAACGCTTAACATCAATACCTGATAAAAATTAGATATGATGCATTTTCAAACTGGAAAGGTGGCTTTATGCATTTTAGGGATATCGGGTTGCCTGCACTTATATTCACAACAGGATACGCTTTTTGTAGAAGATACGACAGTTGTTAGTGATACCTTGATAGAACAACCCGAAGTCGTACTAGGTCCTAATTCATCTCCCAGAAAAGCTATCGCCAATCATCTGATATATCTCCAGGAAGAAACCTATTATCCGGGACTTTCAGCAGAGAGTCTCGACAGTATAGGTATTTCAGCTGATGAATTGATGGACAGGGCCATTAAGCTCAAGCAAATATATGATGCCGAGGGATACATTATTGATACCGCTACGATCAGCAATGATCCGGAATATACAGATAGTATGGGTAGAAACAGGTATCTGGTTTATGAAAAATATCCGGGTATTTATCTGCAGAAGTATGAAGACGAATGGAAATACTCATACACGACTGTTCGTCAAATTTCCGAGATACACGCTGAGTTATTTCCTTTCGGTTCAGATCTTTTTCTGAAAATATCTCCTAGAATTGGACAACAGAAGCTTCTGGGCCTGAAAGTTTGGCAATATCAGGGAATCGTGATGCTCATTGCTTTAAGTGTGATTTTGTATTGGTTGCTGGGGAAATTATTCAATATCCTGATCAGGAGAATTTTGCCGCGTTTTTTTGATAAAGAGTTACTAGATCCCAGAATGATCCGTCCGGTAGCCAGGCCTCTTAGTGTACTATTAGTAGCATTTTTGTTGTTTCAGCTTTACAAGGTGCTTCTGCTACCCGTTTGGATCATGACATATATATCTACAATTCTGAAGATATTCATGTCGATCTTTGGAGTTATTGCTGCCTACAGGTTGGTAGATCTCATTGCAGCCCTGGGATTAAGTCTGGCACAACGTACGGAGACGACCATGGATGAGCAGTTAATTCCACTTATCAAACGCGTACTGAAAATTGTCGTTGGCGTGCTGGGGGTATTATTTGTCCTGCAAAATCTCAATGTAAACGTGACCGCTCTGCTGGCTGGAATTTCGATTGGTGGTCTGGCGATAGCCCTAGCAGCACAGGAAACCGTTAAAAATTTCATAGGATCAATTACCATATTCATTGACAGGCCTTTTCAGATAGGGGATTTTATTGAGACGGATAAGGTGACAGGCTCTGTACTGGAGATTGGGGTTCGATCTACTCGGATCAGAGCACTCGAGGGCGCCTATGTTTCTATACCCAATGGAGAACTTGCCAACCTCACGATCACCAACCACGGTATTCGTACCTACCGTAGGTATGCGACTACACTTTCTGTTACATATGATACATCGCCAGCCTCAATGGAACAGTTTGTTAAACGTCTGGAAGAGATTGTACTTGAACATCCCAGTACCCGGAAGTCAGATTATATGATCTACTTCCATGAAATGGGAGATTCTGCCCTTCAGATTTTTTTTGCCATTTATCTGGAACTGACAGGTTATGGAGATATGTTAGCTGCCAGGCAGGATATATTTCTGGCAGTTATGAAGGCTGCAGAAGAACTCGGAATCAAATTTGCATTTCCGTCGACCTCCGTATATCTGGAGCAAATGCCACCGGATGCTATGGCTATGCTTCGGAATCCAGGCTAGATTTGTCAGGATAGCAGACACTTCAACTGTCCTAACTTGAGGGTTGGTTCTACGTAAGGTAATATTTGGCATCATTAAAGATGGAAATACCAGAAGCAAGGCATGTACTGACCAGAGATGGATCTTCCACATTATATGTTGAAAGATTTGATGAGCATTATCATTCCATACATGGAGCCTTGCAGGAATCTATGCATGTATTTATCAGGAACGGTTTGGAATACAAGCTCCAGACACATTCCAGTATATCTGTACTGGAGGTGGGATTTGGGACAGGACTGAATGCTTTACTGACGTATCTATATTCACAACATGCTCACGTACATTATACAGGTATAGAGGCTTATCCACTTTCATCAGATCAGTTGGCATGGTTGAATTATCCCAGTATGCTTGAACAGGAAGGAGTAAAGGAGGCATTTTATCAGTTGCATCAGCTATCCTGGAATGAAAAGCATCAGATAGATTTTAGGTTTGAGTTTACTAAATATGAAATACTTTTACAGGATTATCAGCCAGCACAATTATTTGATCTCATATACTTTGATGCGTTTGCTCCAGATTCACAACCCGAATTATGGACATTAGATATATTTCGACAAATGTTTAGGAATTGTGAACATGATGGAATATTAGTTACTTACTCGGCGAAGGGTAATGTGAGGAGAGCGATGATATCGGCTGGATTTCAGGTGGAAAAACTGCCAGGGCCTCCTGGGAAAAGGGAAATGATCAGAGCGGTGAAATAAAAAAGTTGTTGCGAAAAGACAACTACCCTCTGAAAGATAAATTGAATTATAACTTTTTGTATTTCAGATTGAACTGTAATTTCACAACAACTTTACTAAGTATAGTAAGGTCTGTGTTGCTGGGAAATAACCTACAGAATATTGGTTCTTAAAAGATATGTAAGTGTAATGAATACGAAATAGGCGGCAAATATAGCCAGACCCCATTTGAGTCTTTTGATTCTTCTTTGAGCAAAAGTAAGCTCCTGGCGTAGATCATCCAGTTCTTCCTGGGTATCGTAGTAACCAGGGGAAAAGTGAAGCGTGCGGTCAATGTGAGCAAGTCTTTTTTGAGCGCTAAAATTTTGTAAACCCATTATTGCTGTTAGTGATTAATATTAATTTTATTTATTATGTTTATAAAAATATATATTAATTGTTTTTTATCAAAAAAGCAATGTATGAATATCGTTTTTGTGCAAAATTTTATCTGATTTTTACACATGCTAAATAGTGCTTTTATCTACATGAAAATTTTGATGAGATGGTACCTGCTTATATTTCTTGGGGGAATTTGCGTGATTGGGAAGGGGCAATCATTTGATGAGGAACAGGTGCTGGATATAGGATTTGTCAATGATACTATGACTTATTGTTTTGTCAGTGATACCAACATTTATGCACAAGGTTGGGTTCATTTGCAGCAAGTGAAATTCTGGAGAATGATCATGAACCTTTCTCCTAATTTTAGTCTGTTGAATGTAGCAGAAACGAGAGAGATCATTAATAGCCTTTCTACATTATCCTATGATACATTGAGCGTAACCGAAAGGAGTATGTATAAAGATAGTGTGCAGACTGCTTTAGGTATTCCCGGTGAATACAGATTGTACGTAACGCAGGGTAGGAGCGACTATTATCAGATTCAGCGCATTTTGCCGGATATACATCGGGCTATTTCTATCTTTTTGAGTGAGGGAACAGATCCCTGGTATGCACAGGCCATCCTGTTGATCGAAAGTCCGGGCGAGATGCGAGTATCCCCAGTTGGAGCCAAGGGTCCTTTTCAGTTGATGAGTGACATTGCCCGTAGTGAGGGATTGATTGTTACGGAGGAACTGGATCAGCGCGTGTACTTTGAACCCTCAGCACGAGGAGCTGCCCGTTTTATCAAAGGGGTATGCTTGCCAGCTGCCCGTTCTATCTTGGAACGCCATGAGATAGAGTACCGGGAAGATGAATTGTGGTTCAGGTTGTTTGTATTGCATATCTATCATGCAGGCCCACGTACAATCAGCCGTCTTATGAGAAGTCTCAGACCAGTATATGGAGGTATTCAGTTGATACAGCGTATGTGGCAGAACAATTACGGCCGTTTTGGCAATGCCTCGCAGAACTACAGCCAGATTGCATTGGCAGCCATGCTCGAACTCGAACAGATCATCTATGATCGTGGAGGATTTTTTATTCCATCGCGATAGTATCTGTCCACTTTCCTTTGAAGTCGATTAAGTAGTGAGAAAATAATATTTATATCGTTTAACAACATGCCGGATGAGTCAAATTTCTAGTTTAAAAGACTTCATTAAGTAGGCCATTTTTCTATGGACCAACCAGCCTGCCGGCATACTCCTTCGTACGACGTGCTATCGAGTATTGGAGTGATAGAATGGGGGAATAGTAAGAACATTTTTCAGACCAAATAATACACCAAACAAGATGAAGAGAATTGCTTTTGTACTTTCTGTGAGTATTCTGACAAGCTTATGGTCCTGTCAACCCCATTCAGGGGCAGATGCAGGCATGATTATTTATGGTGGAAATATCTACACCGTCAACCCGGACCAGCCTATGGCAGAAGCAGTAGCAATATCTGATGGCAAAATTTTGTATGCCGGAGATTCTGCCACCGCGATGAAGTATCAAGGACCAGCTACTGAAGTTATGAACTTGGAGGGTAAAACTATGACACCAGGATTTATTGAAAGCCATGCACACATGATGGGACTGGGTTATGCTAAGTTGAATCTGGATTTGAATCTCGTGCGTAGTTACCAGGAACTGATCGAGAAGGTAGATTCGGCAGCCAAAGTTGCAGCTCCCGGAGAGTGGATCATAGGCAGAGGCTGGCATCAAAGCAAATGGTCAGTAGATGGCCGGGAAGGATGGGTAAGAGGCTTTCCTGTACATGATGCCTTGAGTGCAGTATCTCCAGACAATCCTGTGTATCTCAAGCATGCTAGCGGGCATGCAGCTATGGCCAATGCCAAAGCTATGGAAATTTCAGACATTACGGCTGCAACAGAATTTTCTGATGATGGAGAGATCATCAAAGATGAATCCGGAAATCCCACAGGTATTTTCAACGAACTGGCCCAGGGGTTGATCAGTCGTAATATCCCTTCGACTACGGATGAGAAAGACCGCCAAGCGCTCGAACTGGCTGTGCAGGCTTGTATGGAAAATGGAATTACCAGCTTTCATGATGCTGGGGCTGGACAATCTACGATCGATTTGTATCAGGAATTCCTCGACCAGGGCAAACTTTATGTCCGTATGTGGGTGATGCTTCATGGCAGAGACAGTGCATTACTAGCCAACTGGTATGAAAAGGGTCCTCAAATTGATCCAGACGGTAGACTTACTATTCGCGCGATCAAACTCTATGCTGATGGAGCCTTAGGCTCCAGGGGCGCATGGCTTTTAGCTCCTTATGAAGACCGGGAAGGGCACGTAGGACATGCAACTTCAGATATGAATCTCATTTATAAGGTTTCTCAACAAGGATTAGAGCATGGATTCCAGGTATGTACACATGCGATAGGAGATCGTGCCAATCGTGAGGTATTAGATCAGTATGAAAAGGCACTAACAGAGATTCCTACGGATGACCATAGATTTCGTGTAGAGCACGCACAGCATATAGATCCGAAGGATATACCTCGGTTTGGGCAGCTAGGCGTGATCGCTTCTGTGCAGGCCATACACATGGCCTCAGATCGCCCATGGGCGATCGATCGCCTAGGTAGGTTGCGCATTGAGCAGGGTGCTTATGTATGGAAAAAGCTGTTTGATTCAGGGGCTACTATCATTAATGGTACAGATGCTCCTGTGGAACCTATTGATCCCATTGCCTGCTTCTTTGCTTCCGTAACCCGTCAGACACTGGCTGGGACACCGGAAAGGGGCTATGAACCCGATCAGAAAATGACTCGTGATCAGGCATTAAAAACCTATACGCTTGATGCTGCTTATGGTGGGTTTGAAGAAAATATAAAAGGGTCTATCGAGGTAGGGAAAGTCGCTGATTTTACGGTTTTCTCTCAGGATCTAATGACCGTACCTGATAATCAAATCCTCAATACCCAAGTGGACTATACGATTGTGGGGGGAGAAATCATGTATGAGCGGATGGGAACGTCAATGGCTAAGAAATGAAAAAATTAATGGGATTCCATTAAAGAGCTTTTGTTAAAAATCTGCTCATTATGTGCATAGATTAGAGCATGGTTTATGCGTTTTTAAAAATGGGCGAAGCATTTTTAAAAACGCATAAACAAGTACATGAAGGAAGTCGACTTTTGAGACTTCCTTATGATAATTATTCTTCTACAATCACCACTTTATCCATCTTATCCCCTTGACGAAGTTGATCAATTACCTCTATTCCTTCTATTACTTTACCAAAGCATGTATGATTCCTATCCAGGTGTTGAGTATTTTGGCGATTGAGGCAAATAAAAAACTGAGATCCACCGGTATCTCTTCCTGCATGGGCCATAGAAAGGACACCTTTGTCATGATATTGAAGTTCGCCTTCTAGCTCACAAGGGATGGAATACCCTGGTCCCCCTCTACCGTCTCCATGAGGACATCCTCCCTGTACGACGAAGTTGGGAATTACTCTGTGAAAGGTAAGTCCATCGTAGAATCCTTCAGAAGCCAGTTTAATAAAATTAGCCACAGTTCCAGGCGCATCCTGTTCATAAAATTCAACTTTCATTATCCCTTTGGGAGTGTGGATTTCTGCAGTTCTCATATAGATGTATTAGTTATGTAGATAAAAACATACAGCAAAACAAAGGAATTTTCAGATTAATCATAATCTCCTCCTTGGTTTTTGAAGTATTTGAGATGAATCCTATCTCTTTGAATTGAAAACCCCAATTACCTCCTCCAGATTGGACTGGTCTTCCATGTTGTGGACTTCTTTGAACATACGTTCAAACCCCGAAGGACAAATGGTAACGACCATTTTCGTAGGCTTAATGAAACGGTATCCATGAGGTACTCTCCTGGGGCCATAGATTGTATCTCCCTCTCTGGCAATGAAAGGTTTTCCATCTACGATAAATTCCGCCTTGCCCTCTACTACGTAAAACAATTCGTCTTCATTTTCGTGGTAGTGGTGGTACACTTGCATATGTATCATGGTTGGTTTCCACTACTGTGAAAAGTCCACCGGTATCATCCCCATCTACTTTTATTGTGATGTTGTCGGCAAGTACTTTTAACAACTCACCTTCATTTTTCTTTAGGACTTTGGGTTCCAATTGCTTAACCATGCTGATTCAAGTTATTATGTTATTTTATATATTACGTAAACTTAATAATACAAATACAAATATATTTTTAACATAAACTAAAAGAATTGAATTTTTGATATATTCTGCTTCATACTAACCACAGCATCTGGAGTCTGGTATGGGCTGTTTGTATTATTTTGTGCAGGAAGGGTCTCACAGGTTGATTAAAGGTGTATGAACTTTAGGTAGGTGTTGAGTATGGTTCGACCCGTGGAGCTGAAACCTCGATTATTGAGATTAGATATTCCATGAAACTTGTACCTGCCATACTTTGTGCAACGCACTATCCAGTTAAGGGGGTAGGACGGGGCAATGAATAGTACATTTCTCAAACCCTCACCGTTACAGAGCATGTGCTGTGGGTCAAGGGGGGCATAAGTTCTTATTGAGAAATTCGGGGGGCTTATCTATCTATCACATGATCATGGGGCTGTGATCATTTATTTATAAATATGATGTAGTACTTTATGATATGCCTAATCTTACAGGGTAGAAACTGCAATATGAAGCAAGGTGAGATAGAAAAATCTGAGATGTTATATTTTGCTCCCTGCCAACTTCACATACTCCTCCAGACATTCCGGATTCTTCATGGCATCCTTGCTGATGCTTTGGTCAATCTCATGGCCCATAAAAATCTTCTTGATGGGGGCTTCCATCTTCTTACCGCTGATCGTATAAGGGACTGCACCGACTGAATGTATTTTATCAGGTATATGCCGTGGGCTATAGCGGGTGCGCAATTCTTTCCTGATCTGTTGGATGAGAGTTTCGTCCAGGGCGATTTCTTCTTCCAAAACCACAAACAGCCACATTTCAGAAAACCCTTTTTTCTGATCTATATCAATTACGATACTATCTTTGATTTGAGGAATAGCTTCTACTGCTCGATAGATTTCACTGGTTCCAATTCTTACGCCTCCCCGGTTGAGCGTAGCATCCGAACGTCCATAAATGACTAAGGTTTCTCGGGAAGTGATCCTGATCCAGTCGCCATGTCGCCATATGCCTGGATACATCTCAAAATAACTGGATTGATATCGCATATTTTCTTCATCTCCCCAAAAATAGATAGGCATGGAGGGCAAAGGCTTGGTGATGACCATTTCTCCTAGTTCCTCCACCACACTTACTCCTGATTCATTATATGCTTCCACAGCACACCCTAGCATTCTACACTGTATTTCTCCTTCATAAACAGGCAAAATAGGACTTCCCCCCACAAAGCCACTGCATACGTCTGTCCCTCCACTTAGGGATATTAACCATACATTTTTCTTGATCCCTTTGTAAATCCACCTAAATGCTTCGGGGATGAGGGGAGAACCGGTAGAGCCTATGGACTGTAGCTTCGGGAAATCATTTTCACCAAAACTCAATCCCTCCCGCATACAATGGATGTAAAAACTTGCTCCTGCTCCGAAATGGGTGATCTCAGCTTCCTGAGCCAGTTTCCACAAAGCATCTGTACTAGGATAGGTAGCGGCACCATCGTAAATGACTACCGTAGATCCATGTAGCAACGCCGCATTGGCGTAGTTCCACATCATCCATCCCGTAGTAGAATACCAGAAAAAGCGATCGCCTGGCTGGCAGTTATGATGTAAGCCCAGAGCCTTGAGATGCTCCAGTAAAATCCCCCCAACACTATGGGTGATAGCTTTGGGTTTACCTGTCGTACCAGAGGAGTACAACACCCACATGGGATGCGCAAAGGGCACCTGTTCAAATTCCAACTCGCTGGCAGGACGATCCATAAGCGTTTGCCAGGTAGTCACCGGAAGCTGAGTTGATAGCTCCGTAGAACTCCCGCCCTGGGTATATTTACAAATAATTATTTGTTCCAGCGTTTTTAGTTCTGTTAATAGAGTATTGACGACGTCTATTTTAGAAAAATGTTTGCCATGATAGGGATAGCCATCAACTGCCAGGATTACCTTAGGCTCGATCTGTTGGAAGCGCTCGATCACGCTCTCAGCGCCAAAGTCTGGCGAGCAACTCGACCAGATAGCTCCCAGCGACTGAGCCGCTAGAAAGGCAACCAGGGTCTCGGGTATATTAGGCATATAAGAGACTACCCGGTCGCCGATACGGACTCCATTATCTCTGAGAAATGCAGCGACTTTGGAGACCTGATCGCGTAATTCCCGCCAACTGATCGCCTTAAGTGCTGTATGTTCTGCTTGAAACAGGATCGCAGGGTGTGCTTCTGTAGCATTCCTGAAGAGGTGCTCTGCATAATTCACCCTGGCTCCAGAAAACCACTTGGTACCGATCATGCCTATATCGGGCATTTCCAGAATGGATTCGTAATCTGTGTCTGATTGCACCTGATAGTATTTCCAAATGGATTCCCAGAATAGAGCCACATGCTCCACCGACCATTTCCAGAGATCGTGATAATTTTTCAGCGACAAATTATATTGATAATGGATCCATTCGAGATAGTGAATCATATGGGATTGTTGGCGTAATGTATCATCAGGTGTCCACAATATGGGCGGTGCCTGCATAAGTCTTATTTTTTAGGTGATCGAATAGTTAGGGCTTTGACTCGTTTATATCCATGTAAATTTGAAAAAGTTGATCTTAATACTTCGAATCTATTACCTTTATATTCTGAATTTAGCATTTTTTGCCGATGAGTTACCCAGAAGCCCCAGTTTTATTATCCATGCTCCAGAACTCCACTCCCAAAACACACCAGGAAATCGAGGAAGCTATTTCCGTCGGTGTCAACAGACTAAATATCTTGCGTGAGACCATGGGGAGTGTCATTATTGGCCAACATAAGCTGGTAGACCGCTTGCTTATCGGAGTTCTGGCCAATGGTCATGTGTTGCTGGAAGGAGTTCCCGGGCTTGCCAAAACTCTTACGGTAAGTTCATTGGCAAGAGCGTTGGATTTGAATTTCCGTCGAATACAGTTTACTCCAGATCTGCTTCCCGCAGATCTGATTGGTACGTTGATCTACAACCAGCAGGCTTCAGCGTTTGAGGTCAAAAAGGGGCCCATTTTTTCCAACATCATTTTGGCCGATGAGATCAACCGCTCTCCTGCAAAAGTCCAGAGTGCATTGCTTGAAGCCATGCAGGAAAAACAGGTCTCGATCGGGGAAGAGACCTTTCCCTTGGATAACCCTTTTTTGGTGCTAGCTACTCAAAACCCATTAGATCAGGAGGGAACCTATCCCTTGCCCGAAGCGCAGGTAGATCGCTTCATGATGAAGGTATATGTCAATTACCCTAATAAGCAGGAGGAAAAAGAGATCATGAGGCGTATGGCCAAGACGAGTCCGGTACTGTCGATCAAGCCTGTACTTTCTAAAGAAGAAATTCTGGCATTGCGTAGTCTCGTAGATCATATCCGGATCTCTGAGCAACTGGAGGATTACATTGTAGATCTGGTCCTTGCTACTCGTAATCCCGGAGAATATCAGCTTAGTGAACTGCATGAGTACCTGGAGTACGGTGCATCCCCACGTGCTAGTCTGGCACTGAATCTGGGAGGCAGAGCACTCGCACTGCTGGAAGGCAGATCCTATGTACTGCCAGAAGACATCAAATCTATGGCCATGGATGTATTGAATCACAGACTTATCCTGAATTATGAAGCAGAGGCGGAGGATATTACCCCACAAGATTGTGTGAAGATGCTGCTGGATAAGGTACAGATACCTTAACCCTGTGTGCATTTTTTCGTAATTTTGTTTGTCTGCTTTTGCTGATCATCTATAACAAGAAGAGGAAAAGATATGAAACGCGTTGTCGTGGGACTTTCGGGAGGGGTGGATTCCAGTGTGGCCGCATATCTGCTGAAGCAACAGGGATATGAGGTAATCGGTATGTTTATGAAAAACTGGCATGATGAGTCGGTTACGATCCGCGGAGATTGCCCCTGGCTGGAAGACAGTAATGATGCAATGATAGTCGCTCAGGCATTGAGTATTCCTTTCCAGACAATAGATCTAAGTGCGGAGTATAAAGAACGCATTGTGGATTATATGTTTGCGGAATACGAGCGGGGGCGTACGCCTAATCCAGACGTACTGTGCAATCGCGAGATCAAGTTTGATATCTTTCTCAAGGCAGCTATGCGATTGAAGGCGGATTATGTGGCTACAGGTCATTATTGCAGAAAGGAGACTATTGAAGTAGACGGACAACTTGTACACCGGCTCTTAGCCGGTAGAGATAGTAACAAAGACCAAAGTTATTTTTTGTGTCAGGTCAGTCAGGAGCAGTTATCCAAAGCATTGTTTCCCGTGGGGGAACTGACAAAGCCTGAGGTCCGGGATATCGCCAAAGATATTGGGCTGGTAACCGCCGATAAGAAAGATTCGCAGGGTTTATGCTTTGTGGGAAAAGTCCGTCTGCCCGATTTCCTTCAACAAAAACTTATGCCTAAAGCAGGCGAAATTGTTGAGATACCTGCCTATTCTCCAAAATATGGGGCCTTGGTTCCTGCTGGAGGGTTAGAAGCAGATCGAGGATCTCTGATGCGTTATCATTCCATGCCTTATATTTACCTACCTCATGATGGAGAAGTAGTAGGGAAACATCAGGGGGCACATTATTTTACCATAGGACAAAGGAAAGGGCTGAATGTGGGGGGTAAGTCAGAACCCTTATATGTAATCGGTACTGATGTGGAGGAAAACATAGTTTATGTGGGAATGGGAGATCATCATCCAGGACTTTATCGCAAAGGGCTATTCATTCCACATGGCGACATACACTGGGTCAGAGAGGATCTGGCTACAACAGTGGGAACTTCACAAAGCTATCAGGTCAGGATCAGATATCGCCAACCGCTTCAAGAAGCAGTACTGTATCATGAACCCGAAGGAGCCTATTTGATTTTTGAGGAAGCTCAGCGAGGCATTACTCCTGGGCAGTTTGCTGCCTGGTATTGCGACGATGAACTGATCGGTTCTGGAGTAATTGCATAAAATTTAACAATCTCTTAATTAACAAGCGCTCTTCGGAATGTTTCTTTGTAAAAAAAGAAACACATGAAAAAATCTACAGTTTTGATTTCTGTTTGGGTGTGGGTATTAACTTTAATACCCTTTATAGCTCAGGCGCAGGGAGATGAGTCGGAGTTGGTAGACGCCAGTTTATTTGAAGCCCGGCTCAAGCCATTTTATCACGGCGTCGCATCCGGCGATCCACTCCAGGACCGGGTAATCATTTGGACGCGTGTGACACCTGATACCGCCCAGGATTCTATTCCGGTAAGCTGGTTTGTGGCTACAGATGTAGACCTGAACAATATTGTGGCTTCGGGAGCATTTACCACGAATGCTGATCGAGACTATACTGTTAAGGTTGATGTAGCAGGTCTTTCACCCAATACGACATATTACTATGTATTTTCAGCACTTGGCAGAAGTTCGCTTATCGGCCGCACCAAGACAGCGCCGGAAGCCGATGAGGCCAATCAGCTTCGTTTTGCAGTTGTTTCCTGTTCCAACTATGAGGCAGGGTATTTCAATGCTTATGCACGTATTGCAGATCGGAATGATATAGATGCCGTACTGCATATGGGGGATTATTTTTATGAATATTCAGTCAATCAATATGGGGATACCAGTTTGGCTGAGCGTAGGCATCAAAACTTCGAGGCTCAGGAGCTTGACCAGTACAGAGCACGCTATTCGCTTTACCGGCTTGACAAGGATTTACGCAGATTGCACCAGCAACTGCCTATGATGGCTGTCTGGGACGATCACGAATCAGCGAATGATGCATGGAAAGATGGTGCTGAGAATCACCAGCCAGATACTGAAGGCGACTGGGAAAGGAGGAAAGCCGAATCCAGAAGAGCGCACTTTGAATGGATTCCCATCCGGGAAAATCCCGATTCCACCATTTATAGAAAATTCAATTATGGCAACATGGCTGATATCCTGATGCTGGATACCCGTATTGTGGGCCGGGATAAGCAACCTGGAAGTATTCTGGATTCCACTTTTCTGGATTCTACCCGCTCCATTCTGGGGACTGAGCAGTTTAACTGGTTACTGGATAATCTGGGTTCTTCCATCGCTAAATGGAAGGTAGTGGCATCGCAGGTTATGTTTTCAGAGTTTCATGCAGGTTGGGGAGGTCCTCTGCAGGGGCTTTCATTTGAGGAAGCAGAAAATACTTTTCTCGATATCTGGGATGGATATCCTATCGAGCGATTGAAGATTATCAACTACATCAGAGATAATGAGATTGATAACACCGTGATTGTATCTGGAGATTTTCACTCATCTTTTGCATATGATGTGGCAGATACTGTGGTAAATCCCCAGGATGACTATAGCTTGGTACCTAACTACACTCCAGAGACGGGAGAAGGTGCTGTAGCTGTGGAATTTACCACTCCCAGTATTACGGCTGCGAATTTTGATGAGAATATAGGTAAGCAAAACTCAGACGCACTAGAGGGTATTATTAACACGGGGGAGCCTATCTTACTGAGGATCAACAACCCCAACCCTCATATGAAGTGGGTGGATCTGGATCGCCATGGATACCTGATCCTGGATCTTCAGCGTGAACAGGCACAGGGAAATTTCTACCATGTAGACAGGATCGACGAGCCTTCGGATGGTGAGGAATTTGGTGCCGGATTAGCTGCTTTAGATGGTGTAAGTCATCTGGAACAGGTAGAAGTGGAAAGCCCCTCTAAGGATCTTGCAGCCATTCCCGCACCGCTTGATCCACCGGCAGTAGCTGTAAATACAGAAGATGATCTGGATAATCTGATGATTATAGGTGTTTATCCTAATCCTACGCATCAATATGCTACCCTATTGTATATGCTTGACCGTACACAGGAAGTGAAAATTCAGATCTTTGATCTTCAGGGAACTCGACTTCGTACGTTGGCAGATGAGGTACAAGGTGCAGGTACATACAAAATGGAAATCTCCCGAGATCAGTTATCTTCCGGAATGTACTTGCTACAGTTTCAGGCAGGTTCACAATTATACACAAGGAAATTTTTGTTCAAGTAGGCCCTAAAAACTCCTTTCAAGCAAGCGGTAAGTGTGATACCTAAGCACTTACCGTTTTTTTGTTTAACAAAAGCATTATGCTAATAGATTTGAGGGGAATAATATGAGTCAGTTTTGCATATATTGGGATAAACACTCATATTTACGCCCGTGATCTGTTGAATGATTAAATCCTGAAATATCTTGGAAGTAACCATACAAACCTCACTCTTTTGGATATTCTCAATTTTGGGAATTGCTGGAGGAATAGGGCTGATACTGAATAAGAATACTGTTTATGCTGCCCTTTCTCTTATTCTCAATTTTTTTAGTATTGCAGGATTATATTTATCACTCTCTGCAGAATTTCTTGCTGCGATCCAGATCCTGGTTTATGCAGGTGCAATTATGGTATTATTTCTATTTGTAATCATGCTACTGAATTTGGAAGAGGAGAAAGAAGTTGGAAAATTTGACGTTGGAAGAGGAGTGGCCTTCATACTGGGTATTGCCTTTATTGCAGAAATGCTGATTGCATTTCAGGGGTTTTCAGAAGGGGATGTGGGAGGTCCATTTGCTTATGGAGAAGTTGAACCTATAGGGAGGGCACTGATGACAGATTTTCTATTCCCCTTTGAGATTATATCTGTCATATTATTGGCGGCCTTGATCGGAGCCATAGTAGTCGCCCGGAAACATACATATTCACAGGAATAAACATAATCAGTTATAACATACAACCTTTATGGAGTTGTTTATCCCCAATGCATTTACTTACCTGGCCGTATGCGTTATAATGTTCACGCTGGGAACAGTAGGTGTTCTTATACGTCGGAATGGCATTGTCGTGTTTATGTGTATAGAGTTGATGCTCAATGCTGTCAACTTGTCTTTGGTGACCTTTTCCAAAATGCATGGCAATAATGTAGGCTCCATGCTGGTATTTTTTGTAATGTGTGTAGCAGCAGCAGAGGCTGTTGTGGGACTGGCGATTATTATTGCGATGTTTCGAAATAAACTCAATATCGATATCAATCAAGTTAATATATTTAAGTGGTAGTACATGGAATTACTGTTACCTCTGATCATTTTACTTCCTTTATTCAGCTCAGCTCTGCTAGGCATACTCGGTTTTGTCAGTCCGGGCTTTCGCAAAAATGAACCATTGATTGGTGCAATCGCTTCACTTGCAGTTGCGATACCTTTCTTTGTAATTCTTTTTGCCTACCTCAATTTTGAGGAAGGGGGTATAGGCTTTAAAATTATGTCCTGGATGCGTGTAGGGCAGCTAGATATAAGTTTTGCCTATCAACTTGATGAACTATCTATTCTGATGGGAATGGTTGTAAATGGGGTTGGGGCATTGATCCATCTTTACTCCATTGGGTATATGCATGGAGATAAAGGATACTACAAATTTTTTGCATACCTGAATCTGTTCATCTTTGCCATGAACAACCTAATATTGGGAGATAACTTGGCAGTATTGTTTTTGGGATGGGAAGGCGTAGGGGTGTGTTCTTATTTGCTGATTGGGTTCTGGTACGAAGACATGGAAAAAGCCAAGGCTGCTCAGAAAGCCTTTGTAGCAAACCGCATAGGTGATTTTGCCATGATCGTAGCGATGATGATCATTTTTAGTCAGATTGGAAGTCTGGGTTTTGACGAGATCCTCTCTCCAGGTGGTCTGGCTGCGTTGGAATCGCATGCATTTTGGATTGCTTTGTTAATATTCATTGCATCGACAGGTAAATCTGCCCAGATTCCGCTCTACGTATGGCTGCCTGATGCGATGGCTGGTCCAACACCTGTCTCTGCGCTGATCCATGCCGCGACAATGGTAACTTCGGGTATTTACCTGATTGCCCGCTTACATCCTATTTATCTGGCAGCACCAGAAGTTATGGTCGTTGTTGTCGTCGTGGCAGGACTGACAGCTGTCGTAGCAGCATTGATAGCCATTTCTCAAAACGATATCAAAAAAGTACTGGCCTACTCCACTGTATCTCAGCTTGGATTCATGTTTATGGCTCTGGGAGCTGGAGCTTTTACCACTGCTATATTTCACGTGATGACTCATGCCTTTTTCAAGGCATGTTTGTTTCTGGGTTCCGGGTCTGTTATTCATGCTATGGAGCACATGCATACCGTAAAAGATCCTCAGGATATACGTACGATGGGAGGTCTGAGAAAATATATGCCTTCAACAGGCACAACTTTCTGGCTATCTACCCTTGCCATTGCCGGTATTCCATTATTTTCAGGCTTTTTCTCCAAAGATGAGATTCTGACTAGTGTCTTTTTTGCCGGGTTTGAGAATGCGATATATTTTGTGGTTTGGGTTGTGGCTGTGTTGACTGCAGCACTTACTGCTTTTTACATGACCCGTGTTACCTATCTTACCTTCAATGGCAAAGAGCGTTTCCCCAGTGAAAAGCATCCTCACGAAAGCTCTGCTGTAATGACAATCCCATTATGGGTATTAGGGATCCTGGCCATCATTGGTGGATTGGCGGGTATTCCTGCATTGATCGGACATGAATTGCATATACCTCACCTTCTGAATGATGTATGGCTGGCTCGGGAAGGTGGAGAGGGTGCCGAAGGGTTGATACTCAACGATATAGGGATGCTACATGCGATGCATGAACACCATAGCTGGGAATACTTCTTATTACCCTTTTCCGCTGTATTAGCGATAGGTGTAGTGTATTTCACGTATAATTTTTACCGCAAGCATGACCTTGCAGGGGATGCAAAAGTCAAAGCATTCTTTGGAGATATGTATGATGCGATGGAAAATAAGTTTTATGTGGATGAGTTCTATCATCGTAACATCATAAGACCTTTTGTTTGGGCGGGTGAAAATCTCATTTTATGGTTCGACCAGAATATTGTAGATGGTGTTGTCAATGGTGTAGCAAATACTGTCAATGCTATCGGAAATGTTTTCCGGAAAATGCAGTCAGGTCTGGTACAGAATTATGCCCTGGTCGTATCGCTGGGAGTAGTACTTATTCTTGCCTATTTGATCTTTGGCTAATTGATTTTTTGACGTCATCTGGGAGACAGATATTTGAGAATCCAATCGTCAGATTACCTGGGTTATTTCATTACCTGAATTAAATAACCATTTCACCCGGGCAACCGTTAAAGAAATAATTACTATCATTAATCATGAACATAGGCATTGTTTGCTATCCGACTTATGGAGGAAGTGGTGTAGTGGCCACAGAGTTGGGAAAATCACTGGCGAAACTTGGACACAAGGTTCATTTTATCACATATAGCCGGCCTATCAGGTTGGATCTTTTCTCAGAAAATCTCCTCTATCACGAAGTACGTACCAAGGATTATCCCTTATTTGACTTCGTCCCTTATGAGTCGGCGCTTGCCAGCACGATGGTGGATGTTGCGCTTTATCACGATCTGGATATTTTTCACGTTCATTACGCAGTTCCTCACGCTTCTGTTGCCTATCTGGCACGTCAAATCCTGAGAGATTATAACAAGTATGTGCCGATCGTCACTACCCTGCACGGTACAGATATTACCCTGGTAGGGCGTAATAAGAGCTATGAGCCTGTGGTGAAGTTTTCCATTGAGCAAAGTGATGCTGTAACGGCAGTTTCGCATTTTCTTAAACAAGCAACTCTGGATAACTTTGAGGTGAAAAATGATATCCATGTCATTCACAATTTTGTGGATACTCATCGCTTTCGCCGTCAAAATAAAGAGCATTTCAGACAGATGATCGCAAGGGGAGGAGAAAAGCTCATCGTGCATACTTCCAATTTCCGGAAGGTCAAGCGAATTGACGATGTTGTACTTACTTTTCAGAAGGTGGTTGAACAGATGCCGGCAAAATTGTTGATGGTGGGTGATGGACCCGAGCGTAGATCGACAGAAGAAATGGGGCGTAAATTGGGAATACACGATGATATCGTTTTTTTAGGAAGCCAGGATGCTGTTGAGGAGATTTATTCTATCGGCGATTTGTTTTTATTGCCTTCTGAGACAGAGAGCTTCGGACTGGCAGCCCTGGAAGCAATGGCTTGTGGGATGCCTGTCATAGCCTCTAATGCTGGAGGTATACCTGAATTGGTCGTGGACGAATATACGGGTTTCACCAGCCCAGTGGGAGATGTAGATAAGATGGCAAAAGATGCCATATACCTATTGTCAGATCAAAAGAGATGGCAAACTTATTCCCAGAATGCCTATGATCATGCCCAAAAGTTCGCGATTGATCATATCGTTCCAGTATATGAAACCCTTTACCAACAAGTGCTGGAAAAACAACCTTCGATGAGCTGCTAATGATGTAGAAAAAAGGAAAAGGGATATGAGTGTTTTGATGTGGATCGTTACATTTTTTTTTATTGTCTGGCTGTTTTTTAGGTTTTTTGGCAGACATGTTATTCGTTATGTATTCCGGTCAGTACTCAAACGCGTTGCTAAAGACGTTGAAAACCAAGCTCGGGCTTATCAACAAAACTACGAGCAGGACCCCTATCATGAAAATATACACATCAATGATGATGTGAAAGTGAAAGCTCCCAAACAACCTGATAAGCGCAAAGTTCATCCAGATGAGATAGCAGAGGATGTAGACTTTGAAGAAGTGGATAAATAGGTGGGAGCGGGTTGTGGTTACGGACCTCAGCTTACAGAATTATTTTGTGGTACTGTTTCACAGTATTGCGACTCAAAAAAGCTCCTTACAGACTATTTTTTTTATGACCGGAAAACTGATACGGTGTTGCCCATGATTTAAAGAGTACTTTTGCAAAGTATCGCATATATTCTGTTCAACTCAACGGTAGTAATTACTATCAGTAGCATACCCACTGGAACGGCAAATCTAGAGGCTCCTGAAGTACCGGTAAGCCCAGAGATGTATGCAATCCATAACAGCATTGCAAACCGGTGGCGGATATCCCAACGCTTGTCAAAGACAAACAACAGACTCATAATTAGTTTTGTGGCATTCCCAATACCGACGCATATCAAAATGGCAATCATACCTACAGGTTGTTGGCTTAAACTTCTGAAGATGCCTGTATATCCCTCTTTACTAAAAGATTTCAGGAGACTGGTTTCTTGATCCTGAATATCAAAAAAATGGAATAGATCAAATCTTCCTGGATCTACAAAAAAATTGATCATTCCTTTTAGATGTATGCTGAGATATGCTCCCAGATTGTGGCGAATCGTGTTGACACAGAATTCTACAATCATTCTTTGTTCTTCCTGATAGGTAGGCTGTTTCAGGGATTCATACAAAACGCTGTCAGTATATTGGATGGCATCTTGTTCCCCCATTTCCTGAACAAGTAAGTTATAGGTAGTATATTGAAACAGGCTGAGGTTTTGAATACTGGAAAAGTGAAAATATCCGGTACGTTGTTCATTCCAAGATTGGTATCCATATACTACTAGTACAGGTAGTAAGGCCAGCAAGACGATAGACCATTTATGGGTCTTGACCACAAAATATCCCAGGATCAATAGATGGGGAATGGCAAACAGGTACATAATGGGTTTGGTGAGCATGGACAACATGACTAAAGCGGTAAATATTATCAGCCATTTCAAGGGATACTGGTGCCAGGCTTTGAGCAAGCAGTATGCGGCTCCAGTAATCAATGTTTGGAAGAGTATTTCTGTCATGATGAGACCAGCATATAGAAACTGGGTTGGGTAAAGTATCAGTAAAGCCAGGAATATGTATTGCGAAGTTGATCCTGAATGAACTCCTGGTGTTGAAGTCGATGAAGAAGGTGATTGTTCAAGTAGCGTCAGGATTCGAAAAGAAGTAAAAATGTTTAATATGCTGAGAAAATGCTGGATAATGATCATAAATACTGGCGAGCCCGTAATCAACAATCCCAGGGCTATCAATAGCGAGTATAGGGGAGGGCGTTTGGTATAGAAGTCCATTCTAGGGGGATCACTGAGGTCGCCGGAGTATAATACATTGTGATCCAGGATATTTTGAGCCGCGAGGATATACTCATGAGAGTCTTTGAGATACCAGTTTTGGGTGTGTAGCTGATAAATGACACTGATAAGGTGCAGACAGAGGACTACCCCCCAGAATATGTAATCGCTACGTTTGTTCATATAGGTGAAATAGAAAAACTTAACATAAATTCTCCGTTTAAATGGCTAAATTAAGGCAACCCTTTTTACAGTTAAAATCTATTTCTTATGCTTAGACAAAGAACCACTATTTTCATTGTATCATTATTACTACTGTTTACCAATATCAACACATATTTAATGGGACAGGACCGAATTACTGGAAAATCTTATGCTACCCGTTCGGAGGTAATTGCTCCGCATGGCATGGCAGCTACCAGTCAGCCTTTGGCTACCCAGATCGCGCTTGAGATACTCAAAAAAGGCGGAACAGCCGTTGATGCAGCAATTGCTGCGAATGCAGCCTTGGGGCTGATGGAGCCCACAGGTTGTGGGATTGGCGGGGATTTGTTTGCCATTGTCTGGGATTCAGAAACCCAGCAGTTGTATGGTCTGAACGCAAGTGGCAGGTCGCCGCGTTCTCTGACTAAGGCATATTTTGAAGAAAAGGGCATGGAGCGTATTCCAGGTCAGGGTGTGCTCTCTGTATCGGTTCCGGGATGTGTGGATGGTTGGTATGAACTGCATGGCAAGTTTGGCAAATTGCCTATGGAGGATATCCTGGCTCCTGCCATTAGCTATGCTAAGAATGGTTTCCCAGTGAGTGAGTTGATCGCTTATTACATACAGGGTACTGCGAGGTATATGCAGGATTTGCCTCATTTCCGGGAGACCTACATGCCTGGTGGTGAGGCACCGGAAAAAGGAAAAATGTTCAGCAATCCCAGATTAGCACGTACCTTGTCGATGATCGCAGAAGGAGGAAGAGATGTATATTACCAAGGAGAGATTGCCCAGACTATTGCTGATCATATGAAAGAAGTAGGTGGATTTATTACATACGAAGATTTGGCTTCACATACCTCTGAGTGGGTAGATCCTGTCTCCACCAATTACAGGGGCTATGATGTATGGGAGCTTCCTCCCAATGGTCAGGGTATTGCTGCCCTACAGATGCTCAATATCTTGGAGGAATACGATATAGCTTCCATGGGATTTGGGAGTGCAGAATACATACACACCCTTGTGGAGGCGAAAAAGATTGCCTATGAAGACCGGGCGAAATACTACGCAGATCCTTCTTTCAATGATATTCCAACCGAAAAGCTTATTTCAAAATCATATGCTGCAGAACGTCGTAAGCTACTGAATCCTAATAGAGCCTCTCGTAGATTGGATGCGGGTATACTGAAAGATGGAGATACGATTTATCTCACTGTTGCAGATTCTTCCGGAACCATGGTATCTTTCATACAAAGTAATTTCGGCGGGATGGGATCAGGTATTATTCCAGGGGAATTGGGCTTTATGCTACAAAACAGAGGCTCATTATTTACCCTGGAAGTGGGCCATTTTAATGAATATGAACCGGGTAAACGTCCCTTTCACACCATTATACCCGCATTTGTTACCAAAGACAGGAAGCCTTACATGAGTTTTGGCGTAATGGGGGGTGATATGCAGCCTCAGGGTCATGTTCAGATCCTGGTGAATATGATAGATTTTGGAATGAATCTGCAGGAGGCCGGAGATGCCCCACGTATACGGCATACGGGAAGTTCTTCTCCGACGGGAAGTGTTATGGAAGATGGAGGAAAAGTATTGCTGGAGCGGGGATTTGAATATGAAGTGAGGCGCCAACTGGATCGGATGGGCCACGAGATTGGTTTCAATCCCGGAGCTTATGGTGGATATCAGGCGATTATGTTTGATCTGGAAGAGGGTGTCTATTATGGGGCATCAGAATCCAGGAAAGATGGGCAGGCAGCAGGATATTAACAGGGGGTGTGATAACAAAATGTTAGGATAAATCCTTTTTTTATCCGTAATATTGCCAAATTTTTTACCCATGATACATCCACTGACGGAACTCAGATATATTAATGATGAAATCGGCTATGGGGTTTTTGCCAAAGGGCAGATACCCCGTGGCACGATAACCTATGTAAAGGATAGCCTGGAAATACAGATTTCCCCTACTGATTTTCTGTTGTTTACTCCCTCAATGCAGGAATACATCGAGAAGTATTCTTACATAGATGAGTTGGGAATACGTATCATTAGCTGGGATTTTGCTAAGTACGTCAACCACTGTTGCCAGTGCAATACCATCAGTACAGGATATGGCTTCGAAATAGCTATCAGAGATATTCAACCCGGTGAACAGATAACTGATGAATATGGGTTGTTCAATATAGAGCAACCTATACCACTGAGTTGTGGAAATGTAACATGCCGCCGGGTGGTGAGACCCGAAGATGTAGATATGTACTACATAGAATGGGATGAAAAAGTAAAGAATGCACTGGTCAGACTATTTGAAGTTGATCAGCCGCTTCTTCCTTTGATAGATGAAATAACCCGTAAAGAAGTTGATACATTCTTTATTGATCCAGGCGCTTACAGATCTGTATATCATTTAAAATACAGACCTCAAAAGTCGAGTTAGATACTGAAAATTGAGATTTTTTCCAACTTCGTGATATACACGTCTGTTATGATAAACATGACCCAGCGAATAAACCAGCTTTTCAACCATATTTTCCAGGAAGAGGTTAAATCCAAGGTAGAGGTAATCATCCTGTTTCTGTCAATTACAGGCTTTTTTATACATTTGGGACTAATCTTGGCACACCAGTGGGGCTTTTTTATTACACCTGAATCCGCAAAAGATTTGTTCGGAAGCACTACCTCCGCTATCTACACACCTTTTTCCTTTATTCTGATTTATGAAGTATTTCTGTTGGTGTATTATATACCCGACTCATTTAGTACTTCTATAGCTAAGCAATATGAGATTATATCGCTCATTTTGATTAGGCGTATTTACAAGGATATTGTAAAGATGGATGTAGATGCTTCACACTGGTTTGAAAATAATTATAATATACAGCTGACCTTTGATATGTTAGGTTTCTTATTACTATTTCTATTGATCTATTTGTTTTATTTTTTCAACCTCAAGCGTCCCAAGTTCAAAACCCCTCCTAAACTGGAGAAATTCATTACCTTTAAAAGGGTGATCAGTCTGCTATTGATACCTGTGCTGATAGGGTTGGCGGTTTACAGTCTCACTGACTGGATTATAGAAGCCCGAAAATTCAATATGGGATTGGTAACAGACCTCTCCGATGTCAATAATATATTTTACAATGAATTTTTCAATGTACTGATCCTGGCGGATGTGTTTATCCTGATCATATCACTTAAGTATACAGAAAGCTATAGTCAGTTGATACGAAACTCAGGTTTTATTATTTCTACCATACTCATTCGCATCTCCTTTTCGGCTGAGGGGATTACTAACACTGCCTTGATTGTAGGTGCGGTAGCCTTTGGTGTGCTCATATTGGGCATATATAATCTGGTTGGCCATATGGAAATCAAGAGTGAAATGGGAGCACGTTAGCATCTTGTTAGTTTTATTATTTACTTCATTCAGGACAAGATATATATCAAATGCAATAGTGTGTCAATAAGTAATATTTTAATGTTGTTTTGGCATTCAAGATAGATTTAATGGTGTCATTTTGGCATACTTGGGGTTTGCTACATGTAAGTAATGCGACAACCTTATATTTAAAATAACATTCTGGATAAATTCCATTGCTGGCCGAGTGGACTATATCTGGCACCCTTCAGATATGTATCGATAAAGTTCAGGAAATTTTGGGCGAGGAATAGTAATTATGCCCCTTATGACTACATGATCCTGGAAATTTTTGTAAAATCGTTCCAGCCTGTGTTATTTATAGGCTAAGTTACGATCAAACCAATCAATATGTCTCAAAACGAACAATTCAGCAATCGCT
>CAYXVE010000013.1:87771-101097 GCA_964468435.1 uncultured Bacteroidia bacterium | reverse complement strand
AGGAGCTGCTCCCTCACCCGTGGCAGCCTCATCCGGAACTTGCCCCAGCGCAGAGAACAGTTGTTTGCAGCTCAGTGCTCACTCCTCTGATGAGAATTCCACAGATGCACCTAGGCTAGGATAAGACAAAGATCAGGCGTTTTCAAGCCCTAGCCTATACGTCCTTGCCCGGACGGATACATTTGGATTGATTGCAGACCTATCAAAAGGCCTCGATTGCGCTGAGCCGCTTCATCGTACTTTTTCCGTTTTACTTACACTCCATTCAACCTTTTTATTTTCCGTGTCAGGGTGACCTGAAAAGCAAAAGGTCGTTGCTCTTCCATCGCAATCCGGGTGATCTCCAGCCAATGTTTGGCAAGTGTCTGTACAATCTGCCAAACACTCATGCCCTGTTTTTTGCTAGGTCCTCTCAGAAAAAGCATACCCAGTTCGTATTGCCTATACAGCGTAAGCTCATGTTGTCTTCTTTGTATGTTCAGATCCTGCGTAATGACACAAGCTCGCTGTGCTTTGAGTTTAGGAATCCACTCTTCGTCTTTGATCCCTTTAGAAAACACGGAAGTAATGTGGGCAACTGATATGTCATATCCAGATTTTAGGTTTTCAGGAGCTTGAATGATCTGAAATCCTTCTGCTAGATGCATGGGCAGATTTTCATCTAGGTAAATAATCATGCCGCTTCACAATAATCAATGGCATCTTTTACTTCAGCTTCTGTCAAACGATATATATGAGCCAGATAGGGAATAGGATCTCCTGCTTTGTAATGGAAATATAGGGTTTCAGGATAAATGTTGTGAGATGCGATAACGGCATGCCCCAGTTTTCGCTCTGGATCAACTACAATATTCCGGTCTTTTCCCATGGGCCAGTATCTCACAGCCAGACTTTCAGTGTCAAATTCCAGTTTTTTGAAGAATAGATAAATAAAATCCATATTCAGCTGATGACCTCCATCCAAGGTAATCACGTCTTTACCTTTGATAATGAATATTTTTTTGCCATCAGTATGGATGGATTGAATCACTTCCTGCAAAGCAAAGGGAAAGGGATTTCGATACCATTTACTGAGGGTCTGATGTGCTTTCAACACTTCACGGGTTTTCACCCCAGCTTCTGTGAATGTCATCATGACATATAATTCGATGAGGGTCTGGAAGTTCACAGCCTTAGAGGCTCCGTTTTTCCAGGTATACTGTATTTTGAAAGCCTTTCCCAACTCACCGTCCCAATAATGGGATATCCATTTACTGACCCGCTTGTAAGGCAGTTGCAGGAGTTTGGCTAACTCAGCTATGGCGTATATGCCTTTCCCTATCATGGGTTGATTGATTGCAGACATTTTTTAGGGGTTTATTGATCCGATGTTAAATTTACATTTTTTATTCAAAAAAATATTCATCATGCAGCCAAAGCTTCATTCAATTCATCAAGAATACTTTAAGGTACCAACCTAAAGATGGTGGATTCTCCAGACTTCAAGGGACCCTAAGAAGTGCAGGTTTGTGCATGTTGTAAAAAAGCCTTCGCCAGCAAAAAGCCGATTCCATAAAATGCTTTAGAGAATACATTAACGATATTATGAGACTCTTATGCGATATAAAGTACCATTTAAAAATAATTTCTCCGAAAGAGACCTCCAAATGATAAAAGTCAAACAAAAAATCTCGGGTTGTTTCAGACATATTGACGCGCCAGATCTTTCGCAAGAATCCGCTGTTAAATAGTTACCCTGTTAAATAGTTACCCTCCCTGTATCAATTAATATCAGACACTATCCATCTTTAAATCATATTACGTAGTTCCTGAAATTACTACCCTTTCAAAGTATTATTTTCTCCCATTGTAACCTGTTAGCTTTCTTCCCGTAATTTTGCTAAGTAACAGCTTAATGAAAGCCATGTTCATTTAATGCAAGTACCTTACATGGAACCATACAATCTATTTAAAGCATTTTATCCTTTCATTATTCTGTCCCAATACTCACATGCATGGAGCACTTCTAAAACCTACCCGCTTTTTTTACCTAACATCATGCATCACAACACTCCGTAAGCGGGATATCTAACTAAACCCTATTTCGAAACAAATTAACTCTTTGTAACAACTCAATTTGGGTGCATGAAATCCGTGCGCTCCAGGAAGCCCTTTGCAACTATTTTCAAAACCTATTAACATCACTTATCAAGCATGAGAGATTTTCGTTTGTTCATTTTTGGGGTATTATGGCTAAGCTATGCTTTAGTTGTAGCACAGGAAATCCCTGGATCACAATATTGTGGTCCTTACACACCATCGGAAGCGGTCATTCGCGATGGACAGAGCAATTTCACCATCAGTGGCCTCGAGATTAATACCTCCAGGGACAATGCTATTCAGCTCAGCAATTGCAGCAACGTGACTATTGAAAACTGTAAAATTACAGGTGCAGTGCTCAGTGGCATAGAATTGAAAAGCTGTACAAATGTGACGATCCGTGACTGCTACATTACCAATGTAGCTACAGCTGTGGTAGCGTACAGCAGTCAACGAGTCAGTGTAACACATATTGAGGCCCAAAATGTCAGAGGCCCATTTCCCCGTGGGCAATTGGTCCAGTTTCACCAGGTAAGCGGTGGCGGCAACCGGATCAATTACAATGTTTCAGAAAATATTCTGGGCGAGAGCTATCCGGAGGATGCTATCAATCTGTACAAATCGCAGGGTACAGCCGAGGATCCCATCCAGATAATCGGCAACTGGATCCGCGGAGGTGGCCCCAGTAAAAGTGGCGGAGGGATCATGACTGGCGATCTGGGAGGGGGATATGTGGTCGTAAGAGATAATATCCTAGTCGACCCGGGTCAATATGGTATCGCGATTGCCGGTGGCACCAACATTACGATGGAGAACAATAAAGTCTATGCTCGTGCACAAAGCTTCACCAATGTAGGACTGTATGTATGGAGCATCCAGGCACCACAATGTGGGAATCATACCGTCCGGAATAATCAGATCAACTGGTCTGGTAGCGGCGGTCAACCCAATCACATGTGGAACGGTAACAACTGCGGTTCGATCAATGGATGGAATACCAATGTTACAGGAGCTAATATCAATGCATCCATACTCCCGGCACAAATCCTACTCAGTTGTGATGGGACCTTTGAAGAAGCTGAAGCTGAAGCATTTAAAAATGCCAGAGTAGATTCAGCAACAGCATTGGCTGAGCAAATTCATGTTTATCCTAACCCTGCCACAGACATCATCATCGTAGAGCAACAGGATACAGATGTACCCAATAACAACCTCAGACTTACGCTAATGGACTTCACAGGCAGAACCGTCAGAGTGGTCATACTGAATAAGCTAAAAAACCGGATACCTATAACCGGACTGGCAGAAGGCTTGTATGTATACCGCCTGGAAATCGATGATAGATATCTACCTGCGGGTAAGATTTATATCACTGATTGATCGTATCATTTACAGAGAGGAAGCCTCAAGTACAGGCTTCCTCCATCTACTCTCTTTTGGTTTATAACAATGCTAGGGTTAAATAAAGTACATATTTATTTAGACTTAGTCTAGATAAATGTTAACTTTGGTGTCTAAATTCTAGTTTAATCTGTTCAACCAAACTAAATAAACATGCAAATTAAAAATTGGTACTTTATTATACTCCTATCAGTTGCTGTTATAAGCTGTGACGATGAGGATAATGACGATCCTAGTCCTACACTAAATATCCCAACTGAATACGTTTCAGCATCGTATGACGCGAACGTGGTAGCGGAAAACACTGTTATTGATGAGCTATCCACTTTGACATCGGCAATCAGTTCAGCTGAGGCAAATGCACAGGGTACACCTGTAGCAGATATTTCCTATCCAGCTACGCTTGCATCAGTAACATTACCCAGCTACAGTACTTTGATTGAAGAATGGCTGATAGAGGTGGTAAAAGCAGCTAATTCACCTACTCCTTTTCAAAACCCTGGAACGGGTACTCCCTCTCCTGATGAAGATGGTGGGCTGCTAGGATCGAGGCTACTTGACGAAAATGGTCTCGAGCTAAAGCAAACGGTTCAAAAAGGGTCTTTTGGAGCAGCTTTGTACAATCACGCCTTAACTGTGATCAACGGGGACCTAAGTAATAGTTCGGCCATCGATAAATTAATAGAAATACATGGTGCAGACATTGACTTCGATCCCGCTAAAGCCACTGCAGCGGCAACGTATTCCAGAAGAAGATCAGATCTTGTTAATGAAACAGGATTTTTTTATGATATACGTACCAACTTGATAACCGCAAAAGCTGCTATTGAAGCAGGAAGTGAGTTTAATGATGAACGTGATCAAGCACTGGCTGACTATTTGCAAAACTGGGAAAAATCAAATTTTGCTACCGTTATTTACTATTGTAATGCATCAAAATTACAATTGCAGGAAGCTTCTTTATTACCTGATGGAGAAGAGAAGAACGCAGCACTTGGGAATGCACTCCATTCGTATGCTGAAGGGGTGGGCTTTGCCCATGGATTTAGAGGGATCAGCGAAAAGTTGATCACAGATTCGCAAATTGATGATATACTTGAGTTATTACTAGCACCTGCCGGCGAAACTCCTGAAAGTTACAGGCTTTTGAATGAGGTTACCCTGCTCGCCAACCTCGATCAGGTGATAGATAATATCCAATCAATCTATGGATTTACAGACACGGAGGTAACAGGGTTTTTTGTCAACAATAACCCTTAATCGTTTTTAAGCATCTATTTTTGAAACCTTACTGCTTATCACGGTAAGGTTTCTTCTAACTTATGAATTCTTTAACCCATCAATACTATGGAAAGTATTATTACACTCAACTACAAAACGTTAACAGGTAATATTTTTTTTGCATTAATATTTGCCATTGGATTTATTTCCTGTGATGATGACAATGATACTGTTGATCCAGACTTCGATAGAGGAGCTATGTTGGAAAGTGTGGCAAATAATCTCATCATCCCTAATTTCGAGTCCCTTCAATCAAGTGTTAGTGAGCTAGAAAATGCCGCTAAGACTTTTACGCAATCTAGCACTACAGAAAATCTTGCCACCTTAAGAGCGGCATGGGCTGTGGCGGTACAAGACCACCAACATTGTTCAGCTTTTGGTTTTGGTCCAGCCAACTTATTATTAGGATCATATGCTTCTGTTTTGGGAGCATTTCCCATAAGTGAAGATAAAGTGGAACAAAATATTATCACGACAGACTTTGATCTGGCCAATAGCTTTGACCGCGATGTGCGAGGATTTTATACAGTAGAGTACTTAATCTATGGTAATGGAATCTCTGATATCGAAATCATTGATGGTTTTGATCAGAATCGAAAAGACTACTTACTCCTTACCATAGATGAATTAAAGACTACCTTTGATCGTATCGTTGAGGAATGGAATTCTACTTATATTCAAGATTTTATCAACAGTGATGGAACAGCTGCTGGTAGCTCCATCTCCCAGTATTACAACGAATTTGTCAAAGACTATGAGATCATGAAGAACTTTAAAATCGAATTACCTGCTGGACTTACTGCCGGTCAGGAAGAGGTAGACGGTTCTTTGGTAGAGGCATTTTACAGTGGAATGTCACGGGATCTAATTGTAGAACATTTTGAGAATTCAAAAAATATATGGTTCGGATTAACTCGAAGTGGTCAGGATATCATCGGTTTCGAGGAGTACCTGGAATCTGTCGTGGGAGGCCCTGAACTAGTTACTACAACAAAGGAAGCCATCAACAGAATAGATAATGCCATTGCGTCCATTCCTCAGGGACCATTGTCTGAGAATGCCGGGACTGAACAGGTCAGGATTCTTAGAGATGAATTGCAAAATAACACCGCAAATTTCAAGAGTTCGATGAGTTCATTGCTAGGAATTAGCATCACGTATAATTCAGGTGATGGAGATTAACATTGTACTTAATTGACTTACAGATTAAATCTATATCAAAGATTAATTAATTATATGGAGCGACCGACTTCGATTGCTCCATTGATTACCTTTCGCATAGCCTTTGGATTGTCCATGCTCTTTAGTTCCCTGCGCTACATGTGGTTGGGTTGGGTTGATACTCAATTGGTGGAACCTATACTTCATTTCAGCTATTACGGCTTTGATTGGGTACAACCCTTATCACGTTGGGGGATGTATACAATTTTTGGGCTCATGGCATTAGCTTGCGTGGCTATTGTATTGGGATGGTTTTACAGACTTTTTGCGGTGGTATTCTTTCTGTGCTTTACTTACGTAGAGTTGATCGATATCACCTATTATCTAAATCACTACTACTTTGTAAGCATTGTTGCATTTTTGATGATATGGGTTCCGGCTAATCGCTACTTTTCGCTGGACGTCATTCGCAATCCCTCACTGCATCAAAAGATGGTGAGCCGATGGTGTATTGACCTATTTAAGCTTCAAATCGCGATTGTCTATTTTTACGCGGGGATAGCCAAAATAAACTATGACTGGCTATTTCGCGCTTTACCTTTATCTATCTGGTTGCCAGCAAAGACCAGCGTACCCATCATTGGATTTATCTTTAAATACAAAATTACTGCGTTCCTCTTTAGCTGGATGGGAATGCTATTTGATACATTTATTACAGCAGGGCTACTTCTTAAACAAACCCGATGGCTGTCATTCATTGCTGTAGTAGTTTTTCACGTCCTGACAGGTATTTTATTTCAGATAGGTATTTTCCCGCTCATTATGATTTTTGTTGTGACCATTTTTTTCTCTTCATCATTTCACCAGCGATTGTTGGACCATCTGGCCACGCTATTCAAGCACATCCATGACCGGGCTGAATATTTTGCACCCCATCAACCAAACCCCAAAAACAGGTTGTTACTCCCATTTTTGATGGTATTTTTCCTTTTCCAGTTACTATTCCCCTGGAGATATTTATTGTATCGTGGGAATATATTCTGGACTGAAGAGGGTTATCGTTTTTCATGGCGTGTAATGCTGATGGAAAAAGCGGGTACAGCCACCTTTTATGTGAAGAATGGAGAAAATGGGAAAGAAGGTTCCGTAATTAATCATCAATTTTTGAATCCCCATCAGGAGAAACAGATGGCTATGCAACCAGACCTTATTTTGCAATTTGCTCATTATCTGAAAGACTATTATACTCAACAAGGCATGGAAGACCCCAAAGTACGGGCTGAAGTTTGGGTCACGCTCAATGCCAGGCCTGCTCAACTGCTTATTGATCCAGAGGTAGACCTAACGGAAAAAAATGATGATTGGGCTCCTAAGGATTGGATTCTGCCATTTAAAGAAATTGCGACGAGATGAAGATATTCCTGTTTTTCATAATGGCTATTTTCTCGACAACTTCACTTCCTGCCCAACTTTTCAAGATATACGGAAAAGTACGCTCCAGTACTTCAAATGAGCCATTTGATCAAGCTACAGTATGGGTTCAGTCTTCCAATCTTTTTATAGAGACAGATGATAAAGGTTACTATGAAACCTCCTTACCTAAAGGAAAGCATTCCTTAAAGGCTTACAGCCTGGGAATGAAGTCCTCAGATATCATCATTGATTTGACTCAGGATAAGGAGGTAAACTTTTATCTAGAGGAACTATCCAGTAATCTGGATGCCGTAGAAATTGTAGCGAGGATGCGAACCAATGGAATAAGGAGGCTTCGACCAGTTGAGGATTTTGGAATTTATGCATCCAAAAAGAATGAAGTCATTGTATTGGACGATTTTGCTGCTAATAAAGTTGCTAATACTGCAAGGCAGGTATTTGCTAAGGTTCCAGGTCTGAATATTTGGGAAAGTGATTTTGCCGGACTTCAGTTGGACATTGCTGCAAGGGGTTTGGGTCCCAGTCGTACAGCTAACTTTAATACACGCCAAAATGGCTATGATATGAGTGCTGATGCATTAGGGTATCCAGAAAGTTACTATCTGCCGGCTATGCAGGCAGTTGACAGGATCGAAGTCGTCCGGGGAGCAGCTTCTTTGCAGTATGGCACCCAATTTGGTGGCATGTTGAACTTCAGGCTCAAAGAGGCTCCCGATAAACCATTTGAATTGAATGCCGAGCAGGCTGTTGGTTCCTTTGGCTTACTAACCTCGTTTGTCAGTGCTGGAGGAAGCAAAGACCGCCTCGACTATTATGGGTATTATCAATATAGAACGGGGAATGGCTGGAGAGAAAATTCTGATTTTGATGCGCATACCGCATTTGGCCGAGTCGGCTATCAGGTAAATGAACGTCTAAAACTAGGCTTAGAATACTCTTATCTGTATTATGAAGCACAACAACCTGGCGGATTAACTGATGAAGAATTTAATAGCGGTAATCTTTCGCAATCGAACCGAGGCAGGAATTGGTTTAATGTATCCTGGAATTTGATAGCCTCTACCCTGGACTATCGTTTATCTGAAAAAACTAAGCTTAATATCAGGAGTTTCGGACTACTTTCCAGCAGGGATGCACTGGGAAACCTCGAGCAAATTGGTGTCCCTGATAATCCTAATCAGAACCGTACATTAATCAGGGATGAATTTCGAAATATTGGAGCGGAAGCAAGGCTTTTACACCCGTATGAACTAAGCAAAATGGTCTCCACATTAATTCTCGGTGTACGGTATTATGATGGTTTAACCAAGCGCAAGCAAGGAGAGGCAAGTACTGGTAGTTCCCCTGATTTTCGATTTTTGAATCCTGAGGATCCGGAAGAATTTGATTATGACTTCCCAAGTAAAAACTACGCCTTATTCGTAGAAAACTTAACTTATATAACACCGGATCTAAGCCTTACAGCAGGAGTTAGGCTAGAACATATCCAGACAAACTCGAATGGAGTGTGGAAACTCAACCGGTTTGATTTTGCGGGGAACCTCGTTTCTTCTACCGTAAATGTTGATCAAACTTCAACGAGCCGCTCATTTCCACTCTTGGGCTTAGGTATGAGTTACTATTTTACGGATGATTTACATATGTATGCCAACTATGCGCAGAATTTTCGCTCGATCACCTTCAGTGATCTACGGGTAGTAAATCCCAATTTTCAACTAGATAGCCTCATCACGGATGAAAACGGATTCAATATGGATATTGGACTTAGGGGAAGCTTATGGAAATGGCTAAATGTAGATGTTAGTGTCTTTCTATTGCGATATAATGATCGTATCGGACAGTATGAGTTGCCTGGAAGTACCACTTTGTTTAGAACTAATATAGGTAATTCACGACATATTGGCGTGGAATTGTTTACGGAGTTAGACATATTTGACTTACTTAAATGGAACACCAACTATTCCAAACTATTTATGTTTCTCAATCTATCTCTAACAGATGCAAGATATATCGATTCAGATATTACGGCTATCAGAGATCGTAAAGTGGAGTATGTACCCCATGTGATGCTACGATCTGGCCTTAACTACAGGTGGAAAAAATTAACAGCAACCTTCCAGTATTCCCATCTTAGCGAGCAATTCTCCGACGCAACTAATTCTACTTTTAACCCTAATGCTTTGACTGGAAAAATCCCTTCATATTCCGTCATGGATTTCTCTGCTGAATATCAATTTGAACGGTTTAAGATTACTGCTGGTGTTAATAACCTTACTGATGAGCAGTATTTTACCAGAAGGGCAGAGAGTTATCCAGGTCCAGGAATCATACCTTCGACTATTCGTAGTTTTTACGCTTCTGTGGGGATCCGGATATAACGCAAAATCCATTGTAAAAATAAGGGGTTGTCTCATAACTCAACGGCAAATCATCTCTGAAAATAAGGGCAAGGTTTAGGCGTTTTTAAAAATGAACGAAGTATTGTTTGAACCCATCAAAATGTGATAGATAGTAGTAACTTGTCGATTAGTAGTGTTTTCTACAAGCTTACTACTGCTGCTCGGATATTCCGAGGCTTTTGAAAAAAACTTTCAATCAGTTTAAATGAAAAATTCATCCTGTTTGACTGGGTATACCTATTTCGCATGAAGGTATATAAATAAAACCTCATCCATGATCCGCCGTGCCTGAATAAAACTTAATTTAGCCAAAAACCAGGAAAGGTCTGATATGAAATATTCACAACTCCTGCTCTCCACGCGTAAAGAATCTGTCAGCAACGTAGATATTTTCTCCCAGGAATTGCTGGTGAGGGCAGGTTATATCCGTCAGTTATCGACGGGTATTTTTACGGCGCTTCACTTCGGACAACGATCTTTCCGTAAGATCGAACAGATCCTTCGGGAAGAAATGGACTATATCGGAGGGGTAGAAATCAGTATGCCGGTGGTACATCCGGCTGAAATATGGAAGCAGACCGGCAGATATGATGCGATAGATGAATCATTGGTGAGATTTACAGATAGAGCAGGGAGAGGTATGGTGCTGGGAATGACACACGAGGAAGTAGTGGCCATACTAGCGAGGAGTGAGATTACCACCTATAAGCAATTGCCTTTGATGGTCTATCAGATCCAGACCAAGTTTCGCGATGAAGCACGTTCCCGAGGTGGCTTAATACGTGTGCGAGAATTTGTGATGAAAGATTCCTATTCACTGGACATCTCCTGGGAGGGACTGACTAAACAGTATCGGGCTCATTATGAGGCATATTTCCGCATTTTTACCCGTGTAGGGCTTCCAGTAGTAGCCATCGAAAGCGATGTGGGAATGATGGGGGGTAGAATCGCCCATGAATACATGTATTTGACTGGAATTGGTGAGGATACCATTTTCATCTGTGAGAATACCGGATACAGAGCAAACAAAGAGGTAGCTACCTTTTCCAAACCTGTTCCCCCAGATGAAGATCCTCAACCTTTGGAGAAAGTATATACCCCAGGAACTAAGACCATTGCCGATCTCGCTAACTTTTTGGGTACTACTCCAGAGCGTTGCGGCAAGGTTGTCTTGTATACAGGAAAAATGGGAGACCAGGAAAAATTAATCATGGCAGTTGTAAGAGGGGATATGGAAGTCAATCAGGTGAAACTGCAAAATCTGATAAAAGTCAAGGAACTCACTCCTGCAACCGCTGAAGAAGTCGAAGCAGTTGGGGCAGTAGCAGGATATGCTTCTCCTGTAGGAGTCGACAGAGATCAAGTACTTGTAGTAGTAGACGATCTTCTGGTAGAATCTATGAATCTGGTGATGGGAGCTAATGAAGAAAACCATCACTTGATTAATGTCTGTTACGAAAGAGAGTATGAAGCTGAAGTAGTAGGAGATATTGTCAATGCTTTTGATGGAGCTCTTGCTCCAGATGCTGAATCTGAATCCGATACGCTTCAATCAGTACGTGGTGTAGAAGTAGGAAACATCTTTCAATTAGGTACCAAATATACCGAAGGGCTGGGAGCAAATTATATGGATGAAACTGGAAGGTATCAACCTATCATCATGGGATCGTATGGGATTGGAGTTGGGAGATTGCTGGGATGTATCGCTGAAGAATACCATGAAGAGCGTGGACTGATCTTGCCTATTACTATTGCTCCTTATGAGGTATCTATGGTAGGTCTGCTGGACAAGCCGGAGATCGAAGAAGCAGCTAACCAGGTATATCAGCAACTGCTGGAAGCAGGTATAGAGGTATTATATGACGATAGAAGCAGCAAAGAGGCCAGTGCAGGAGAAAAATTCAGCGATGCCGATCTAATCGGCATTCCTATCAGGCTGACCATTTCCAGGCGATCACTCAAACAAGGAGGAGTAGAAATTAAGTTGAGAAGGGAAACGGATAGAGAAGTGATCCTGCTGGATCAGGTTGTATCCAAGGCTCAAGAGACAATATCCATGCTTAAGCAAGAGATAGCTGAAAGGGTGGAATCAGGAAACTGGGAATAGTCTCAAGTGCCCTCATTTCCCTCATATTGCATAACATAGGATACCTTTTTACCAGATACATCAAATATTTCATAGGTCATTCCTGGCTGATATTCTTTCTTCTGTTAGGGATCTAAATGTTCCAGACCTGCAATCAGGTGATCTCCTTCTACTCGTGCCACTACTTTAAGTCTAAAGAAAAACCCCGTGAACCACATTCCCAAAATCAGGAGGATGGCAATGATAATGATGATAAAGACGGTTTGCATGTGTGGGAGTTTTACAAGGAGCTAGGGAGCTTTAGCCCATTTAATGGCGATCCATGATAACATATACACAGACAAAAGTAATGCCCCTACTTATAATTAGTCATCTTACCCCCTACCCAGTCACATGGCGCTTGAGCGCCCGTGTCAGGAAGCGCACCTTATCCCTCAGGGCCATACGGCCCATGTTGGTCTTGACGACTCCTTTGGTAAATTCAGTCTTGCGGGAATAATCGATCTTCACATCGATGATTACCGGGGTACCCTGACGGGAAATCTCATAGGCTTCATGGATGCCTGGGATGATGCTGGCATCATTTTCCATGGCGATAAAATGCGCCCCCACGGCATCTGCAACACCTTTGACCTGGTAGTCACCCAGGATGGTGCAGGTTTTACGGTTGAGGGGTATTTTCTGAAATTGTGAGATCTGCCCCAACTCTCCATCGTGAAATACAAATACCATGACTCCTACCCCATAGGTTGCTGCCGTGAGCAGTTCCATTCCTGTCATGAGGAAAGCGCCATCGCCCACGATGGCCGCCACGGGATCATCCGGATGACTGAGTTTCAGACCGATCGCAGCGGGTACACAGTACCCCATGCAATTGAAGTCTGTGGGAGAAATAAAATGTCTGGGCTGACGTATGGGAAATAATTCGGCGGTCAGAAAAGTGTGTTTCCCATCGTCTACTACTACATAGGTATGATTGGGGAGGATGTCATCCAGTGCTTGGTAGAAGTGTCCGGGAGATACTTTATCTGCCCGTTCCTTCCCCAGCCAACTTTGGCGATATGCTGTCTTATCCCGTTGGATTTGTTCAATCAATTGCCGGGGTTCTCTTGTGGGCTTATGATCCCGCCGGGACAGTTCTTCCCAGATTGCCTGAAGTACTTGTGTGGCATCACCCTCGATGGCTACTTTGGCGGGGTAGTTTTGGTGAAATACCTGTGGATTGATATCCACATGAATGAGGTTTTCCGGGATGTCCATCCCGTAGCTACCGGTTGCCAGTTCGGCGAAGCGCACGCCTACGGCGAGTAGGCAGTCGCAGTTTTCAAAAGCATGTTTGGCGGCAGGTACGGCAGCGTTGCCGAAGCCCATTCCTACGTGGTAGGGATCGGATGCCGGAAAGGCACTGAGGCCTTGCATAGTGGTGGCTACGGGTGCGGCGAGCGCTTGCGCGATTTGGGATGAGAAACCGTAGGCATCTACGGA
>CAYXVE010000013.1:0-87671 GCA_964468435.1 uncultured Bacteroidia bacterium | reverse complement strand
GACACCCCATCGGCCATAAAGGAGGCTCCCCCTTCATGGGTTACCAGGACTGGCAAGATACTTTCCGACTTATTGAGCTCGTCGTATATTTCAGTGTTGTGTACACCTGGAATGCCAAAGGTATATTTTACCCCAATTTGCTCCAGGGCATATCTCACCAGGTATGCTGCTGTCTTTTTCATGATAGTGTTTTCCCTAAAATTGAATATGCGGCAATACGTCCCGTAAGCACACAGGCACTGAGGAATGTACCTTCCAGGGCACGGAAACCATGCAGGTTACCTCCACCGAAGCCTGCAGCTTCTCCTACAGCATAAAGTCCCTCGATAGGTTCCTGCTTACCCCTTTCATCGGGTTTTCCCAGTACGCGGCTTTGTAGATCGGTCTGTATCCCCCCCAGGCTTTTACGCGACAGGATAAACTCACGAATGGCTACTAGAGGCAGGGCCTTGGGATCATAGATCTTCTGAAACTTACAGGTCCGCAGGCGATCTCCAGTGTACTGACGTACATGTGCAATACGACGAAGCTGCTCGTCATTGAAGTATTTTTTACCACGGTCTATGTTTGCATCATAATCCTCTATGGATTCCTTCAATACATGGACATCTACAAAGTTTTCTCCTGTAAGTTCATTCATCTTTTCAGCAAGTTCTTCCACACTTTCAGCTACAACAAAGTCTTCGCATTCTGTTAGCATTTTATGTACCAGTTTTTTGTTGCCAAACAGAATAGTCCTGACAAACTTGAGCAAGTTTTTGTCTCGTATAGCTTCGTTGGATTCCGAACCCGAAATAGCAAACTCCTTGTTCATGATCTTGTTGTTGAGGATCTGCCAGGAGTATTTTACCGGTTCCTGGCAGATTCGTTCCACCAGATAGCGTGTATCATAGGCTGTCATCAAAGGCATAGGACCAAATCGCTCTCCCCGGTAGTTGACCCAGAGTGCAGATTTGGGGGGTACGAGGCTCAATCCGTGTTTAGGCATCACGGGTTGGGGATGATGTACTCCCGCTGCATAGTTCCACATCCTGTCCAGGTGTGTGATATTTCCACAGATCTTATCTGTCGCTTCATGTAGATCGCCGAGGGCGTACTGGTGAGAACCATTGAGGATTTCTCCTGGCGGTTTGCCCCAGGGTTTATACCAGTTTTCCCTGACCTTCTCGATACTCCCATTGATCCCTCCTGTAGCGATCACTACCACATCTGCTTCAGCGCGAAAACTATCTCCTGTCATTTCATCTACTCCTTCTACCCCTCTGAGTTGCTTCTGCTCCATGATCAATTCCGTTACCCTATGCCGGAATTTGGTCTCCAGAAAGGATTTTTGGGGATGATCCAGCAGGTAGTCAGACATCGCTTTGCTGAGTTCATACCCTGTACCCCATACCATGTGAAACCTGGGGACAGAGTTTCCAGGTCTGAATAATCCCCGCTCTACCCAGTGTACTACGGGAAAAAACGACAATCCATAGCTGCACAACCAGTCGTGGATTTGTGAAGTTGAAAGATAGACGAATTGTTCGGCCCATTTGCGGGGCCAATAATCTTCTTCTCCGAATTCAGCAAATGAGTACCAATCTCTGAGGGCAAGCTCAGGAGTGTCTTTGATCCCTCGCTTTTTCTGAATAGGACTCCCGGCGAAGAACATTCCGCCAAATGACCATTTAGCTAAACCGCCAATTTCTTTAGGCTCATCCCGGTCCAGCAACAGCACTTTCTTCTGTTGATGGAGAAGTTCAATAGCCGTAACAATTCCTGCTAAACCTGCTCCCACTATGATCACATCTGCATGGTAGGTATTTGCTCCCATGGCATGAATATATTTGTAAACTTATCAACTTTAAGTTAGCCAATACCTTCAAAGAATCAAAGGGTAAAAGCCAGCCAGAGGTGGACCAGGCCGTGTAAAAAAGAAACAGACAGGATTCGATAGTAATTCTTGGTCTGCTACTGAGCTTTATTCATAAGCCCCTATTTCCGGATCAGATCGTACTTCAAATACTTACCATTGGTTTCACGCCAGAGTTCGAGTTCTTTTCCCTCAAAGGAATAGGAATACGCTCCTTGTAACACCATTTCCAGGTTTACCCGTTGCCAAACGCCATCCTGTTTAAAAATGAGCTTATCATCCTTTTTGACAAATGTACCCTGTCCTCCTGCCGGAACCATGTTAGGATTTCCGATGCACTCATATCCATTTTCATGCAGAATCAATGTCACCGGTCCAGATTTCTTCAGCGTATTTTGCACGTCTTCCGCTCTGAATACTCCTTCATAAGTGCCCATAAAATGGGAAGGATTTACCTCTTCACTTTCGCAACTGATGAAACTCAATACAGTCATTGTCAAAAAAAAGTATAAAAATTTCATGGTTGAATTAGGTTAAATTGGCAATCAGAATAACAGATACAAATGTTAGATATTTTTATAATTTGACGTACAAAAAAAGAAGAGGGATGGCTGAGGGCCAATCTTTTAACAATAATTTAATTTTGTTTACAGAACCTTTAAATCAGGGCTTCATGAGAAGATTTCTTTTAACTGGGGTATTCGTTGTAATTTATCTGTGTAGTTGGACACAAAGTTATCAACTCAAAAATAGCCTTCTCCTGATCGACGAAGATGGCGATACCCTTCAGCATGCGTGGGCTGGAGGGCTTGAGACGCCTCAATATGGGATGGTAGATATCGACCTTGATGGGAAGAAGGATTTAGTAGCTTTTGACAAAGAAGCAAGCCGTTTTGTACCTTTTATCAATACTGGCAGCCAGGATCATATTCATTTTCGATTTGCTCCTGAATTTCAGAAGATCTTTGATTCCTGCCCTTGTATAACCTGGGCTTTATTTGAAGATGCCAATTGTGATGGATTACCAGACTTATTTTGTAGAACAGACAATGCAGATGCATCTGTCTTTCAACAAAACATACACAATGATTCAGTGAGTTTTCAGCTAACCTATCCTGAATTAAGGGTTCAAAGGGGTACTAATAATACCGTCTTGTCTGTCAACCCTACAGATATACCGGGACTACGGGATCTCGACTATGATGGAGATCTCGATTTCCTGGTATTTGGCGTGAATGCGACGACAGTGACACTGATCAAAAATATGGCTGTGGAAAGGACGGGGAGATGTGATACCATGATCCTGGTCAGAAATACACAGTGTTGGGGGCATTTCCGCGAGAGCGATATAGATAATACAGCTTTTGTAGCTGATACCGTCAACTGCCCGCTGATGGATGGGTTCAAGCCTCAGGTTGCGGCAGACCACAGTCCCCAGCCTATAGCCTATGATCAAGTGACAATAAACCGCGTTCCACGAACCATGGAACCTTCTTCAAGAGCTGTATTACATGCGGGGTCTACAACCCTGATACTCGATCTGAATGCAGATTCTACCTTTGATGTATTGATCGGAGATACATCATTTGATGAGGTATACGCACTCTACAACGCCGGAACAATCAATTATGCCTTTATGGATTCCGTAGAACGCAATTTTCCCTCACAAAATGTTCCAATTAGTATTCCTACCTTTCCCTCCATTTTTTACCTGGATATCAACAATGACGGAATCAGAGATCTTCTATCAGCCCCTCATGCCAGTAGTAGTTTTGACAATGTGAGCGGTACCTGGCTTTATCTGAACGAAGGTGCTGATAATAAACCTGATTTTCAGCTCGAGGAGCAGGGATTTCTGCAAAATGAAATCTTCGATGTGGGAAGTTATGCATTCCCGGCTTTCATCGATTACAACCACGATGGCCTGGAGGATTTACTGGTAGGCAATCTGGGATATTATGATCCCGATGAGCCTGTGCTACAACCTGCACTCGCTTTATTAGAAAATACTGGTAGCAATGAAATACCTATCTATCAGATCAGAAGCAGGGATTTTTTGGGCATACGGAGTTCCGATAATTTTCCTTTACTCACTGAGATCAGTCCGGCAGCAGGAGATCTTACAGGTGATGGGCTGGAAGATATATTATTGGGGAATACCCTGGGGACCCTATACTTTTTTGAAAATACAGATCCCAGCAGCGTGAATCCATTTGAATTTGTCTCAGATACTTTTGCCGGAATAGATGTAGGCAGAAACAGTGCTCCCTTCTTGTACGATATAGATCATGATGAAGACCTAGATCTCTTTATAGGCAATTTAGATGGATACATTCAATTTTATGAAAATCAAGGTCTTCAGGAGTCAGACAACGGGAGTTCTAAAGTACCGGTATTTAAATTGATAGATGAGCAATGGGGAGATATTCGCATATTAGATGAATTTGGAGGAGAATTTTCGCGTGGATTCGCCAGGCCTGTTCTGACTGATTATGATGGAGATGGCGAAACGGAGTTACTAGTTGGGGGAGTAGTCGGACAGGTGTATATATACGAAAACGTAGAAAATGCTTTGACAGATTCACTGGTATTTTCAGGCTATCTCGCTAATCATGACTTCGGTGTCCGGGCAGCACCTGCTGTTTCTGAGCTTATCGGTGGGCAATCTCCGGTGTTTGTTGTGGGTAATGTACAGGGAGGATTACAACTGGTAAGTTTTGACTCTACGGGACTGGTGTCATATCATGAGGAGTTAGCTCCCCATGATATGAATCTGCTTATTTACCCCAACCCGGTTAGAGACATACTGACTATCCAGTCAACCTGGGTTCCATCCCAGACATTAGAAATAATCATCTATGATCTGGCTGGAAAGAAAGCGCTTCAACGCAGGATTCAAAGGTTTCCTGTAGAATGGAATCTGAACTCGCTTCAGGCTGGATACTATATACTGGAAATACAGGCTACTTCAGGAAGGCAGGTATTCAGGCTGGTAAAGCAGTAAATTTCTTTTTATTCCTGTATGAGAAAGTGCCTGGACTTCTTCCCTGTAACATATGGGAAGTATGTTCGTAAGACCCAATATATTATATTTTTATAATATGTTAATTTGAGTTTTTTTCAAAACATATTACGAAACGACTTTGAAATACAATCATTATGCAAGTACAGCAATTTTATGATGAGGGACTCGCGCAAGCATCCTATGCTATATTATCACAAGGCAAAATCGCATTGATCGATCCGGAAAGAGATCCTCAACCTTATTATCAGTTTGCTAGAGAGCATCAGGCAGAAATCGTTGCGGTGATCGAAACGCACCCACATGCAGACTTCGTCTCCAGCCATCTGGAAATTCACCAGACCACAGGGGCTACCATTTATATCCATGAAAAAGTTGGTGCAGAATATCCCCATCAGGTTTTCAATGATGGAGATAAAATTACCTTAGGTGATGTTACACTATATGCCATGGAAACTCCTGGTCATTCACCGGATAGCAATACTGTGATTCTTGAGGATGAAAATGGTAAAGATTACGCAGCCTTCACCGGTGATACGCTCTTCATCGGTGATGTGGGAAGACCTGACTTAAGGGAAAAAGCGGGAAATATCAAGGCAAAACGTGAAGAGTTAGCAAAAATGATGTATCACAGCACTCGTGAAAAGCTGATGAAGCTGGACGAAAAGGTGCTGGTATATCCAGCGCATGGTGCAGGAAGCCTGTGCGGTAAAAACCTCAGTGATGACACAGTAAGTACCATTGGTAGAGAATTGAAGTACAACTATGCACTTCAACCGATGAGTGAAGCAGACTTTATCGATAATTTGCTGGAAGGGCAACCTTTTATCCCTAAATATTTTGGTTACAACGTCGATATCAACAAGGCAGGGGCTCCTCCCTATCAAGAGAGCGTTAAAGCTGTACCCAGATTGGATAACGCTGCTGAATTAGAAGCTGGCATATTGATCATCGATACACGTCCTGAAAAACAGTTTAAGGAAGGACATATCAAAGGCTCCATCAATATTCAGGAAGGGGATAAATTTGAAACATGGGTAGGGACACTTGTCGACCCCAGAAAGCCTTTTTATCTCATTACAGAGGAAGAAGAAAGCCGGGAGAATCTGATCCGTAAACTGGCTAAAATCGGGTATGAACCCTTCATTAAGGGAGCGATTATATCTCCACGAGAGATGAAAGAAACCTCAGACATGCTCAATGTAGCGGATTTTAAGACATATCCAGAAAAATACACCATTGTAGATATCAGGAATCATGCTGAATATGAATCGACAGCTATCTTCGAGCATAGCCTGAATATTCCACTTCCAGAATTGGAAGAAAGGGCTGACGAAATACCTCACGACAAGCCTGTCGTTGTTCATTGCGCAGGGGGCTACCGCTCGGCGGTTGGGAGTAGTCTCATTGAGCGTATTTTTGACAACGGCACACCTGTATATGATCTGAGTGAATCGGTGAAGGATTTTATTTAATGCATCCGATCAAGAAGGTGGAAATATCAGACTTTTAAACCTTCAGATGTATATAAAAAAGGAAAAGAAATAACAAGTTTCTTTTCCTTTTTTTAGTTATTATCTGAAGCTAATTGTCCAGAGAGAACCCAATATTAACCATCCAGATCAGCCAGGTGATACTGTAATCTAACACATTGAATGTGCTGATTTTATGGCGATCCATAAGGACCTCTGTTTTTGCTGAAGTCCTATAATATATCTTTCATTGCGGTATAATATCGATCACTCACTTCCCGGGCTCCCTGTACATTATAATGGACCTCATCGGCCATATAATCGTCATTCCAGCCTGAGGCCATATCAACCACGACGACTTGCGAGGTATTGCTAGACTGTTGAGTAGCTATATCCGGGATCAGGCGGTTAAACTCATCAAAGGCTGATTGCACAGCAGGAGTCATAAAATCAGATCGACCTGGTGCGATTTGTTCAAGAAAAATGGCCACACTGTCATTTTGGCTTTGAAGGATATCAATAATCTGGTTGATGTTAGCAAGGGTATGATCGACATTTTTACTTCCTTCTATCAGATCATTTCCTCCAATGCCCAGTAATACGATATCAGGAGCATTTTCCACATTTATAACCTTACTAATCGTAGCAATGATATCCTCGGTTGTCGCACCCCCTGTACCTTCGTGATCTACATCAAAGCTCTGGCCCAGAAATTCGGGGTAATCTGCACCATCTCTCCTTGTACCCACAAAATCAAACTCCCAGTCATTTTCGACCAGATTTTTCCACAACTCATACCTATAGCTCTCAAAGTTCGGCCTAGCGCCTTCAACCCGTGAATCACCCAGCGGAAGGATGCTCCGTTTAGTATCAGGGGCAGGCTGAAAAGGTTGTTTTTCTTGTTCTTCACAACCAGCGTAAGTAGCTATTAATAAAGCAATTAACAAAAATATACGCGATATGGAAATATGTATCATCTTTATGTATTATTCAAGTTATGTGAAACACACACTACAGGTATTTCAAACCCCTGTAATCAACTCCGCCCTGTACCTCCTCGATGGCCTCTTTTCCTTTTTGCATATTTGACTCCATCAGGTCCCTTGATACAACACTCCATCCTTCGGGTATCTTTGTAGACCATCCGATTTCCCTACTGGTATAGGTACTACCTAGCAGATTGCCTTCATCTATAGAAGAGTTTTCATCCTGAGGGAAAGCACATGGAGCGATCATAATTACACCGACAAGCGTTTTCAGGAAATTATGCATAGTATGACGATAAATAAAAATACTTACTTCAACATTAATCAATTAACTAAACTATTACTTCCCATACAATACCTCAGAGACTAAGTGACCTTTCTCACATACAATATCCTTTCATTTTGCGTAATTGCATATCGAAAAAGGTCTGATGTATTAGTAGATAAATCATGAACTTGAAAAATGTAATTCCGCTCTTATCCTGGCTACCTGACTATAACAAGAAATGGCTGCGAGGGGATCTCTCTGCTGGCCTGACTGTAGGGGTCATGCTGATCCCACAGGGAATGGCGTATGCCATGATCGCAGGCCTGCCGCCGATCTATGGACTGTATGCATCCATCGTACCGCTAATTTTATATGCCATTCTGGGTACATCAAGGCAACTGGCCGTGGGGCCCGTTGCGATGGTATCGCTGCTGGTAGCAGCCGGTGTGGGACAGCTTGCTGAGACAGGAAGCGAGATGTATATCGCTTTTGCGATTACACTCGCCTTGATGGTAGGAGTGATCCAACTGGCATTGGGGTTGTTCCGGCTCGGATTTCTGGTCAACTTCCTTTCACATCCTGTGATCAGTGGCTTTACTTCTGCCGCAGCTTTGATCATCGGGTTGAGCCAGCTCAAACACCTCCTGGGAATCGATATCCCCCGAAGCAATTACATACATGAAATCATAAGCAATGCTATTGCAGAGATCGGATCAGTGTCTACGCCTACCTTATTGATAGGGCTAGGCGGTATCGCACTTATCTTGCTGGCCAAACGAATCAACAAAGCCATTCCAGGCCCACTACTGGCTGTAGTTTTCGGTATCCTTATCGTATGGCTAGGAGGAATGGAAGCACAGGGTGTGCTAATCGTGGGGGAAGTTCCCAAGGGTCTACCCAGTCTGACTGTACCGGTGATCCAGTATGACAGCCTGATGTCTCTACTTCCCATTGCATTGACCATTTCGCTGGTAGGCTTCATGGAATCCATTGCCGTTGCCAAGGCTGTGCAGGCTCGCCATAAGGACTATGAACTCAATTCCAACCAGGAATTGATCGGGTTGGGCGTAGCCAATATTGGCGGAGCGTTTTTCCAGGCTTTTCCTACTACAGGCGGATTTTCCCGTACAGCGGTCAATGATCAGGCAGGTGCCCAAACGGGACTGGCTTCTATCATCAGTGCCGGACTCATAGCATTAACCTTGTTATTTCTTACGCCGCTATTTTATTTTCTCCCTAAGGCCATACTGGCCTCCGTGATCATGGTCGCTGTTTTCGGATTGATCGATATCAAAGAGGTCGTACATCTTTGGAAAGCCAATCGCGATGACTTCTTTATGCTAATCGCCACCTTTATGGGTACGCTCAGCATGGGTATAGAAGAGGGTATCCTATTGGGGGTAGTCCTATCACTGGGTGTAGTTATCTACCGGAGTTCATATCCCCATATTGCTGTACTCGGCAAGGTTCCCGGTACGATTCAATATCGCAACATAGAGCGTTTTGAAGACGTCGAAGTTCGGCCAGATATCCTGATTATTCGTCTGGATGCACAGCTATACTTTGCAAATGCAAACTTTTTCATAGATTTTCTGGATAAGAACGTAGATAAAAAGGGTAAGGACTTGAAACTGATCGTATTAGACTTTGCTGCGATAAATGCCATTGACTCCAGTGCAATGGATGCACTTGAAGAGCATTGGAAGATCTATCAACAACATGGAGTAGATATTTATCTCTCCGGTGTAAAAGGCCCAATAAGAGATGCCATGAAAAAAGGGGGATTTTTGGAGAATATCGGGAAAGAACATTTCTTTACACATATAGAAGATGCTATAACCTACTTCGATTTCAAAGACCAGGGTTGGACACCTCAGGAGAAGGCAAGGGCTATCCAAACTAATGAAAGCTAAGATTTTCGAAATCTGAACTTAGGTTATGGGTTGTTAAATGTGAAGTTCAGATGTTACAAAAGCTATTCCCGTTTTTAGTATGGTTTCCTAGCGTTAACCGGCATACACTCCAGGCAGATGTTATGGCTGGAATTACGGGCTCTGTGATTGTTCTGCCGCAAGGAGTAGCTTTTGCCATGATAGCGGGAATGCCGCCTGAGTACGGACTCTACACAGCGATGATTACCCCTGTAATAGCCGCTTTATTTGGCTCTTCATGGCATTTGATATCTGGTCCTACGACTGCTATTTCGATCGTGATGTTTTCTGCATTGAATAAATATGCAGCCCCCACTACAGCTGACTTTGTAGAACTGGCCTTTATCATAACCTTCCTTACAGGAGCTTTCCAGTTTATTCTAGGGCTTACCAGGATGGGAACACTGGTAAATTTCGTGTCCCACACCGTAATTATAGGGTTTACAGCTGGCGCTGCAGTACTCATTGCTACCAGTCAGATGAAGCATGTCTTCGGGCTGGACATACCCAGAGGTGAATCCTTTTTCCACACATGGGTAGCTATCGGCGAGCAAATTAACTATACAAATCCATATGTTGTAGCAGTTGCTATGATTACACTCATTAGTGCTATCCTTCTGAAACATTTCCTACCCAAATGGCCCTACATGCTGATCGCCATGATAACTGGCAGTGTGCTGAGTTTCCTCCTCCAGGGAGAGTCGCGTGGGATCGTCCTCGTAGGTGAAATACCATCGAAATTACCACCTTTCTCAGTACCCAATCTCACCTTAGAGAAGATACGCTTGCTCTCTTCAGATGCTTTTGCTATTGCATTACTAGGACTCATCGAAGCTGTTGCCATAGCCCGGGCGATAGCGGCCCGCACCTATCAACGCATTGATGGGAATCAGGAATTCATCGGACAGGGATTGTCCAATCTAGTAGGAAGCTTCTTTTCCTGCTACGCAGGCTCAGGCTCTTTTACCCGCTCCGGAGTCAATCATGCTGCCGGAGCTAAAACGCCCATGGCAGCCATATTTGCTGCTGTCTTTCTCGCACTCATCCTACTATTAATTGCACCACTCACAGCTTACTTACCCATTCCCGCTATGAGTGGTATTATATTATATGTAGCCTACAGACTCATAGATTTTCACCACATCAGGGAAATTTTCCATACCAGCCGCAATGAGACAGCTATCTTACTGGTCACATTCCTGTCTACCCTTTTTCTCGAACTGGAATTTGCTATTTACATCGGGGTAATCCTCTCGTTAGTTATCTATTTACAACGCACATCCAAACCTAAAATGGTCAGACTAGCTCCCACACAGGAAGAAGGGCAGCGAAAATTTGTCGATAACGCTGTAAAGCCAATCGAGGAATGTCCACAGCTACAGATCATGCGTATAGATGGATCTTTGTTTTTCGGAGCGATAAACCATGTCTCCACGGAGCTTCACGAGATAAGCGAACGAAAGCAACCTTATTTGCTCATTGTGGCGAACGGAATTAATTTCATAGATATAGCAGGCGCAGAATTTCTCGTTCAGGAAATACATAGATGGCGTTCGCTAGGAGGGGATGTCTATTTTTCAGGCACAAAAGAATCTGTCATAGAATTTCTCCAGAGAGGTACATACTGGAAAGAAATTGGAGAAGATCATTTCTTTGAATCAAAGCAGAAAGCAATCGGACAGATCTTCCAGTTACTGGATCGCCAGATCTGTAACAGCTGTACTGCTCGCATTTTCCTTGAATGCCCAAGTACTTATACTGGACCCAGCATAGACACTCCATAATCAAATGTCTCAGATAAGCTATCTCTCACAGGTCAAGGGATAGCAGGTGATGACTAAATACCCCTACTTGACACTTTGATAAATCTGGCATATTAACCATAAGCCCTCTATCTTTGAAAAAATTGAATGTGATATATGACTAAACCCCTCTACGGTCTGATTGGGAAAAAACTAGGGCATAGCTTTTCCCAAAAGCATTTCACTCAAAAATTTCAACGAGAACAAATCCATGCTCGTTATGAACTCTTCGAACTGGAACATGCTGAACTATTTCTTGAGCTATTTGAAAAGTACCCAGAACTCGTTGGTATCAATGTCACCATTCCTTTCAAACAGGATGTAATACCTTTTCTTCACCGGATGACCCCAGAAGCGGAAGCAGTGGGTGCAGTAAACACGATCCGGCGCGACCAGGAAGGCTTTTCGGGTTTCAATTCAGATATTTATGGTTTCAGAGATAGCCTGGCTAACTTTCTTAGAGATCATACCGTACACAAAGCCCTTATACTGGGTACAGGAGGCTCTTCCAAAGCAGTAATTTATGCACTGGAGCATTTCATGAACATATGTGAGTGGATAAGCGTCTCGAGGAATCCACGGGGAACCAGACAGATAGGATATACTGATCTCCAGCAAGAAGACATGAATAGTTATACGCTTATCATCAATACCACTCCCCTGGGAATGTACCCCCATGTAGAGGCTGCTCCTGATCTGCCATATGATCAATTGGGTCCTGATCATTTTGTGTATGACCTGATATACAATCCCGAAGAAACGTTATTACTGAAGCGGGCGAGAGAACAAGGGGCTAAAACCCTTCACGGTCTTCCCATGCTGATCGGACAAGCAGAAAAATCCTGGGCCTACTGGAATCATTTACTGGATTGATAATAAACCTGTATTTGTTTGGACGGCATTGGGTATAAGCCGTAAATTTGTAATATGAGTGGGAAAAGTGGGTTTCACCGGTATGAATTACATGAAAGAATTCTTTCACAGTTGCCTAATCTGGGGTTTAAACGACCTACCCCGGTACAGCAGAAAGTAATACCCTTGTTTCTGCAGGAATTTAATCTGATCGTAGAGGCGCCTACAGGGACAGGTAAAACTGCAGCATATGGTTTTCCTTTGATCACCAAATTGAATCTATATAAGCGCAGTACTCAGGCACTAGTGCTTGCACCATCTCGGGAACTAGTATTTCAGGTTGCAGATGCGCTTTTATCTTACTTTAATGGAGATCAACTCAGGGTTGAAAAAGTATATGGGGGCGTATCCATGGCTGAAAGCTTTCAGGCAATCAAATCCGGTGCACATATTCTCGTCGCTGTACCCGGTAGGCTGAAAGATGTAATGGCTCACTACCGCTATGACTATCTCTGGAGAGATATCAGATACCTCATCATCGATGAGGGTGATAAGCTCATGGAAAGCGGCTTTCAGAAGGACTTTGACGATCTGCGAAAACAGGTCCGCAAAACAGCCCAGGTGGGCTTCTTTTCAGCAACTATTGCTCAGGATGTGGAGATCCTTATGCGGGAGCGATATCCTAGGATCAAAACCCTAAGACTTAGTCCCCAAGAAGTACTCAGAAACATCGATTTCTCTTACATTAAGGCAGAAGCGGGTAAACGTGAGCGATATTTGCTGGGGTTACTGGAGCAGCAGAGCATAGATCAGGCTTTGATTTTTACGGGAAAACGGGAGGACATTTACGGATTATGTGGACTGCTACGGAACGCTGGTTATCGGGCAGAGGCATATTATGGCAATCAAGCACAGGAAGAGCGTATCAATATTCTTCAACGGTTCAAGGATGGGTTTATTGATTTTCTGGTAGCATCGGACCTCGCAGCACGTGGACTTGATATTGAGCATCTTCCAGTTGTGATCAACATTGCTATTCCCAGGGAATTTGACTACTACTTGCATCGTGTGGGAAGGACAGGAAGGGCAGGAAATAAAGGTAAGGTATTCAATCTGGTACCTGGTGAGATAGAGTGGACCTGGTTAACCCTGCACCATCAAAACATAGGGTTGCCACTAAAACCCATTCAGATAGAGCTTCCTGAGGTACTCCCTTCCGTATCAAATGAGGAAAAACTCATCAAAATTCACTTATCCAGAGGTAAAAAAGATAAACTCCGTAAAACTGACATTGTAGGATTTTTATTACATGAGACTGCTCTGGAAGCACCAAAAATCGGGACAATTACCATCTTTGATACTTATGCCATCGTAGATATACCTCTTCAAGAGCTCAGACAACTGGAATCAAGACAAGATCTAAAAATAAAAGGGAAAACCGTCAGGGTCAGACGTTATCAGCAGGAAGAGATGGAAAAAAAGGCCAGGGCTATCAAAAAACTAAAACAGGACCGCAGATAATTACATGAAAGTATCGCTGACATATCCTGGAAAAAAATCTCTAGAAGCTATCAAGCATTATAAACCTGATGGCGAGTTGGTATTTGAAAAGAAGGATCAAAACTGCTATGAAAACACAATATACGCTGGTGATAATTATCCTATTCTGACCCTCCTCAAAGAAAAACTTTATCGGTCCGTTGATCTGATCTATATAGACCCTCCCTTCGGCACAGGACGTGCCTTCACCAGCCAGCAAGAAATACCTGCCTATGATGATCATTTGCTGGATCATCACTACCTGGAATTTCTCAGAGAGCGACTGGTATGGATGCGGGAACTTCTCTCTGAGCAGGGAAGTATCTATGTGCATATCGACAAAAAAACGGGACATTATGTAAAGATCATTATGGATGAAGTGTTTGGGCGAAGAAATTATCTAAACGATATTTCCCGTATAAAATGCAATCCCAAAAATTTTGAGCGCAAAGCTTATGGCAATTCCACCGACATGATCTTGTTTTATGCTTTCAACCAGGGGAAACATATATGGAATGAACAGCGTGAACCATTGTCTAAAGGGGAAATAAATACTCTATTTCCCAAGAAAGATCCCATTCATGGATCTTATACCACGCATCCACTACATGCTCCAGGAGAGACCCTAAATGGAAAGACCGGCCAAGAATGGAGGGGCTTACTGCCGCCCAAAGGGCGGCACTGGCGCTATCCCCCCGACGTACTTGACCAGTTGGAACAGGAAGACCTGATTGCATGGTCTTCAACCGGTAATCCCCGCAAAAAAGTTTTTGCCAAACATCACAAAGGACGTAAATTACAAGATTTCTGGGCATATAAAGATAAGGGCAAAACATATACGCAATATCCTACTGAAAAAAATAAGGCATTGTTAAAACGCATTATTTTGCAATCTTCTCATCCATCCAGTATCGTACTGGATGCTTTTGCCGGTTCGGGAAATACCTTGCTAATGGCTCATCATCTTGAGAGAAAGTGGTTGGGTATAGATCAATCTCAGGTTGCTTTACGTGTTATGGAAGAAAACTTTTCTCGACAAAATATTCCTTTACGTTTTGCCAGATATAAGCCTTACAATAAGTAAACATAAGCGACACACCTGCTTTTGAGGTATCAATCCTCTATATCTTCCAGTTCCACTTTATTCAGTACAGTCCCCATCAATTTGCCATTCAGGCTCTTAAGAAATTTGATGGATAATTTGTCGGTCTGTTTAATAGTAGCTTTTGCAGAAAATACAGGAATGACTCTATCAACGTATTGAATTAGCTCCTTGGAACCCGAGTACAAATTGAGCGCAGGACCTTCGAGAAAGATATAATCGTATTCTTCACCCAGTTTTTGAAGCAACCCATTGAACTTATTAGGCGGAACAAATATTTCAGAAGGCGTATAGTTCCCTCCTTCACAACCCAGCACATATATCCCCTCTAGTCCTGAAGGTGATACCAACTCGTCAAAGGAAATCTCATCTGCCATATATCTTTCCAAAGTAGGAACAGCAGATGTCATACGTGTCAGTTGATTATTTTTAAAATGTGTATCTATGAGCAGAATTTTCTTTTGGTTGAGGCTAAGAGAATATCCCAACGAAAACAGCAGGGAAGTCTTCCCTGCACCGGGTCGTGTACTGGTCAGCATAAACACTTTACCACCAGAAGCAATCAATTCAAAGCGTATTTTTCTCATCAGATGCTTATACGCTTCCAGATGAGCGTCCTGATTGGTATCACTGAATAAGGCAATGAGGTCAAGCCGGTCCGCATTCAGATAGTTGAGAGAACTCAAGAGTGGGAGACTAGATATTCGTTCGAAGTGAGCACCTGTTTTGATCGTTGCATCTAGCATTTCGAGGCCGACTAGCATGATGACACATAGGGTAAAACTCAATAGCGAAGCGATCAACACATGTAACCATCTCTGAGAAGGTACAGGCTCCTCAGGAACCTGAGCATAGTCAAAGTTGCCAAGTTGAGAGTCATCATTAAGTCCAAAATATCTGGCTTCATAAAGAGGCTCAATGACCTTAAAGTAAGTCTGTAGAGCCTGTTGAATAGAATCGTTTTGAGTAGTAACTGTAGATTGTCTATTTTTCCCAGTAAAGATCTTTTCTCTGATGTTCTCAAGATGCTGATCTATTTGTTCGATACGTCCACGTGCATGTTGCTGTGCGATCTGGCGATCCTGCTGTAGTACATAAAGCCGCTCATTTTGTGGCTGGAGATTGGCAATACTACTCCGCAGAAACTGATAGAGTTGATTGTCCATCCGCACCCGATACCTGCTCAAGGTATCTTCCGTACCTTCATAGGCTTTACCAAGGGCAACCTGATTAATCAACTTGCTGTGGTAAGTAGCTATCTGTTCCCTGAACAGGGAAATGGCGTCAATGTATGTTGATTGAATCCCACCCTGAGGAGCCTCATGGGTTATACGCTCATTGATGGATCTGAGGACACGCTCAAGTGAACGTATTCGTCGCTCTTCCTCAGAGCGTAGCACTTCTAGGTTGCGAAGCTGAATAAGTAATTCCCGGGCCTGAACGGCCGAAGTTTGATCTTCTTTCATGATCTCTACGAAATCCTGCTGGGCAGCTATAGCCTCTTTTACTTCCATCCGCTTCTTATCAGCCTCTTCAGAATAAAATATTACCGTATTCCGCCATGTTTCGATGGTACGGAACTCATAATACCGGTTAAACTCATTGCATAGCGCGTTAACTGCGAAGAAAGAAAGCTGAGGATTTCGTGAGATAAAACCTATTCTGAGGATATCTGAACCGGGAGTCCGGGTAATACTCAGATTTTCCAACAGAGACTTGATATCATACCTCATCAGCCTGAGAATATCCTGGTAACTCTGCTTGATACCCTCAGATGTTACCAATGGCTGCAAGGAATCCAAACGAGTTTGATAGAACTGCTGAGCATAACGTATATCTGAAACAGTAAAAGCTGTATTGAGAATTTCAGTGTTGCGGAAAGGCTCCTCCTGTGATGAGAGATCATGCAATATCAACCGATATGCCAGCAAGCTCAATACCTGGCTGGAAGTCAGTTGCGCTTCAATGGTCTTAAGTTGGGCTTCCATTTCAAATTGTGGGTCAGTACCACCAGTGTTCTGAAATGAATAGCGCTGGGCAATATTGGTAAAAAATTTGGCCTCTGCTTTATACCTTTTGGGTAGTAGCAAAGAAAAAAGAAAAGTAGCTGCTGCAGCAGTCAGCACGACCAGTAGCATAAGCCATTTTCTCTTGACCAAAATGCGCAAGTAATATCTCAGATCCATAATACTTCAAATGGTTCGGCGAAATTAGCGAATTTACCTCAGAAATGAAGCCAGACTCACTTATCAAAGTTCCGACTAGAAAAAAATAATTCAGTCGCTTCCGTTCAAACTTACATAAAGTACGTTAATATCCTATATCAAATGTTTGATAATACCAAAAACAATTATTTATCTGTTATTTTAAATACATGAGTGAAAGTATAAAGAATGTTGTAATTACAGGTTGATGTAAATTAATCCGTTTTTGAAGACTCCACTAAATGAGCGGTTTATTCCATATCATACCTTAAAGATACACACGACTCTCTATTTATTGAAATGAATTATTCATCCAGACCAGACCAGTTATGCCAATTATCATATAGTACTGAAAATGGACAACTCCCCATATTTAGCAGTGAACTGTGAAAATCCTGCAAAACAAAGTTTTCACCTAGCTGATTCATTGCGAAGTCCCTCATCTTTAAGAGCTGTGTGTACCCCAACCAGGCACTACTGTACAACCCTGGCTGTAAGAGGATACGGTCAATCTCTTTTTGAATCTCATGAGCTTGCAACTGTGTACGATTTATCCACAATGACCGGGCTACATCCAGAGACCACTTTTTGTGGTGTATTCCTATATCCGTGAGCAAGCGTATTAATTGAAGCTGGTGCTCATGGTATAATCTCTGTTTTTGTATGGGTTGGTTGGAGAATAACTGAAGATGTTGGTCTAAGGCCGTTAGACTATACAAGGCCCATCCCTGTTCGAATGCTGGAAAATCCAGAAAATAACGAAATAGATACGGGTCTTTTCTTTGCCACTGAGATGCTTTTAAGGTGTGCAATCCAGGAAACCCATAGTAGTATGCCACTATCGGAAGATATGGCATATCGTATAGATCAAATAAATTACGTTGCACCGCTATAATGCCTTGTCCCGGCATTTCGTAGGGCAGATAAGTATACTGTATGTATGATGATACAGGTAGCGGCCCATCATAGTATCTCACATTCGGCTTGATTGTGGGTTTGAATTCAAAAAGCCCTGAACCCATCACCTGCATAACTGCATATAAACTATCAAATCGATTCAATCGAATAGCATCAATCGCCGATACGTCTTCATCTGGCTTATGTATGGCTTGATCAACCCCTAAAACCGGGTCTATAAAGTCCAGCGCTGCTTGAAGACTGTCTAGTATTATTATTCCACGATCAAACACGGAATCAACATCCAGTCCTGAAGAACCGTAAAACTCAATGAAATCGGGATAGTAATTGTTGGAATTTATGTATTGATTGAACCATTCATCTGTACTTGAAGTATCTGGAGGTCTTACTTTTTCGAGGAAATCCCTTGCAAAATTGAGTGAAGGATTGATTTGTTCAGTAATAATTTTTGATACCTCTCCCAACAAAGAAACAGCTCTTTGCTCGTTAAAGCGGGTAGGATCACTACTTATGGCTTTTCTTGCAAAAGCCTTGTATAGTGGATGCTGATCTACAGGCAGCTGGAGATAGTGATCTAGCTGATGTATCGCTGAATCAATGAGATAGGGAGCAGGGATGTACGTCCTGGGATCTCTGCCTTCCAGCATTTTAAGTGCGCTTTCCATCTTTTCATCCCACCTTTTTAAACGATCAATATATATCACACCGTCAGACTCTTTGTAAATGGGATATTCGATATCCATCATATATAGAAAACGGGGCCAGATACCATCTATATGATTTAGGGGAAATAATCTGGATAGATGGGGCATAATATGTTCAGCGGACTCAGTCCAGTACATCAGTATATCGTAAAAAAAGAGGTCCTCATCTGAAAGACGACCTGTGTTGTATTCCTCAAGATTCTGCTTGATCTCCTGAAAATCTAGTGGTTGCACCATAGGTGCCATCAGATGCTTCTCATTTAATAAAGCATGGTAAGGTGTCAACAGCTCCACACCTGGTATGTCTAATGAAGTTGCCTTCTCTGGAGAGGAACGTGTAAATTCCAGCGCGATACGCTGAAAATAGATATGAATATTCGCAGGGCGTAGCCATATTACCCCTATTCCCCACCAGATGCCATACCCGATTAACGCAAGAAAAAGAATGCCTGAAATATAACGGATATAATTTTTCATGATCAGTATGCTACCGTATCAATAGCTGATGTGATGCAGATAAATATATTGAGTAGTTTTGAAAACGATCATACATAAACAACAGGAATTCATAACTTATGTTATCCCAAGCGCATATCATCAAAAGTCTGGCAAATTTACACAAATGGATGAATATCACCTGTATTCCCCGGGGAGTCATCAGAAATGCGATCAAAGATAACCCCTGGTATACGGCTTATTCCATCCAGGAACGCTTACGCAATATCGCCATGTGGCTGGATGAGAGAAGGCTCCACCAGTGGCTTGAACCGTATTCTTATCCTTCCCCTCGTGTAAGCCGGGTGGGAGTCATAGCAGCTGGAAATATTCCACTGGTAGGTATCCATGACGTGATTGCAGTTATCTTGTCTGGCAATCAGGTTGTAGTTAAATATTCCCGAAGAGACCGAATCCTGATGGATTGGTTTATGAATTTGTGGTTTTCATACTTACCCCAACTTGCACATTTGGTAAAAATAGGGTTGGAACCTGAAGACAATATCGACATCCTGATCGCTTCAGGCAGTAATAATACTGCTAGATATCTTCAGGAAACATTTTCTGTAACACAGAAAATAATCAGAAAACACAGGTATTCCGTTGCAGTTCTGGATTCGAATATTACCGATAAAGATATTTTTTTACTCCAAAGTGATATTTTTTTGTATAATGGCCTGGGTTGCAGAAATGTGAGTAATCTATTGGTTGAAGATTCTTTTGATTGGGAAAGATTACCTTACCTTTTCAAAACCTGGGGTTACCGAATGCTCAATCCACTGTATGTAGATAAAGTAAATTTACAACGAGCTAAATACCTTACATTGGGCATACCTTTTACAGACGGTGGTATGACATTATTTGTAGAAAAAAAATATTTGAAATCATCTGAAATGGGAATTACTCATGTCATACAAGGGCTTGATCAGAATGGTGTGGATCATGCTATTCAGACAAAACCAATGGAAATCCAATGTATAGTCAATAAAGGCACAGATTTTGGTACATCACAGTATCCGGGTGTTGAGATTTTTGAGGACGATATTGACATACTGAGCATTCTTACACAAACAGGCACCTAAAATAAAACTTGTTTAATAGGTTAAGTTCAGTATTAAAAAAAGGATTGATATTACGAGTTTTTATTTTATTTTTAGAAAATAAAATAATACATTTTTATTTAACGATATATATAATAAATAGATTCTGTTAAAATTCTGAGAAATATGCAAAAGCTATACTCTCCTTACTATTTAATGGTCTGGTTACTCATAGGGATATTGCTTTCTTCATTAGCCGGACATGCTCAAAACAGTTGGAGACCAGAGTATTATTCTGGTTTACCTGAGCATGATCGCCACGCTGTTATTTTTGATGAATTTGAAGATAATCGGAACAAGTGGAATTTGGAAAGCAAATATCTTGAGATGCGAATCGAGAATGGAGATTACTTCTATTGCAACAACCTGCGAGATACTCCCTATCCTAAGCGTAAAAGTTTTGTATTTGACCGCAATGGCGATTACGAAATAGAAATAAGAATGAGATTCGTACGTGGAATCAGTACGAGTCCCATGGGACTTATATTTGGTGGCGATTCAAAAGGAAACATTTTCAACTTCTATTTTACACCGCAGGGAGAATACAAAATTTCTCAGTATTACCATTACAGAACAAGAGATCTCAAATCCTGGATGCATGAAAAGTCCATCCAGCAATATTCTATGAATACCCTGACTGTAAGAAAGGTAGGGAGTGAGTGGTACTATTTTATCAATCGAGAGCTGGTATATCGCACGAAAGCTATTCCGCTATTTGGTACAGACTTCGGATTTCTGATAAGCGGTAAAACTGCGGCGGAGATAGATTATTTCAAAATATCTGAGCTGAAACCTATGGATGAGGAAGGTCCGGTGATTATGCTGACCTCCCCACGCATCAATGACAGTCATCTTACTACATATTCCAATATGCTTGAAATAAGAGGCTCGGTCGCTGATGCTTCAGGAATCAAGGAGCTTCGTGTCAATGGAAGACCACTTAGTATGATAAGCGGTGAAAGTTTCTACTGCCGTCTTGATGTAGATCGCTACAGGCAGTTTACGCCTGTCAATATTGTTGCGACTGATATCCGGAATAATACTACAGAGAAAATCATCTATGTCAAATACAAGCCAGTAGTTTACAATGAGACACCAACTGTAGCACAAACGCCCTCTTACCCTACACAACCTCCACACAACAACAGCATCGACTCTTCTAATGACCAAGCATGGATGAATTCCAGAGGTAAAAACTATCTCTTACTGATCGGAGTCAATCAGTATAAATATTGGGGTTCTCTCAATAACGCTGTTAAGGATTGTCAGGATATTGCTACTGTGCTTACAGAAGAGTATCAGTTCAGTCCGGATCACGTGGTCAGGCTATACAATGGCAAAGCCACACGTGAAAATATTCTTGAAACTTTAGAATCATTGCAGGATATTATTACTCCTTACGACAACCTGTTGATCTATTACGCAGGACATGGATATTATGACGAAGGTTCTAAACTGGGTTACTGGGTGCCTGTAAATGCACGTCCGGATAAAATACCGGATTATATCCGGAATTCTACCATCCATGACTACCTTAAAACTATCCAGTCAAAGCATGTGTTACTTATTGCAGATGCATGCTATGCAGGATCTCTATTTGTAACCCGCTCAGGAAGACTGGACGAAAATGAAAAATCAAGATGGGCATTTACCTCTGGAGCTATCGAAAAAGTTTGGGATGGTGAGCCTGGACAAAATAGTCCCTTTGCGTCTTACCTGATCAATGCCCTTAAATCCAACCGCAGAACCAAACTTTATGCTATAGATCTGATTGAGGAAGTAAAAATCAAAGTAGAACGCAATACCCGCCAAACACCTATTGGAAATCCTCTTGCCTTAGTAGGGGATGAAGGAGGGGTTTTTGTATTCTATAAAAAACATTACTGAAATATCCAAGCTGGCTATTTTTTCGAAGTGAATAATATCACAATAAAAAGAAGATGTCTCAATTGCCAGCATTAATGATTACCAAGAATCATTTTGTAGGGCTTAGATCAACCATCAAATTATAAAAAATATATTCCTTTGAGATTGTGGGTACCTGAAATAACTCTGACAGACTCTATTATTTCAAACGTGATAATCATTATTCTTAATACTATTTTTTTATGATTTTTAATATACTTCGCTAATTTTTAAAAATTCATCCATTCCGCACTTCTTCAGAGAAATCATCAACTTGTTTACAACATTACTCCGTACCAATTGTCTTCCAAGACAAAATTTAGTGGTTGTTTGTCTGTCTATAACAAAATGTTATTTCGGATACTTTCAATCTATCTTCACATAGGAGGTAGTCTACTTTCTTATATTTCTGTTTTACACTCAAAAAACAAGGGCGGTTTGGAACCGCCCTATTCAACTAACCAAACTACTACTACGAATGTCTTTATTGCGTATTATTGCTGTTTGTGCGTCGTAAATAATATACGAATAGTTGCCTCATAAAGTTATAAAATTTTATTTATTTAATGCTCAAGTTAGATACAAAAAGAGACGATCTATTACATGGATACTATTTCTACAGCATTATGCGCATATGGGATGTCAGGATCTGTATTTCACGGACCTTTATTATCAAGCCATCCAGGATTTTTTATTTCCAAAGTTTGGGAAAGAAAGAATAAACGAGTACGACAATACCTACCTGAGGTACCCTCAGTGAATACCTATGAAGACATACTCCAGGACGAATCGATCGAACTGGTCATCGTCAATACACCAGAGCATACTCATTTTGATCTTGCCATAAAAGCACTCAAGGCCGGTAAACATGTCGTTGTAGAAAAAGCTTTTACAGTGAGTTATGAAGAAGCACAACATCTTGTAAAACTGGCCAAAGATAGTGGCCTCATGCTAAGTGTCTTTCAAAACAGACGCTGGGATAGCGATTTTCTGACTGTCCGGAAAGTTCTAGATCAGCAACTCCTGGGAAGGCTGGTATCATATGAAGCTCACTACGACCGATACCGGAATTTTATCCAGGCTGGTACCTGGAAAGAAAGTCCAGGGCCAGGAAAAGGCGTTCTCTACAACCTAGGCTCTCACCTGATCGATCAGGTATTGGTATTGTTTGGCTTACCTGAAGACATATATGCCAGATTGGGAATCCAGCGTAGCGGAGGGCAGATTGAGGATGAATTCGAATTATTGATGGGATATCATGACTTATCTGTTTCCTTGAAAGTCAGTTATCTGGTCAGGGAACCTGGCCCCAAATATACACTACATGGTACTGAGGGCTCCTTCCTGAAATACGGAATGGATATTCAGGAGGATGCGCTGAAAAAGGGAGAAATACCTGGAGGCGAAAAATGGGGAAAGGAACCCGAAGTATACTGGGGTACGTTAAATACCAACATCACTGGACTACATTTTGATGGAAAAATCGAATCATTGGCTGGTAATTACAAGGCATATTATGACAATATTTATAGCGTCATACGTGAGAATGACTCATTGATAGTCACGCCAGAACAAGCAGCAGCTGTCATCCAGGTCATCGAAGCTGCCTATGAGAGTCATTCCCAAAAACGGGCTATCTCGATCTCTTCATAGCGATTCTGCAATTGCTGTAAAGCATTGGAGGTAATCCGCCGGATCATGAGGGAATCTGTTCCTCCAACCCCGTATGCACTACACCAGTCAGTACTGGCAAAGTTGAGTATGATGCCACTGTTATCACTTTTCTGAAATATGATTGCTGCTCCCATTTGTTCGTGATATATATCCGTGGCAAAATCATATCCCAATATCTTGCTATGAGAAAATGGCAGCCGATCAGGGTCAGGTACAAAAGTACCATGCTCCAACGTATCGAGGTAAGTACCATCATATTCTTTTGTTGGTACCTGTATAAATGCATCTTTATTCCATTTCACTCCATCAAAGACCCAATAACTTGTATCCATGATGATGAAGCCCCCCCGGTTGCGTGAATGTTTTCTGCCATATCCTCCCTTTGTAAAGTTTACCCCTATACTATGCTCAACCGGATACAATCTCTGCTAGTTGCCTGTAGCTTCCCCAGACGTTCCTGCGAGTTCTCTCCCGTCTTTATAGCAAATCATACACTGCATATCAGGACAGTATCTAACTTTCCACCACATAGTGTTACCCGACAAAATCAGTGCATTCCCTCCAAGATCTACAAAACGATCAAATTGCTTACGGGCATTTCCAGACCAATATTCACTGTGACCTATTAAAACCACCAATTGTGCGTTTTTGAGAGCATCTTCATTTTCCAAATCAGTATCTGCCAGATAACGTATATCAACAGGTTGAAGGTAGAGCCATTTCATCATTTCACGTACCATAAACGATATCGCAGGAAAGATGGGTCGTTGAAATGATATGGCTGCCGTTTGCTGAGAAAACATAGCATAGAAGCTTTTACCACCGGTAACATTATATGCCTGGATGGTATTGGAGGGATAAATGACCACGATTGATGCAGTATCATGGCCCCGGATCAAAAAGGGAATTACTTTTTCCCATGTATATATTCCGGAAGGCAAATTGGGAATTTCGTACCGGCAAGTTTCCCGATAATGAAATCCCGCTTCACTCCGGTTGGGGTATTTCCTTTGGGAGCTGTGTGAAATGAAAGCACTGTCTACTTTTTGATTCAGGATATTGTACAGGTATATTTTTTGCTGATTCTTTCTCCTGTAGTTGATATAAAGGATCTGGGTATCGTCAGTTTCATAGCTAAACCTATCTGTGTACCCATCCTTGAATGGAGCCTGAAGTTGATCCCAGTAGGATGATAGTACATAGTGTGCATATTTCTGATCATTCAGATAAGAATGAACCCAGGAAACTACTGGAGAAAATACAATTAATAGGAGTAAAGCATCAAGGAAAAGCCATGGGAATTTCCGGTACAAGACCCTAACGAATTTTTCCAGACTGCTGAATATTAACAGGCTCACTCTCATCCAACAATTTCATCAGTTATACGTTTTAGCAAAGTTAAATAAAAAGAAAATTTTTTGGAAAAAGACATATCATCATATTTACAAAGGGCCTACCAGGAAAAAAAGGCAAACAAAAAGTTTGTCCGACAACTCAAAAAAACAACCTCCAAAAGACTGGATCTGGCATTCAGGGATATACATGGAGAGGTATTTGAGGAAATCGAATGTCTCAATTGTGCAAATTGTTGCAAGACACTGGGACCTAAGTTTGTCAGCGATGATATTGATCGTATAGCCAGACATCTTGGTATCAAGTCAGGGGAGTTTACAAAAAGATATCTATATATCGATGAAGATGGAGACTATATACTTAAGTCCTTACCCTGCCCCTTTCTGGCGTCGGACAATCGTTGTACGATCTATGAAGTACGTCCCAAAGCTTGCCAGCAATACCCACATACCGATAGCCGCGGAATGCACAAATGGCTGGATAGCACGATGAAAAATACATTTACATGTCCCGCAGTGCTAGAGATTGTCCTGAGACTACGGGATAATTGGGACTACTGAAAATAGTCTAAAAATCGGTATCTGGCTCTTCCAGATCCAGCTCCCTAATCCAAATATTGCGATATAGTACATCATGTCCCTCAGCCTGTAGCTTCAAGCCTCCCGGGGTATCCGTAATACCTTTACCACCATTATTACCTCCATCTATACCGGAATTGGAGCCGCCCCATACCTGATTGATCGACTGATTGGTATGAACCTTTTTCCCATTAAAATACAAGGTGACCATCGCCTTATCGACACGCTTCCCGTTTTCAAAGCGAGCTGCACGAAAGACCAAATCATACGCATTCCATTTACCCACTCCATTATAAGCATGATAAGGAGATTCTGTCTCATTGATCACTGCTCCCATACCGTGTTGGGTAGAGTCGCCATCCAGGATCTGAATCTCATAGCGGTTTTGCAGGTACACCCCACTATTCCCCCCTGGTTTGGAGATCAAAAATTCTCCATGTAGTCTGAAATCGCGATACTTTTGTTTAGTTACAATGTCTGCTGCTCCATATTTTCCGCCTGCTGCAGCGGGGTCATTACTTTTGACAGCATAGCCTTCATCGACTGGATCAGGGACGATCTCCCATTTGATAGGCAGTTCTGCCGATAATCTGGGTCCCTCCCAGTAGGTCCATTTACGATCCAATATTTCCCTGGTACCATCAATGAGCACTTCGGCATCAGCAGGCGCTTTTACCCCTACCCCAGTTTGTGCTTTAAGCAATGCAGGCATACCTGTAAATACAAATACCATACATATTGGGACAAATACATATAAAATACTTCTGTTCATAAGGTTCATGTTGAATTGAATCGTTTGTTCTTACCTGAAAATAAGGGCAACAAATCACAATTCCAATTGAAAACATCCATTCAGTCATTTTATACCAGAATCCTGTTGCAACATCAATTAGATTAACATTATCTAATATTATGATATAGTAATATAATTACTTAAGTTTATTCTATACTTGACTTTAGTCATTGAGATCCCTCTTGGATTTGAGTTGATTGAATCAAAGTACAAACGTTACTACTCAACCTCAAAATACCAAACATTGATGATTATGAAAGGACAAAATGGCTGGCAGAGCACAGAGGCTGGCCAACATTTTCAGGAAAAGCTGACTGATGAGCATACCCTGACTGTGTTGAACAGGTTGCTGGATAAAATAGACTCATTGGAAAAGACCGTTGAGAAGATCGCAACTGCTACAGAGCAAGGCCCTGGTTATGTAAGTATGGTTACAGATATGGTCGATGAAACGATCCGTAATTCTGCTGCCAGAGGTGTAGATATAGAGCAGAGATTGGGTACGGCCTTGCATCTGGCAGAACGTTTGACCGCTCCCGAAACCGTAGAAAAACTGGATCAGTTGATCAGGTTTGCAGATCAGGCACCTGGACTGATCAGTATGTTTACGGACATAGTAGATGAAGCGATGAGCAGGGCAAAAGCAAGGGGTATCGATATAGAAGCTCACCTGGATACGGGATTACAATTAGCTGAAAAGATTACGTCGCCAGAAATGCGCGATAAGGCAGGAGATATGCTGGATATTAACGTATTGAAATTCCTGGCTACCAGCGGTAAGGCGCTAGCAGAAGCCATTAACCAACCTGTCAAAAAAGTAGGTCCATTGGGTGCGTTACGCGCTTTGAGTAATCCAGATATGCAGCGAGTGCTTGGATTCCTGCTTGCTGTGGGTAAAAACCTCGGCCAGCAATTGAATGAAGAATCCCAGAATTGATTTCTGCGACCTTAATTCATAGCTGAATATCTGCTCATAAATGAATGCGAAATCATCCTGTCATTCCCTACCGGTTGTCCAGAACGTCAACCCAAAGATCTATACATCAACCCTAACTGAAATTTAAACTATAAAGGACTATTCTATATGGCACATTATCAAGTATTAATCGTGGGAGGAGGATCAGCAGGCCTGACTGTAGCTTCCCAGTTGCTGAACAAACCTGAAGCTCCTGAAGTGGCAATCATTGAACCCAATGAAGCACATTATTACCAACCCATCTGGACCCTGGTAGGAGCTGGTGTTTTTGATAAAGAGGTATCCATGCGTGAAGAGGGTGACTACATCCCTGCTGGTGCCACCTGGATCAAAGATTATGTAGATTCTATCGACCCTGACAATCATACAGTAATATTACGTGGGGGAGAATCTGTTACATATGATTACCTCGTCATGGCCGCAGGTATACAGATCGATTGGGATAAGATCGACGGACTGAAAGAAAATGTAGGGAAACCAGGTACAGGTATCGTAAGTAACTATTCCTATGAAACGGTAGAATCTACCTTTGAAGCAATCAAAGGTATGAAAAGCGGAAATGCCATCTTTACCCACCCGTCTACACCTATCAAATGCGGAGGAGCTCCCCTTAAGATATGCTATCTGGCAGAAGACTACTGGCGTAAGCATGGCGTAAGAAACCATATCAATATCACTTTCGCAAAGGGTGGACCGGGAATCTTTGCTGTGAAAAAATATGCAGAAACCCTGACAAAAGTAGCAGACCGGAAGAATATTCACCGCAAGTGGATGGTTGATCTGGTAGCTTTGCGTCCAAATTCCAAAGAGGCTGTTTTCAAGCATCTGGAAACCGGAGAAGAAGAGATCATGTCATATGAGATGATTCATGTGACGCCTCCTATGAGTGCACCAGACTTCATCAAGTCAAGCCCCCTTGCTGCCGATAACGGTTGGGTAGAAGTAGACAAATACACTACTCAACATGTTCGATACGCCAATGTCTTTGCACTTGGCGATAACAGCAATCTCCCTACCTCCAAAACCGGGGCAGCAATACGGAAGCAAGCTCCCGCTACAGTAAATAACCTCATGGCTGCTATCAAGGGACTACCCTTACCTGCAACATATAATGGCTATACTTCCTGCCCGCTGGTTACGGGATATGGAAGCCTGATCCTGGCAGAATTTGACTACGACAAACAACCTATGGAGTCTTTTCCCTTTGATCAGTCTCAGGAAAGATATAGTATGTATGCGTTAAAGGCATATGGATTACCCAAAATATACTGGCATGGAATGTTGAAGGGACGCGAATTTTAATGTTGAAATTAAGCCATCCGGTATGAAGCCGGGTGGTTTTTTTTAATTTAAAACATTAAATAATTAAGATATATTAATGTTTTAACCTGAATCGTCCTGAGATATTCAGGTTAATATACAGAGTGGAAATAAACTGATATTCTAATTAAGTGGTATTGAAATCCAGATTTTTATGAAACTACGGATGAAGGATAATAGCTTGAGGATCAGAATCACGCAATCGGAACTAAACAGATTGACCCATGAAGGGGAGATCAAAGCCTGCACCCGGTTAGGTCCAGATCCCACGCAGGTTTTTCACTATGGCCTCAGGTTGGATGAAAAGCAGAAAGAACTGGGGGTAAACTATCATTGCAATGTATTGATGGTAACTATCACAGCGAGCATGATGGCAGAATGGAAAGAAGACGACAAAGTGGGATTTGATGCAGCGTTTGATATAGGAGATGGAGCATACCTGCAAATAGTGATCGAGAAAGATTTCAAATGTCTGCATCCAGGAAAAAACCGGGAACCTGAATTAGACAATTATCCTCATCCTATGGCACAATAGATCATGAAGATTCCAGATATATATGGATTGATCCTGGTAGGAGGATATAGCAAGAGAATGGGCAAAGATAAGGCCCAACTTCTGTATGATGGAGAGCGGCAGGTCGAGCGGGTATGGAATCTAGTGCAACAGGTATGTACAGAGTCATTTATCTCATGCAGACGAGATCAAAGACCAGAATATATTCCAGATTATCCATTGATCCTGGATAAAGTATCTGGAGAAGGACCACTTTCAGGCATACTCACTGCACTTGAGAAATATCCAGACAAAGCCTGGCTTACACTTGCATGTGATATGCCTCTCATCAGTGAAGCAAGTCTTAAGCAATTGATCCGTGAACGTTCGGCCAGCCAGTTGATTACTACGATGATCAATTCCTCTGGCGAACCCGAACCTTTGTTCAGTATCTGGGAACCACGATGTCTACCCTATCTGATCAACTACTGGGTCTCAGGAAAACGGAGTCCTGGAAAGTTCATATTTGACAATCCCTATCAGGCTGTTATCCCAGGTGATCCTTCAGTTCTTACCAATATTAATACACCACAAGCATACCACAATATTGTATCAAAGCTTAACAATTGATCATTTATGAAGTATGGATTTATCATAGACAACAGGAAATGTATCGGCTGTCATGCATGTACCGTTGCCTGCAAAGCTGAACACGATGTACCGATCGGGGTCAACCGGACCTGGGTCAAGCAAATCGAAAAAGGAGAATACCCATATACACAGCGGGTGTTCTCTGTGATGCGCTGCAACCATTGTACCAATGCTCCATGTGTGGAAATATGTCCAGTAGAGGCATTACACATCCGGGAAGATGGTATCGTAGACTTCGATAACGAGCGATGTATTGGCTGCAAAGCCTGCATGCAAGCCTGCCCTTATGATGCTTTGTACATAGATCCCGAAACCCATACTGCCGCCAAGTGCAATTACTGTGCACACAGGGTAGATGTAGGTCTGGAGCCGGCTTGTGTGAATGTATGTCCCGAGCATGCTATTATCTCGGGAGACATGGAAGACCCGGAGTCCGAAATATCGCAATTACTTGCTACAGAACGTGTAACCGTGCGAAAACCCGAAAAAGACACCGAGCCTAACCTGTTTTACATCGAAGGTGATGATGCGTCTTTGACACCTACTGCTACAGAGAAATCTGATAGCTACATATTCAGTTCACAAGACAGCGGGGTGGGACACTTTGCCAAATATGCAGAAAAGAAGTTGGCTCAGGCAGATACAGCTAAGATGGCTCAAAAACTGGCGGATTCCAATAGACACGAAAATGGTCGCGGTAAAAAACAGATCGCTGCGATACTTGAAAAATCCAAACGGGTTTACGATTCCCCTGACAAGGGTATCCTTTGGGGTTGGGAAGTTTCTGCCTATGTATGGACTAAAGCGATCTCAGCAGGTGCTTTTTTGATACCCTTTATCGCTAAAATGACCGGACTTGCTGAGGTTAACCCCCTTACAGAATGGATTGCATTAGCTGTTTCTCTAATATTCCTAACACTTACTGGTATTTTTTTGATCAAAGATCTGGACCAGCCTATTCGGTTTCTCTACGTTTTACTCAGACCCCAATGGAAATCCTGGCTGGTACGCGGAGGATACGCCATTACCCTATTTGGAGGCTTACTTACACTGTGGGGCGTTGCTATTTTTCTGAAACTTCCAATGCTTAAGCTTACTGCCGCTTGGGGAAGTGCGCTACTGGCAGTGATTACTGCAGTATATACAGCCTTCCTTTTCGCACAAGCCAAGGGAAGAGATTTTTGGCAAAGTCCTGCCCTATCTCTCCATATGCTGATCCATGCACTAATGGCAGGTGCTGCTGTCATGTCTATCACAGCCTGGATCACAGGAAGTCCTGAATCCTGGGTGAATTTTCTCAAAATCAGCCTTTTGATCTCAGTCTCACTTAATCTGCTAATCGTTTTAATTGAACTTACTACCCCACATGCTACAGCAGATGCCAAACGTACGGTCAAGATGATTACGAAAGGTAGATATAAACATTTATTCCTCACTGGAACCGTATTGCTCGGAGGCATTTTGCCACTTGCATTAGCTAGTGTGGGTGGAAGCCTTCTACTGGCAGTAGCAGGGATATCTATCTTGACCGGAATCTATCTTACAGAACATATCTGGGTAGAGGCTCCACAACGCATTCCATTGAGTTAAGATTGTGGATGCCAGACGACCCCGATTTATTTCATGATTCGGGGCATCGCTTGTCCATTTTGGGGGACCGGTGGACGACGAAGTACAGACGGCGGACCACAGCAGGGGTTAAGGAAAAACTTATAAAAACAGAAATATCATGGCATACCAACATAAACCAACCATCATTGAACAAATAGCGGAATCCCTGAGATTGATTCCCAATCTGCATAAAGAACGGACCAGTACAGTCAATCGCCTGACAGAACCAGGCAGACTGACTAAGTATCCACCACCAGATCAATGGGATGACTGGGTGGAATACGAGGCAAAAAGCTGGCCTACGAGAGAGAAGAAGCACTATCAGATCGTACCTACGACCTGTTTCAACTGTGAATCCGCCTGTGGATTGTTGAGTTATATTGATAAAGAGACAGGAAAAATCCGGAAATTTGAAGGCAATCCCTATCATCCTGGGAGCCGGGGTCGCAACTGCGCCAAAGGTCCTGCAACTATTAACCAGATCCATGATCCGGATCGTATCTTATATCCACTCAAGCGAAAAGGAGAAAGAGGTGAAGGCCAGTGGGAACGCGTCAGTTGGGATGAGGTACTGGACGATATTTCGGGTCGTATCCGCAAGGCATTGAAGGAAAAGCGAAACAATGAAATTACCTATCACGTGGGCCGTCCTGGCCATGAAGGCTATGCCAACCGGGTACTTCAGGCCTGGGGAATAGATGGACACAATAGCCATACCAACATTTGCTCTTCCGGCGCCAGATTTGGTTACAACCTCTGGCACGGATACGACCGGCCATCTCCCGATCACGCCAATGCCAAATTCATTCTGCTGATCAGTGCCCATCTTGAGTCGGGACACTATTTCAATCCACATGCGCAGCGGATCATGGAGGGAATGATGAGTGGCGCCAAGTTGGCGACCATGGACCCACGATTGTCCAATACGGCCAGCATGTCGGATTACTGGATGCCTACTTATCCAGGCAGTGAAGCAGCTGTCCTACTGGCTATGGCTAAGGTGATTCTGGATGAAAACTTATTCCATGAAGAATTTATGCGGCAATGGGTCAACTGGGAGGAATATCTGGAAGCTGTACATCCTCAAAAAGAAAAAAACTTTGCCAATTTCATCCTGGCACTGCGGGAAGAATACAAAGATTATACTCCTGATTTTGCCGCCAAAGAAAGTGGAACAAAAGCAGAAGTCATTGTAGAGGTAGCTCGTGAGATCGGCCTGGCAGGGACTCGCTTTGCCACGCAAAACTGGCGTAGCGCTTCCAGTGGCAACCTGGGTGGATGGGCCGTTTCCCGTGCCCTACACTTCCTCAATGTACTGACAGGTAGTGTCGGAACCGTCGGTGGCACTTCACCGAGTGGGTGGAACAAATTCAAGCCCAAATTTTTTGACGTGCCACCAGCGCAGAAGTTCTGGAATGAGCTACATTTTCCCGATGAATATCCCCTGGCGTTTTTTGAGATGAGCTTTTTGTTACCTCATTTCCTCAAAGAAAAACGGGGAAAAATGGATGTATACTTCACCCGGGTATTTAATCCGGTATGGACTTATCCGGATGGATTTTCCTGGATGGAAGCACTCTCAGATGAGGAGAAGGTAGGCATGCATATCGCCCTGACACCGACCTGGAACGAGACGGCCTACTTTGCCGACTATGTGCTTCCCATGGGCCACTCCGCAGAGCGGCATGATCTCAATAGTTATGAAACGCATTCAGGAATGTGGATCGCTTTTCGTCAACCTGTGCTGAGGGAAGCAGCCCGAAGAAAGGGTCAAGATGTGACGTTCACTTATGAAGTCAACCCCGGCGAAGTATGGGAGGAAGATGAGTTCTGGATTGAGCTATCCTGGCGAATAGACCCTGATGGCAGTCTGGGAGTCAGGCAGCATTTCATTTCTCCGTATAGGCCTGGAGAAAAGATCACAATCGATGAATATTATCAATACATCTTTGAACACACAAAAGGACTTCCGGAAGCAGCAGCTGAAGATGGACTTACTCCACTAGACTATATGAAAAAATATGGAGCCTTTGAGGTGGAGAAAAATTCCTACAACAAACATCTGAAAATCCTTAGTGAACAACAAATGGAGGGAGCAGACATTGGCCCCCAAAATCAGGTCATCCGGAAAAATGGGAAAGATATTGGCGTGATGGTTGACGGAATTCCCCGGGTAGGCTTTCCTACTCCTTCGCGTAAGCAGGAATTCTTTTCACAGACGATGATCGACTGGAAGTGGCCGGAATATACCCTACCTACCTATATCAAAAGCCATATCCATCCAGACAATATCAACAAAGAGGCTGGAGAATTTCCGCTCGTACCTACCTTTCGCCTCCCGACGCTAATACACTCGCGTTCTGGCAACGCCAAGTGGCTCACGGAGATCTCCAACCGCAATCCGGTTTGGATGCATACCTCGGATGCCGAAAACCTGGGTGTGCAGTCTGGAGACCTCATTCGATTGACAACTGATATTGGATATTTTGTCGACAAGGTATGGGTAACTGAAGGTATGAAACCAGGGGTAGTGGCTTGTTCACATCACCTCGGAAGATGGCGCAGGGAGCAGGACAAGATCGGCAACCGCTGGGCCACAGCAACTGTCTCTATTGAAAACCATGATGGCAAATGGACCATGAAGCAGATTGACGGCATCCGTCCTTTTGAATCTCAGGACCCTGATTCCAAGCGGATTTTCTGGAGCGATGGAGGCGTACATCAGAATATTACCTTTCCGGTACATCCCGATCCTATCAGCGGGATGCACTGCTGGCATCAGAAGGTGACGATTGAGAAGGCAAAGCCTGGCGATAACTACGGCGATATCTTCGTCGATACCAACAAATCTTATGAAGTGTACAAGCAATGGCTGGAGATGACCCGACCGGCTCCCGGTCCCAATGGCCTGCGAAGGCCCCTTTGGTTTAAGCGCCCCCTCAGGCCAGTCGAGGAATGCTATTATCTGGAAAAGAAAATATCCAGTGATCCGGTGAAGTCAATTCAATCGTAATTGTATCAGTAAAAAGGCTGGTGGTATTAAATATGGATATCATTTATCCACCAGCCTTTATCAATTGGGAAACCTCCACGTTTTGGAGGGATACGTCATTCTTCCTGGCGCTGCAAAAAGAAAGGGACGAATCCTTATGCAGATTTGAAATTGCTCATACAGCTTGCAAACAAATTGGGGATCAAGACGAAAGTGTTGAATCAAGAAGATATCGAAGACAACGGACTGGGTATAGCAATGGAAGAAGGAGAGCTGTTCCAGCATCATAATTTGATAAAATAAAATTGGACGAGCCTAATCATTCACGAATGATCATCAACTGAAAATAGCTTCGCTATGTAAAATGCTTTACGCTTCATATAGCCTTAATGTATAATATTTGTTAATTTTTAGGAATCCTTCAAACACTTTCGAGTTTGCTGTCTTTTCGCTATTTCCATTATGACTAGACTTTGTGACCAAAAAATTATAGAAGCCCTTAAAGAAGGTGGTAAAATTCCAGAGATGTTAAATTCTCTTAGAGTTCACCATATGCAACAAGAAGCTTTCAGGATGCTACTAGCGGCAAATATTCAAAATCCACTTTTCAAAGATAAAAGACGAGCTATAACCTTAGACAAACCTAGTTCATATTTTGGTCGAAGAAGGCTGACTAAGTCCCTATTATCTTTGTTTGGCGAATAGCTTTACTTTGAACATCATCAACTATACCATCCTTCTTCTGCTTCCAGCAGTTCTTTCATGCTGGTCATCGGCATGGAGCAGTCGATGCTGGAGCGGGAAGCCAGTTCTTCCGTATAAATCCGTATATTCTGGGGCAGGCAGTGCCTTTCCCAGATCCGGGGTAGTTCAAGCTGCACAGGATTAGTTTGGCGTATACGCCAGTAGGCTTCCCGTGAATCGCGATTGCTTTCCGCTAGGTTGACGATGGGGGCGGGATAGTCGACTCCGATGCGGCAGTGATAAAAGGTCTGCTCCATCTGGGTCATCTTCCAGGGTTCGTAGATCTGTGGGGCAGGAACATCTTTGAGTTCGGGCACCCATTTGCGCACAAAATCTCCGGTAGAGTCGTGTCTTTGAGACTGTGTCGTGGGATTGTAGATACGGATGGGGTGATATCCACTCATCCCCGCCTGCATTTGCCATTGGGCAAAGTGTATGCCCGGCTCGAAGTCCAGGAATATCTTACAGGTGTACACGGCACCGGGTTGCCAGGGCTGCCAGAGGGTGAAGCACCAAAAAGTGGCGAGCATCGCTCGCATGCGGAAGTTGATAAATCCGTTGGCATTCAGGCAGCGCATAGAAGCATCCACCATAGGATACCCTGTGGTGCCTGTAGTCCAGGCGGTGTATTTAGCCTCATCGAAGGGAATGTCCAGTTGATCAAAGCCCCGGTTGAGATTTCGATACTCTATCGTATACTCGGATTCAAGCTTCTGAATATAGTGGCTCCGCCACCACAATCTGTCATGGAAATGCTCCAGCATACGTCCATGCGGGACTTTGTCCTGGTAATAAGTAACCAACTGGTGTACCTGACGGGCACTCAGATTGCCATAGGCGAGAAAGGGAGACAAGCGGCTGCCGCTTTTGCGGCTGTGCTCAGGTTTGGAAATATGCGGCGTGTAGTTTTTTGCTCGTTCATGGACAAAGGTTTTCAGGTATTTCCAGGCATAGGATTCCCCTCCTGGCTGATAGCTTTTTGGACGTTCTTTAAATGCCGTAGGCAAGGGTTTACCTATTAGCTTTTCCTCCACTTTTTCATCTAGTTCTAAGGAATTAATCTTTTCCAATTCAGGACTTATTTGCGGCGCAGACATAAATGCATCCCAGCGCTTATCCCAGTTAATCCGATTTTTCAGCGCACGATCCACACCGTCCTGAGTATACTCTTTCCAGGTAATTCCATATTTTTTACAAAACTTTCCCACAGCTACATCCCTGTCAAAGGTAATCCTAATTCCTGTCTCCTGATGAGAATAGATGTGTTGTATCTCGTAATGCTTCCTGAGTATCTCCAACGCAGGAACTACTTCCTGATGGAAGATATATACTTCAGCCTGATAGGGCTCTAACTGCCGGTTGAGGTCTTCAAGCGACTGATACATAAATCGCCAATGTCTCACATCATATTCCTCTGTTTCAATCAGACTTGGTTCAAAACAAAAGAATAGTAATGCAGGTAACCCATCTTCAATGGCAGAGGCTAGAGGAGCATGATCCCGGATTCGCAAGTCGCGCTTATACCATACGAGATTGCATTTCATATCCTCAAAACTGAGAATGAAGGGTTTAGTTTATAAATATTAGTAACCAATAACTTCTTCTCTACTAATTCTAACTTACTTACTTCCTTTGTTGAAAGCTTTAATAACTTCAGAGAATAATAGATCGAATGTCTATAACTTCTCCCTTGAAGAAGAACTTCAAATCATCCCCTAGATATCATTCCATTAATATGTATCATTTTTTCAGGAATCATCTGTTTTCCTCTGTAAGTTTAGTTCTATTCTGTATGTAATTATCCTCATAGGATTAATTTAAAGATACTAGTAAAGTGATTGGGAATAATCTGGAGGTCATACACATGGTTACAGACCTACCTTTAGTCTGTAAATTTTATCAATCAAAACACAGTAACCATGCTAGTAGCCAATCTATTATCAGAAATGGCTGCACTAGTGTCTAAGAGCTAGATTTTTGAAGGCTTCAATCGACTGCCACTGGATGATACGATCTGACAATCCTGATTCAATGATCTGTTGTGCATCACGGATTCTCTGCACTTCAATAATTCTCAGTTTGGCTTCCAGTTCTTCACGCTGTAATTTAAATGCTATACGTTGAGCATTTTGTTCTGCTGCCAGTTTTTATTCATCAGCTCTGGTTAGTCCCTGAGGGAGCTGAATACTTTACTGATCAAGAAAGCAGCATGAGCGCAACTATCAAAAACTTTCTCATGCGCATATCTTCAATTGTATATATTTTTCTGAAATATCACGCCTACTAATTTAAAAAGTTATACTATTATTAATAGAAGCACCAAATAATTACTTAATAGGCATACTTAAACATTTGGGAATTTTTTTCGTTAAGTTGTCGAAAATAAACACTTTAAATACCCAAAAAGCATGAACTCTATCACATCTACTGAAAAAACACTTGATCACAACGCTCCTGCTGGTATACATAGGGTAACGGTTGCTATGGGAGATGGTATTGGTCCTGAAATCATGGAAGCAACGCTCAGTATTCTGGAGGCAGCAGGCGTCAAACTGGAGAAAGATTATGTTGAGCTGGGCGAGAAAGTATATCGAGCAGGAAACTCAGCCGGTATTGTACCAGAAGCCTGGGAAAAGATCAGAAAAAATAAGGTTTTGTTGAAGGCTCCTATCACAACCCCTCAGGGAAAAGGATATAAAAGTCTAAATGTTACATTGCGCAAATCACTCGGACTGTTTGCAAATGTACGCCCTTGTAAATCCCTTCATCCTTTTATCAAAACGAATCATCCTGAACTAGATATAGTAGTGATTCGGGAAAACGAAGAGGACCTTTATGCCGGTATAGAACACCGGCAAACGGCAGACGTTGTTCAGTGTCTCAAATTGATCACCCGCCCGGGATGTGAAAGGATCATCAGGTATGCATTCGAGTATGCACGGGCTTACCATCGCAAAAAAGTAACCTGTATGCTGAAGGATAATATTATGAAATTGACCGATGGGTTATTTCATCAGGTATTTGATGAGATTGGGAAGGAATACCATGATGTAGAACAAGAAGTACAAATCATAGATATAGGTACTGCAAGGGTAGCTGATAGACCCCAATGCTATGATGTGATTGTAACGACTAATCTATATGGCGATATCCTATCGGATGTCGTGGCGGAAATATCTGGATCTGTGGGAATGGCGGGCTCTGCCAACATCGGAACACAGTGTTCTATGTTTGAAGCCATTCACGGGTCTGCACCAGATATATCGGGCAAAAACATTGCCAACCCATCTGGATTGCTCAATGCTGCTACCATGATGTTAATGCACATAGGTCAGTACGAAAAAGCCACCTTGATTCAGAATGCCTGGCTCTCCACGATTGAAGCAGGCATACATACGGCTGATATCTACCAGGAAGGGCTCAGCAAAAAGAAAGTAGGTACCACAGACTTTGCAAAGGCCGTGGTTGATCATCTAGGAAAAGATCCCCATCATTTTTCCAAAATAGAGCATTCCCCCGATCAACCTGCAATCCTCGTACCTGAATACCATCGTCCGCAGCAGCAGAAGATCCTGGTAGGAATAGATGTTTTCATTGACTGGCAGGGAAATGAGGCACAAAAAATTGGAGACCTGTTGCAGGGGGCAAGTGGAGAAATCATGAAATTAAAGATGATTACCAATCGTGGAGTCAAAGTATACCCCGATGGTTTTCCAGAGACATTTTGTACAGATCACTGGAGATGTAGGTTTATCGCACCAGATGTACAAATCATAGATGGAAAAGCGGATTATACAGAGGTGAATTATGAACGTGTACTGATATTGCTCCATGCACTGAATGAACACGGATTTGATGTTATTAAAACAGAAAATCTCTACGAATTTGACGGAATCAGACAGTTTTCTCTGGGTCAGGGGGAGTAGTTACTGAATTACTTTGAACTATAGCAACTACATCTACCCATCAGGTAAAACTACACATAAAAACATTTTAACTTTTTACATTAAAAGTATAACTACTGTATTTAATCTCCGTACTTTTAACAAAAGAATAACAACAAAGCATACTAACAAATTAAGATAGCGTACTTTGTAAAAGTTGATAGTTATAAGATCTTAATGTTCCATACGAACACGTTCTTTTACAACGATTAGTAATAGTAATTTTGGGTTAGTGTAGTTAAAGTCGCCTGGGTATCTCCGAAGGAGAATCCAGGCGCACTATTATCAGGCGATTGCTACGCAAATATCCACCAGATGCTTACCTAGAGGATGCTCATCTGGATTGTTTCTATCGGGTACAGTGATCTCTATACTGATACGCTGTTCTGCTTCAGGCGTAATGTCAGGATCATCGTGATAAACTGTAATCATTTCCACTCCTGGCTGAGGCAGCATTCTACCAGGCTCCGCCCTAGCCATCAATTGTGTAAAAAGATTTTTGAACAAATCAGGATTATTCTGAAATGGGCCTTTATAGAGGATATAGACCAATACACATTCAGGTAATTCGTTAGTTTTGATTGATAAAGCTTTAGGTGGCATGATATGTGATTTTGATACCAGACATCCACCTAATGTTTGTCCAAAATACCCTCTATGACCCTGGTCGGCATCAAAACTTATTTTTCCTCTTTTACCCTAACATAGACGTGTTTTATTCCTTTCCTTCCCGTTTTTTGTTCAAGTATTTCAAAGTTATTGCCAAGGCTCTTGATTAGGGGAGTCAGCTTCATAAAACCATAATTTCTAGGGTCAAATTCTGATTTTTTACGGTTGATCAGGCTACCTACTTCCCCCAGAAATGCCCAACCATCCTCATCTGCCAGATCCTCAATAGAATCTTCAATCAAATGTATGATATCCGGATTGACATCTTCCAATCTACTGCTTTTTTTGGGGTCTGTATTCTTTTTATTTAATTCACCGCTATCCGAATCATCCGCTAGGATCTCCAGAAATATAAATTTATCACATGCCACAATAAATGGGCTGGGTGTTTTTTTCTCCCCAATCCCGATGACCATCATACCTGATTCGCGTAGTCTTGTAGCTAATCTCGTGAAATCACTATCACTAGAGACCAAACAAAATCCATTGACCTTATCAGAGTACAGAATATCCATTGCATCGATGATCATTGCTGAATCGGTAGCATTTTTTCCTGTGGTGTAGCTATACTGTTGTACAGGTGTAATAGCATGATCCAGTAATACCTTTTTCCAACCTGAAACGGTTGGCTTGGTCCAGTCGCCATAAATACGCTTGGTGGTTGGTGTTCCGAATTTGGCAATTTCTGCCATCATACCTTTTACGTTGCTGTAAGGGATATTATCAGCATCAATGAGAACTGCTAGTTTGATATCGGCTTTGTCAGACATGAAAAAAAATTGTAACTGGTTGAATGTATTCACGCTCTATCCCAAGGCCGCCACATACTACCATCGAATTAGGATATTAAAAGCTATTTAGAGCGAATATATGCAACTTAATCTCACTGTTGATTGCTTTATGCGCATAAGTTAATAAATATCCAGGATAAGTACGGGATTCTACAATCAGGTACTCTTTCCTGGGCAAAGGCATTTCTATAACAACAAACTAAAAATATTTTTTAGACTCGACTAATTATTAATCTATATAATATAATTATATTTATTAGCTTTGCATAAATAAAACTTATACATACTATGAAAAAAATATTCCTATATATAATCATTCTCATCTCAGTTGAGCATTTGCAAGCACAAGATGCTAGAATCAGTGGAACAGTCAGCTCGGATGGCCAGCTTTTAGAGCTAGCTACAGTCCAGGTGGAAGGACCATCAGGAGTATTCGGAGCATTGACCAATGCAAAAGGAAAATATGAGATTTCCGAACTAAATCCAGGTAAATATACACTTAAAATCAGTCATATAGGTTACAAAACATTTTCTGAAGAGATCGCACTGACAGCCCATCAATCATTAATTAAACATATCCATCTGAAAAAGAACCTGCTCAACCTGGATCAGATTGTAGTCAGTGGAACACGTTATGGCCGAGAGCGCTCTGAATCACCTGTCATCGTAAATGTAGTATCGCCCAAATTATTCAACGCTATTCAATCTATGGCACTCTCAGAAGGCATCAGCTATCAGCCAGGGGTGCGGGTAGAGACGAATTGCCAGAATTGTGGATTTACACAGGTTCGGCTTAATGGCCTGGAAGGGGCTTACTCACAGATCCTGATCAACAGTCGTCCGGTATTCAGTGCGTTGAACAGTGTATATGGGCTAGATCAGATCCCATCCAATATGATAGACCGGGTGGAAGTTGTCCGTAGTGGGGGTTCCGCCCTATATGGTTCTAATGCTATCGCGGGTACCATCAATATTATTACCAAAGACCCTATAATGAACAACTGGCAGGTAAATAGCAATTTTGCTGCTATCGATGGAAATACCCCTGATCATACAGTAAGTTTCAATGGATCACTGATAAGTGATGATCTGAATAGTGGCGTTACATTCTATGGCATGTATCGCAATCGAGATAGCTACGACGCCAATACTGATGGATTTACAGAACTGGTCAAACTGGAAAACAATACTTTGGGTGCAAAAGCTTTTCTGAGGCCGGGCAAAAGAAGCAAAATCACCCTGGACTTCAGCGCAATACAGGAATACCGCCGAGGTGGAGACCGCCTCAATCTGGCTCCACATTTTACAGATATCACCGAAGAACTGGATCACAACACCCTATTCTCAGGTATTACATTCGATCAACATAGTAAAGACAACCGCTCAAAATTTTCAGCCTATATTTCAGCTCAGACCACTCAGAGAGATAGCTACTACGGAGGACTGGGGGGTGGAAAAACTGCTGAAGATAGCCTACTTGCGATCAACGCTTATGGTAATACTTCTGATCTGGCTATAGTCAGTGGTTTTCAGTTTTTCAGAGATCTCGCTTCAGGAGATGTACTTACCTTGGGCATCGAGAACCAGTTCAGTGATGTAACAGACGAGATGCCAGGCTACAATCGCTTAATTGACCAACGGGTTAACAACTTAGGATTCTATGGCCAGTACGAATGGAAGCCTGGCGAGCGGTTTACCGCACTGGCAGGTATGCGCTTTGACCAGGCTACTGTAGATGGAATCTACGATATCGGAACGATATCCCGTGAAACGAATGTAACAACACGTGTATTCAGTCCAAGACTGACCGTCATGTATGGCCTGGTGGAGGGGATTCAACTACGCGGGGGTTATGCACGTGGTTTCCGGGCTCCACAAGCCTTCAACGAAGACCTGCATATCTCGTCGGTAGGAGGCGAACCACAGTTTGTGATCATTTCAGATGAACTGGAAAAAGAGCTTTCTGATGCCTTCACGGCTTCTATAGAGATGACACAGTTTCTGGGCAAAACTGAAACCCGCTTTTTGATTGAAGGCTTTTACACCTTGCTCCAAAATCCTTTTACAGTTGTCAGTACTGGATCGACCCTGGCCAACGGATCGATTCTGGAAGAAGTTCGCAATGGTACAGGAGCTTCAGTAGGTGGAACTAATATTGAAATAAGTGTAGCCCCTTCCCCTGAATTTATGTTTCAGGCAGGCGGAACCTGGCAGCAGTCTGCCTATGAGGAGGATCAAATCCTCTTCGAACCCGAAGATGCTAATAATGAGGAGCCAGTAGTAAGTACAGATGAATTTGTACGCAATCCCAATTTATATGGCTATTTTACTGCCAATTGGACTCCTGATCAACCATTTACGATCGACCTCACGGGAGCCTATACCGGCTCAATGATTGTACCCAGGGTAGTAAGTGAAACAGGATTCCTGGATTTTGTGGATAGCAACCCCTTTCTAGACATGAATTTCAAGCTATCTTATCACCTGGATGTTAGGGAAGAGTTCCACCTGGAACTCAGTAGTGGAATTCAAAATATCTTCAATAGTTTTCAAGATGATTTTGACACTGGTCCTACTAGGGACTCAGATTACATTTATGGGCCTGCCAAACCCAGAACGTTCTTTTTTGGGGTAAAAATAGGAGATTTTCATTAATAGTTAATTTTAATTTAAATAATATTTTGTAATCATTTTTTACCTTAAAAATATATTTTGGAGAGAGCTAATACTCTTTTATTTTCGATTATTGATATATAGTGTTTGCTGGTACCACTTTTCCTAGTAAGTTCCCCCTGTGCTATACCAGCTTCCTTTCCTGCTTGACGTATCATCATACCAGAGGAAGGATCAATCCACAGGAAAAATCAAAATATATACCAAAGATGAGTGATTTAGTAAAAAAACTGGATAGGATCAGCAGTTAATTAAATTCTTTATCCTAATATTCTGCTGATCTCCATGTACTTGATCATTTGATTAAAGGAAGCTACTACCTCACAAACTTCATTATACATGTTGATTAGGAAGGAGTAAAATAGTAATCTTTCCATTAATACACTCCTCTTGATTCTAGCTCTGTATTTATCTCATTAAGGTTACTACTCCTTTCCTCTCGCGCTTTCCTCCTGCCTGCTCACTCTGATACTGGAGACTCCAGAAATATACCCCTGGTGCAACCTGACGCCCATTATGCAGCCCATCCCAACTCAGTCCAGGTTGGCTGCTTTGAAATAAGGCATTTCCCCATTTGTCAAAAATCAGCAGTTCATACTGACTGAGCGGACAGTTCAATTCCAGAAGAAAACGATCGTGAAAGCCATCTCCATTGGGTGTGAATACATTGGGTATCATGGGATTGCAAGAGCAATCCTCCAGGGATACATCTCGTCTCAACACGACCTGACCGCAAGGATCGCTCACTGAAACTGTGAAGATTCCTTCGGAACTCACCTCGCGCGTATTGTCTGTTTCTCCATCATCCCACAAGTAATCTACATGATCTGAGTTGAGTCTCAGTAACAGGGTATCGCCCAGACAGATTGTCGTATCGCTTCCAAGAGACTGTGGAAGATCACTTTTTGTGATTTGAATAGCGTCTTGTTGTGTACAGCCCAGTATATCCCTAATAACCTTATACGTTCCAGGCTCTGCTACCATCAATGTAGCTTCTTTAGTTCCATCCTGCCATTGATAGGTAGCTCCTGAAACAGATACATCCAGTATGAAAGATTCGTCACCACAGATTACGGTATCATTTCCCAGGTCTAAGTCTGGTAACTCCTGAATTTCCACTCTAATGGTATCCGCAACCACACATTCCTCCTCCTCCAAAGCAACAGCATACTGACCAGCTTCCCTGAGTACCTTTTGAGGTGTATTAAGACCATCATCCCAAGTATATATTCCTACATTTTGATTCAAACTTATCACCAGACTATCCCCTTCACAGATGGTAGTATCATTTCCCAGGTTCAGTAATAAACTAGCAGATATTACCTCTACTGTATCGATAAAGCTACATCCTGCAAAATCCGTTTTGACCCAATAAGTACCTGTCTGAGTTACCTCAATTTGCTGTTGTGTAGCACCTGTACTCCACAGATAAGCGTCCTGATAAGAACCAGCTTCTAGTATCAGGGAATCATTTTCGCAAAGTAATCGGGTATCGGGAAGTGAAAGTGGACTAACATCAGAAAAGGCTGCAAAAGTAGCAGACTCACCATAATAGGTGATCATATTCATGTGAAAGGGTCCAGCAGTATTGGAAATCTGATTGGTAGATACAGCAAATGATCCAAAGGCTTCTATTCGTGCGGCCATCCACTGACCATCTGTACCTGGAACAGCGGAAAAATAGGAAGGCACCAGATTGCTGGTACCATTCAGCCTGAAACCCTCTACATGCTCAGCTTTGGATACGAGATAAGTGATAAAATTTTCGCTTGCATCCCTAACATATTTAGAAAGTACGATACCTGAACAATTTAGTGGAGATAATAAAGCACCTGCTGGCTGATCCAGATATCCTGTCATATGCCAAACATATACTGGAAGGGATGCTTTTAGATAAAGTGATTCTTTTTCGATGTCAATCGAAGCCGTTTCACCAGCATCCAATATAATATTGAGGGGATCACCATCCACCTCAAGGGTAGTACCTTTCTCAGTAGCAGTTACATAAAGTCGCTCTGTTTTTGCTTCTGCCTTTACCGCAATATATTCCGTACCTATCAGCCGAACAGGTATCAGTTGATCGCCTACCAGATCGGAGGCTGTACCCGCATCATTGTATATGGCATCATCCGAGTAAGTAACTGCTACAGCTTTATCAGCTGTGATATATGATCCAGCGAGAGAACGAGTCGTTTCGTTACGAGTCTCCCTGCAGGAGAAGGTTTCGCCACGATCGAGGACCACCTCAAATACCTCTCCAGCAGGATATCCTACAATGTCGGTAGTCGGTCTTACATGGATTGTCGTACTATCCTCACTGGCAACAATATCAAATGCAGAGCTCCCATGCTGATTTCTGAACTCGCTTTGTGCTGGTATGTAAAATTCTTTGCCTAATGCATCCCTACCTTTCCAGGTAAAAATGGCTGCATTCGGAAGACTACTTACCTGATAATAGGCTATGACTGGGCGATTTGAAGTAAGTAATAATCCGTATTGAAGCTTCAAATTAGCCGGCTTGTTTTCCAGGCGATCTAAATAAGGCGACAAATCAATGATTTTTACCTCTCCCCGGTTTAATGAAAAAGACATGGGCGTAAATGAAGGGTTTGCAGGCTGAGAAAGGACAGCGATACTTGCTTGTCCTGCGCTTGAAAGTACGAGCGTCAACGGACTTTCTCCATAATTGGCAGCAACATCCGGCGCAACAAACCAAAATTCGGTATCGACTTGGGCATTGCCCTTGAAAAAGGTAGTAAGTAAAAGGATAAAAGTAACGTATCTCCAGGTACACATTTGCATAATTTAGCAGCAGTTTAATCTGGTTGCTTTCATTAAGATAACCTAAAAATAAGAGGTTTAAGAGTCGATTTGTTTGAATGATAAACGTAGGTAGTACAAACAGCCCTACCTTTTTGAAAGAAAAACTTAGTTTTCTGTTACCAACCCGTTAGAAATTTCGTCTAATAGACCAACAAGCAATCATACATTGTGGTAAATTGATTGTAATGTTATATTTTACCTGTTCCAGAATAAACTAAAACTCAAAAATAATACATTTTATTTATCATCTAAATCTTTACAACGCTATGAAAAATTTAACATTAGGCATGACCATTAAATCAGGGATCGTTCTGATGCTAGTTTGGTCAATGTTTTTTACTCCTGCATGTAATACGAGCCGCACAGTACAAGGCGGTGCTATAGGTACTGCTGGTGGTGCTGCTGTAGGAGCTGGCATAGGTAAACTTGCTGGAAATACTGCCATGGGGGCTATTATAGGTGCTGCAGTGGGTGGTACAGCAGGCGCATTAATTGGAAGAAGCATGGATAAGCAGGCAGAAGAAATCCAGCAGGACATGGAAGGCGTTGAAGTAGAGCGCGTAGGTGAAGGTATTCTGCTTACCTTTGACTCTGGATTACTGTTTGACTATAACTCCGCCGACCTGAAATCAGTAACTCGCGACAACCTGGCCAAACTGTCTGAAATTCTCCAAAAGTATGACGATACAGACGTGCTTATTGAGGGACATACTGACAGCAAAGGATCAGATGAGTACAATCAGGAGCTTTCTGAAGGGCGAGCTAATTCTGTAGCCAGCTACCTGGCTGCGAATGGTATCAGTACCAGCAGGCTGATCGTCAAGGGGTATGGAGAATCACAACCTGTAGCAGACAATGAAACAGATACAGGACGTGCACAGAATCGCCGTGTAAATCTGGCAATCTTTGCCAATGAAGAGTTGAAAAAAGCAGCCGAGAAAGGCCAGATCGGCGATCAATAGAAATACGCAGAAGTATTCCATACTAAAACACTGGAGGAAGTCCCAAATATTGACTTCCTCTTTTTTCACCCTGTAAACTGTATACAGCCTATTGTCGCTAACTCACATCATATGATATTTCTTTACCGCAAGAATAGGACCCAGATTCTGTTACCCTCAGGCTCAAAGGATTTGATGAAACCAAGATTTGCCGGTATGAGATCTTTGACAGCCACATCCTGAAAATTCCTTAGCTTAAACAGCTGTAACATTTGCTTGTTTATATAGAAGTATGTTATCATTGCTATGAACATACATTCGAATGTTTAATCGTTTAACAAGGACTATGATAAAACAAGTATTATGCCTGCTGGCATTATCAGGACTGATCACATCTGGCAGCATTGCGCAGGAGGATATGTATCAGACCGTCTCGCTCACTAATATGGATTTTTTTAAAGATCCTGGAGCAAACTGGCAGATTGCAGGCTCTGCAACCACTGATCTGGAACAAGATCAGGTATTGAATACGAAACCAGGATCAGGCGTACTAGTCAACCTTCCCGCAACAAATAAGATGAGTAATCTCTTCACCAACATGGAGCACGGAGATATTGATCTGGAATTGGAATTTATGATAGCTAAACACTCCAATTCAGGGTTATACCTTCAGGGAAGATATGAAATTCAATTGTTGGACAGTTGGGGGAAAAAACGACCCACTTACGGTGATGTAGGAGGTATTTATGAGCGCTGGGATGAAAGCCAGCCAGAAGGGGAAAAAGGCTTTGAAGGCTATGCTCCTCGCGTCAATGCAGCCCGTGCTCCCGGAGTCTGGCAGAAGATGAGAATTTCATTCCAGGCTCCCAGATTTGACGCTCAGGGGAATAAAACTGAAAATGCACGTATTCTGAAAATTGAACTGAATGGCGTGGTCATTCACGAAAATGTAGAACTCACGGGACTTACTCGCGGACCTGCCTTTTCTGAGGAAGCTCCTCAAGGTCCCATTATGATCCAGGGTGATCATGGCCCGGTAGCTTTTCGCAACATCCGTTACAGACTGTTTGAACCACTTCAGATCACACCAGAAGAGCTTAGCTATAAGGTCTTTAAAGGTACATTTAGCGATTTGCCTGATCTCAGCACACTGTCAGCTGCCTATCAAGGTGAGATGGAATCATTGACCCAGGAAGTCGTAGCAGAAAATGACCAATTTATTCTCCATATCTCGGGTAAAATAGCGTTGCCTAACCCTGGCCAGTATCTCTTTACTCTGGTAACAAGTGGAAATGGAGTGCTGAAAGTAGATGGAAAGACTGTTGTCAACTATGGATGGTGGACACGTACGGGTGCTACTGAATTGGAAGCTGGCACACATCAGCTAGAAATTCTATATCACAAGCGGGATACATGGTACCCAAATGGCCTTGGATTGGAACTGGAAGGTCCTATGCTGAGAAAAACGGCTTTGCACACCCTCAGTTCTATGCCGCTCACCAATCCTGTCGATCCCATCTACATTGATGTGGGTAGCACCCCCAAAATTATGCGTTGCTTTATAGACTACTCTGAGGCAGGATCTGCCAAATCGCGCAGAATTGTACATGCGATCAATGTAGGCTTTCCTGAGGGGGGAAGTTATACCTATGACCCTGACAGAGCTAATATTGCGCTGGCATGGAGAGGGGACTTTCTGGATGCTACCCCGATGTGGAACAATCGTGGTGATGGTAGTGCAAAACCCAAAGGGTCGATCCTGGACCTGGGAATCAAAATGCCGATTGCCAAAGTCCTTTCAGATACGGATGTATGGCCTGATAGCCTATCTCCTGAAAAATACAGATTCAGAGGATATATGCTGGATGAGGAGGGGGTTCCAACTTTCCACTATGAGGTAGAAGGAAAACATATAACCGATCATGTGCGCGTGGATGACAGAGGAAAGATGATAACCCGAAAGCTCACTTTTCCGGAAGAAATTGATGGCGCCTATAGTTATAGACTTGCCCAAGGAAGAAGCATTGAAAATCTCTCTGATCATACTTACCTGATAGACCATACTTATTACGTAGAGGTAAATGAGGGATATGTAACTGTACAGCAAAGAGGTAAGGAAATGGAACTGATTATGCCCTTAAACAACGATGATCGTGTATTGACTTATCGTATCATGTGGTAACATTTAAAAAAAATAACATGACCCGTATCATAACGTATATATTTATCATTTACCTGTTTCCCATGACACTATGGGGACAGATGAGCAACAAACCCGTAACCGAGCTTGACTACTATAAAGTAGTAACACTTCCGGTCCCTGAAGGAATAGAGTTAGAAGTAGGTGGACTAACAACCCTACCCAATGGGAACATCGCTGCAGCAACAAGGAGGGGAGAGGTGTGGATAATAGAAAACCCTTATATGGAAGACCGTCAACCTCCACATTACCAGAAGTTTGCTTCTGGCTTACATGAAGTACTGGGTTTAGCCTACCGCGATGGAACATTTTATCTCGCACAAAGAGGAGAACTGACAAGACTCTGGGATAAAAATGGAGATAAAGTAACTGATTTTTATGAATCTGTATATGCATGGCCGGTTTCCGGCCACTACCACGAGTACTCCTATGGCCCTGTTATCGCAGAAGATGGAAGTATGTTTGTGACCGGAAATGTAGCTTTTGGAAATGTGGAATGGTGGAGAGGAGAAAGTAGAGTTCCCTGGCGTGGATGGACTATGCGTATCACACCTGAAGGTGAAATGGAGCCATGGGCTACTGGGATGCGTTCTCCCTGTGGTATCGGTATCATTGATGGAGAATTTTTCTACGCGGACAATCAAGGGGACTGGATGGGTTCAGGAGGACTTGTTCATGTAGAAAAAGGGGATTTTACAGGTCATCCAGCTGGTCTGGAATGGAGTTCCAGACCGGAATCTCCAGTAGATGTAACCGTAGATGATATCTATTCGCGGGTAGATCCTAAGATGGCAGGTCCAGGCGAGACGCCCATCAAACCAGAAGATAACCCTGAAGCCCCAACCATTCCGCTGTATGAAGTTGCGGAGGAAGTTCCATCGATCAAACTGCCTGCTGTATGGTTGCCACATAGCGTATTAGGCATATCCACCAGTCAGATGGTAGTAGATGAAACCGATGGAGCATTCGGTCCCTTTGCTGGTCAAATTTTCATTGGAGATCAGGGGCAAAGTAAGATTGACCGTGTCTACCTCGAGAAGGTGAATGGTGTATATCAGGGTGCAGCGTTTGCTTTTCGGGAAGGGTTCCAGTCTGGTGTATTGCGTATGACCTGGGGTAAAGATGGATCTCTGTTTGTAGGTCAAACCAATAGAGGATGGGGTTCTACAGGGCCAGATCCTTATGGGCTTCAAAGGGTGATTTGGACTGGTAAAGTCCCATTTGAAATGAAAACCATTAAAGCGATGCCTGATGGCTTTGAGATCGAGTTTACCAAGCCCGTTGACAAAAACACTGCTGCTAATCTAGCTTCTTATCAGCTTACCAGTTTTATCTACAAGTATCATCCTGTATATGGGAGTCCGGTAGTCAATGATGAGTCTTGTCCTGTCAAGGGAATTAAAGTAGCCAATGATGGAATGAGCGTGAGGTTAGTCGTGGAGAATCTCCGCGAAAAATATATTCACGAGATTTATGTTCCTGGTGTAACATCATATGAATCGGGCAATAACCTGCTACATCCCACAGGGTATTATACCCTGAATGAGATTCCAGATGGTGCTGAACTGTCTCCAGTGGATTATACTACAGTGAAAGAGTCTGCTCCGTCCGATCAAAAAATGGTGGTAACAGACACCTCAAAGGCTGCTGTGCAAAGTGCAAGTCCTTCAAAAGCTAATATGGGAAAGCGAGTAACAGACATGCCATCAGGATGGACTGATGGTCCAGACCAGACTGTAACGCTTGGGACTGTTCCTGGACTTCAATATGATATAAAGGAAATAACAGTAAGAGCTGGATCAAGGATCAAGTGGACCTTCAATAATGTAGATGACATGCCGCACAACTGTGCGATTGTCAAGCCCGGAACTGCTGACCAGGTAGGTGAAGCTGCTATTGCTTTGGGCGTAAAAGGGATGAATATGAATTATCTCCCTCAAAGCGATAATATACTCTATCATACGAACCTCTTACAACCTGGAGTATCTGAGAGCATTTACTTCGTAGCGCCAGAAAAACCCGGAAGTTATACCTATGTTTGTACTTATCCTGGTCATCATCTGATCATGAGAGGTGTGCTTAATGTGGTAGAGTAATTTACTACGACTTGATCGACCTTTTGTCTGATTTTCACTTCATCCGCCTGGACATCTACAAATTAGATTCCAGACGGAGTATTTTTTAGACTCGCTTTTTCCGGGTATCGATAAAACTTTTGATAAAAAAGCCCATAGCCAAGATAGTGGTCAGGATCATAATGGTCACTCGGATTGTAGCAGCGAGGTCCGAGCGGCCCAATGCACCACGTAGGGGCATAAATAACCCTACCAGTACCAGTAATGTCAATACTACTGCAATATGGGCAATGACCTTATTCTCTTTTTTTACACCTGTATTTAGTGCTAGTAGTATAACTCCAAAACCTACAGGAATAAAAGCTGTAGGCGAAGGATCTTCAGCACTAAAATATCCCCATAAACCAAGAATGATGAGGGTAACTGCATTGATGAGACTTGCTAAGTGTGGTTTCATATTCAATCTATTGAATGTGATATATTAATCTGCGTATTTCACTACAAGATAATAGTTTGATGGCGGTTTTGTTCAATTGGGTAGAGGATTCCATCAAATTTCCGGCACTAATTGTCCAGACAGTCTTAGTACCTCAATTTCATAAAGCTTAGTATCGTATCGCAGATCATTGATGCGATTTTGTACTCTGAGAAGATTCAGCTGAGCTTCGCGAAACTGTGTACTGGTAGCCTGTCCCAGGCTATAGGTTTCGCGTGTACGCTCAAAATTCTCGCTAGCAGCTTCAAGACTTTTTTGTTCCAGTCGGAGAATACGCAGGCTGTTTTGATATGTATCATAGGCATTCAGTACGTCCCTTTCTACTTGCTGAGCGATTTGCTCGTATTGTATATCAGCCTGATCGACCGAGATCGTAGCACGCTGGATATTCCTGCTGACCCGGTTGCCATTGAATAATGGTACTGATACGGTAGCTCCGAGATTTACCCCCCAACTTTCAAGTTGCTGGAGAAAATTGACAGGACCGTTGTCCTGAAAGTTGTAACCATAATTAGCATTAATATCGAGTCTGGGCATCCTACCACTTTTTTCCAGTTGGAGATTAAGCTGAGAAACCTTCTGATTAATCTCAGCTGCACGAAGTTCGGCGTTTTGATTTAGCGCCTGCTCAACCACTGCGTCCTGATTCATTATGACCGGAAAAGACACATTTCTCGACACTCGGTTGTCCTCAGCGAGATCAATCCCTAGTAATAAATTAAGGTTTCGCTGAGCATTTTCCAGGTTCAGTGCAATCGTTTCCAGATTGGCACTATCCGTATTGAGATCTACCTCAGCATTGAGTACAGCCAGACGATTGGTACTTCCAAACTCGAACTGATCCCCTATCCGGTTAAGGCGTTCACGAGAAATATTTACCGCTTCCTGCTGTATTCCATAGCTGGCTCTTTGTCTAGCCAGTTGATAGTACGCATTGGCTACTTGTGAGATCTGTTGCTCAATCAACGTGCGTGTCTGCTCCCGGCTCAGATCTACATTAGTCTGGAGGACCCGGTAATTATAAACATTTCCCAGGCCATCAAAGACTGTGTAGTTGAGCCCTACACCATAGTTGTAGGAGTAGGTCTCAATTCCGTCGACCTCCTGGGAGATGGTAGCCGGTGCATTGGGTCCACCCTCATTATTGAGCAGTTGTACTTCTACATTACTACGACTATAGTTAGCCCCACCATTAAGAGAAATCGCTGGTAACAATCCTGTATTTCCGGGATGTGCATTGATTCGGCTGGTTTCTACATTATATTTTGCTGCTTGAATGCTATAGTTATTTTGCAATGCAAGCTGAATAGCATCCTCTAGCCTGAGTGTATCCTGTGCAGGGAGGCTTTGCATTCCTCCCAATAAGATGAAAATATATGAGATGATTAATAGTTTCTGCATAATCCGCATGTATTTAAAATATAAGCGTAACAATAGAAATGATTGCAATAGCTGCTGCAGGCAAAGCTAACCATAGCAGGAAATAATTTTTCCTGCCTACAATAGCAGGCTCTACGGATGTACTATCAGGTTTTACCCCTTCCCACAACCATACGGCGTGAACTTTATACTGGTTGAGTACTTTCAACAAAATAGGAAGGGTATAGAGAACAATGAATACGGCAGCTATCAATCCAAAAGCGACTGAGATAGCCATAGGAATCAGAAACTGCGCCTGAAAGCTCTTTTCAAAAATCAGTGGCATAAGACCCGCTATGGTTGTAATGGATGTCAGAAAGATCGGTCTAAAACGGGAAATAGATGCTTCTCGAAGTGCCTCTTGGAAAGATTTACCTTGTTGTACCAAAATATTATGCTGACTAACCAATACCAGGGAATCATTGACCATAATACCAATTAGGGCAAATATTCCCAACCCTGACAGGATACTGATCGGCTTACCAAAGATCCAGTGTCCAAGGATCACACCAATCAAACCAAATGGTATACCTGCCAACACAGCAAGGGTCTGGCCAAAAGAGCGGAACGTAAGAATGATAATCAGTAAAATCAGAATGAGCGCAATGGGAAGTACGGTTTGTGCTGAGCGTTGCGTTTTGGCATTTTCACGCACCTGGCCTTCTAGTGAGTAGCTTATGTCGGGATATTTTCCCAAAATGGGAGGTAGTAACTCGGTTTCGATCAGGTTGATCATGTCTGTACTGGAAACGTCGGCTGCTGCTACATCGGCTTCGATACGTATCTCTCGTTGGCCTTCCAGCCGGTTGATCGTGATCACTCCGCGATCCTGGCTGAAGCTTGCAATTTCTCGTAAAGGATATTCCTGTCCATCGGGTGTTCGTATTCTCATATTTTCCAGTTTTCCGATCGACGAGCGATCACTAATATCATAACGAACCCAGACTTTCACCTCATCCTGACCTCGTTGCAGGCGCTGCACCTCAGCGCCAAAAAATCCTTGCCTTACCTGGCCTACTACCTGCCTCAGATCCAGCCCAAGCAGACGCGCTTTTTCTTTCAGTTTTACATCGATCTCACGTAATCCTTCCTGGTTACTATCTGTAATATCTCTGAGATCAGAGACCTCTAATAACTGATTTTTCAACTCAGTGGCCGCTTTATCCAATGTTTCCAGATTATTGCCCTTCATTGATACAGAAACAGGTTTACCGAAAGGCGTTTCTACTCCATAAATCACATCCTCTGCTCCATAAATAATTCCTGCTTCCTGACGAATCTTATCGCTGATCTCAAGGGTAGATACCTGCCGGGTTTCACTATCCAGGAGAGCAATAAGAAGATTCCCCTCATATGTCGTTGGGCCAATACTGCGATTAATGATCTCTACAATATCTTTTCCATCCTCGCGATTTGCCTTATACTGGTCATTAACCCTCCATACAGCTTCTTCAATCTGTTTTAATTTCTCTTCTGTGATGAACTCCCGAGTTCCCGATGGCATAATCACTTTAGATGTTATATAATCATTTTCCACAACTGGAAAGAAGGTTGTCTTGACAAAACCACCACCTACGAGGCCAAAACACAAGACCATTATACCGATAGGAATAGCCATCCCTAACAACGGATTCTTCAGTAAAAAATCGAGGGATGGAGCATATAGTTTGTCTCTCAACCACAACATGGAATTGTATAAACTATCCTGTATTTGGGTGAAAAATTTCGTCACAGGAGAGGGGTCTTTAGGTTTTTCCCTGCTTAGGGCTTTGGAATGCGAGACGTGGCCTGGAAGAATAAACGCGCCTTCTACCAATGAGAATGCCAAAGTTAAGATAACAACAACAGCCATTTCTGAGAAAAAGTCTCCCGTAATGCCTTCAAGGAAAAGGAAACTGCCAAACGCTACCATGGTGGTAAGGATAGCAGATAATACTGCCGGCAGTACCTCTATTGTACCATCAACAGCAGCAGTAAATCGGTCCTTACCACTTTCAAAATGCTGATATATATTTTCACTAATGACAATACCATCATCTACCAGAATTCCAATCACTAAGATCATCCCAAACAACGATATCACATTGATACTCACTCCTAGAAAGGGAGCCAACATAAACATTCCCATGAAGGATACGGGAATCGCCAATGCTACCCAGAAAGCCAGTCGAAACTGAAGAAACATAGCCAGTAGTACCAACACCAAAATGATCCCAATGAAACCATTTTCTTCTAGTAACTGAATACGTTGTCTCAGCAGAACAGACCCATCCTGAATAATGGTTGCATGGACTACGGTATTTTCTTTATTAAACGCTTCGACATACTCGCCCACATAGTCGGAGATCTCCAAAAGGTTTTCATCGATCGTATTACTCACCTGTATTTTTACGGCAGGTTGTCCATTGACATACGTTCTATTAGGATTATCTGCCCATTTATCCTGTACATCAGCCACCTCATAGAGCCTGATTCTCCTGCCGTCTGGTGTCGCTGCTACGACAACATCTTTTAAATCTTCTGCGTAATATCCTTTGGACCGAGAGCGTATGAGAAGTTCTTCCTCTTCTGCTTTGATCTTCCCTCCTGTGAGTTCCAAGTTAGCTTGATTGACCGCTCTTACTAGTTGATCAAACGTCATGTTGTGTGCACGCAAGTCTACTTCACGTACAGCTATTTCAATTTCTTCGTCGGGGAACCCCGACAGGGAAACCTTGGAGATTCCGTTTTGAGCGATTAGATCCTCTTCAATATCCCTGGCAAATTGCTTCAGTGTTTTTAGGTCGGTATTTCCACTGATGGCAAAGTTGAGGGCCACTGTGAGGACCTCCTGCTTGAAAATGATGGGAGATTCGATACCTATGGGAAAAGAATTGATCTGGTCGACTGCATTATTGATTTCCTGCAGGATATTATCTATATCATATCCTCGCTTAATCTCTACATATACCTGTCCGTTGTTTTCCTGAGATATTGAGGTTACACGGTCTATCCCTGTAAGACCTTTCAGATTTTCCTCTATCTTCAGGACAATTCCTTCCTCCACCTCTTCAGGAGAAGCTCCGGGATACGTCACCTGTATAGCAATCAGTTTGGTTTCATTTTCAGGGAAGAATGTGCTTCTCATACTCTGAAGGCCGAAAAAACCAAATAAGAGGATGACAAACAGCAATACATCACCGGTAATATTGTATTTGATAAAATATGCTATAATTCGTTTCATTTCTGAACCATTAATTAGATGGGAATAATAATTTCTGACTGGAAAGCTTGATTAATAAGGTGCTACGCGCATTCCTTCGAAGGCTCCGATCACAGATTCATCCAGTACAGCCGTGCTATCCGGAATCCCACGCACCATGGCGTTTTCTGTAGAATAGCGTACAGGTTTGATATTCATTAGTATCAGCATACTATCCTGTACAACAAAGATGGTTGAGTCTCCCCGAAGCAGTTTGCGAGGTACTTCTACAACATCTTCGATTATTTCTCCTATTATCGTTGCATTGAGATACATACCCTCTCTCAATTCCTTGCCACTAACCGCTACATAGATTTTTGCGGTCTGGGTTTGTTCATCTATACGATCACTAATTCTTACAACCTTTCCTTCCCATTTTCCCTCTATATCGGTAGAATAAAGATTAACCTGACTTCCTATTCTTACATAGTCCAGATTTTTAAGGTCCACAGCTGCTTCCATTTCATAAGAATATGGATTTATAAACTCTCCCAGTTTTTGGCCCGAACGTACCAACGTTCCTGGATCAATGACAGACTCAGCCACCACGCCGTTGAAGGGAGCATAAATTGTGTATTTGTCTGACCTTACTTCCAGACCTTTGATCGAGTAATAAAGATTATAAATATTGCGCGCTGAAATAAAGTACTTTTCCCGGTCGCTAGAAGGGTCTGGAAGTGATTGGGTCTTATTTTCTACATCGAAATCATTGAGATAAGACTGCCATGCTTCAAAGGCTTCGGGAAAGTCTGCTTTCAGATCTGGTAACAACAAGGTAATCTGATTCATTAAACTACTTCGCTGGGCGAGAAGGTTTAACGTATGTTCTTCGCCATCGACCTTGACAAGGGTTTTACCCTCTGAAAAATAGTTACCTTCTTTAAAAGAAGGAGTTGTTGGTTCCAAAATCCCCGTTACTTCCGTGTAGATATCGATCTTTTGCCTGGGAATCAACCTACCGGTAATTTCCACTTTAGTATTCAGGTTCTGGTTCTTGGCATTACGGGTTTTAACCGTCTTGAGTTGTTCTCTTAAAGGTTTTCGCTCTGCGGGCTTTTTTTGACTGACGAGGGCTCGAGCACCAATAGCCCCTAATATGATAATTCCTATAGCTAATGCGATGGTAAATTTTCGCGACATGATACGAATGTTTAATTTTTGCCTTGATAAATGATATCAACTAGTTTCAATTGCAACTAATTGACTAAATAAAATCTTTAATATTATGATATATTCTCCTTAAGATAGTTTTGCAATAGCTGATTTCATCCTCTGGTATATCCCCCTTGGCTAGCGCAAGCGCATTCATCGCAATCGGTACAAGAATAACTTCAAGATCCTTACCGGACTGAGTTAGGTATATCAGTCTTTGCCGTTTATCCATTCTGTCCGGTACTCTCACCACGTAGTTATGCTTTTCCAGCCAACTTATTGCCCGGGATACACCTGTTTTATCTCTACCAGCAATTTTACCCAGTTCTTGTTGACTTCTCCCATCTTTTTGCCAAAGATGCTTTAGAACAAACCAGTGCTCGACCGTCATTCCCGAATAACCCGATTGCTCAATATGCCAGGTGAACATACGTGCCATGGCACGACCTGATCTTCCGATTAGATAGCCCAAATTATCATCATACAGCGGATTTTCCGACTCTTCCTTTTCCATAGTAATAGTTACACGTGAAACTAACTGATCGAAGAATCGAATAGTTTACTTATACAAGAAAAAGTTTTGTTAATTTTTTGTTAAAAGCAGTTACGTGAATGTTAACGATCCAGGATCCTACAACAATGCATCATAAAGCAATTCGACAGGATGGGAAGCTTTCTTACCAGTTCCATCATAGATCTGGTGCCGGCAGCTTGTCCCTGGAGCAGCGATTAGTGTCCCATCTTGTGCTTCTCGCACAGCAGGAAAGAGAACCAACTCTCCCACTTTCATAGAAATATCATAGTGCTCTGCCTCATACCCAAAGGATCCAGCCATACCACAGCAACCCGAAGGAATTACTTCCACTTCATAGTTGGCGGGTAGTTTCAAAATCTGTTCTGTTACATCTACCGATGACAGTGATTTTTGATGGCAATGACCATGAAGTTTGACGTGTTTGACTTCTGAAGTAAACTGGTCAGAACTTATATTGCCTTTTTCCACTTCTTGAGCGAGAAATTCATCGATCAACATACAATGTTTGGCCAGTTGATAAGCGGACTTATAGTATTCAGGGATGACCAGTTTGGGATACTCATCCCGGAACGTGAGAATAGCAGAAGGCTCTATGCCGATGAGGGGGGTTTCATGGGAGACAATATTCTTGAAAATGTCCACGTTGTACATGGCCATTCCCCGTGCCTCTTTAAGCAAGCCTTTGGAGATATGTGCCCGGCCGCTCTCTGCGTGAGCAGGACAATGTATCTCATACCCCAGCCTTGCCAACAGTTCCATCGCCTGGATCCCGATTCCAGTATCGAGATAATTGGTAAACTCATCACAAAAGAAATTTACTATTCCTTTGGCTCCATGATTTTTTGCAGTCTGTGTGAGCCGCTGATGATTTTTCTGAAACCATTTGCGCAGCGTAGTCCTGTGAAGAGCAGGGATATCTCTTTGAGGAGCTACACCTAGTACTTTTTTAGCGATGCCAGAGGTGAGTTTATTTTTCAGGAAAAAATTGTGCAGACCTGGAGCTACAGATGCCATTTTATTGATCCTGCCGATATTGGCAAAGGCGCGGGCCCTGAGGGGTACGCCATTGGCCTGATAATATTGGTAAAGAAACTCTGCCTTTAATAGCGCTACATCTACATTGGAGGGACACTCGGAGGTACAGCCTTTACATGAAAGACATAGATCCATGACTTCGTAAATCTCCTCATGATCAAACTTATTGGGCTTGTCAGATCGGGTGAGAAACTCTCTCAACACATTAGCTCTTGCCCTTGTAGTATCTTTTTCATCCCTTGTAGCCATATAGCTTGGACACATCGTACCACCTGAGATATGCGATTTACGGCAATCCCCCGAACCATTGCACTTTTCAGCAGCCCTTAGGATACCATTAGTGTGGGAAAAGTCTAAAATCGTATTAAAATGTGGAGTATCCTGACCAGGTTCATACCGTAAGGAACTGTTCATTGCTGGAGCATTGACGATTTTTCCAGGATTAAATATGTTTTTGGGATCCCAGATAGCCTTAATTTCTTTGAAAAGTTGGTAATTATGTTCCCCGACCATCATGGGAATGAACTCAGCACGGACTCGGCCATCTCCGTGCTCCCCGCTCAGTGATCCTCTGTATTTTTTGACTAATGCCGCAGTAGACTCTCCTATATCGTGAAAAAGCTCTACATCACGAGGATCTTTAAGGTTCAGCAAAGGTCTGAGATGGAGCTCCCCTGCACCAGCATGTGCATAATAAACAGCTTGCTGTCCATATTGATCCATCATACGCCCAAACTCTTCAATATATTCAGGTAAATCTTCTACCTTGACTGCAGTGTCCTCAATCACGGCTACAGGCTTGGCATCTCCAGGTATATTAGCAAGAAGCCCCAGACCTGCCTTACGAAGGCTCCATACCTTATTAAGGTCAGGTCCATATACCCTGGGATAAGCATATCCCAGTCCATCTGCCCTAAGTTCATCTTCGATCGCCATAAGCTTTGCTTCTACTTCCTCCGTACTTTCACCTCCAGCTTCAATGACCAATACAGCATCAGGATCACCCATGATGAAGAACCTGTTCTTCTGGTACATGATATTTTCCTTGGTGCAGTCCATGACAATTTTATCCATGAGTTCTACTGCCCGGGGCTGATGTCTTATCGCTATCAGGGTCCCTTTTAAGGCTTGAGCTAGTGATGAAAAATGAGCACATAGGAGACCTGTCTGACTAGGAGGAAGCGGATCTACATGTATCTTAATCTCTGTAGTAAAAGCCAGTGTACCTTCAGATCCTGAAAGTAATTTACAAAAGTTAAACCTGGGTCGACCGGGAGTAAAGATTTCACTGTCGAGCAGTGTATCTACGGCATAACCTGTATTGCGGCGATGTATTTCCGGAGCTGGAAAATGGGTCCTGATTTCTTCCTGAACATGAGGATCTGATAGGCGGTCCCGGATATGGCGATACAGATCGCCTTCGAGCGTTGTGAGTTTACATTTTTCCTCAAATTCTTCCCTTGTGATGGACTTAAAAGTTACTTCAGATCCATCACTCAACAGTGTTTTCAATTCCAACACGTGATCGCGAGTCGTCCCATATACAATCGAATATGATCCACAGGAGTTGTTACCCACCATACCGCCAATCATGGCGCGGTTTGCTGTGGAGGTATTAGGACCAAAAAACAATCCATAGGGTTCCAGATATGCATTGAGTTCATCCCGGACAACTCCCGGTTGCAATCTTACCCATCCCTCTTCGCCATTTACTTCAAGAATCTCTGTAAAATATCTCGAAGTATCTACGACAATCCCATTTCCCACACATTGTCCGGCTAAGGAGGTACCTGCTGTACGAGGGATCAGGGAAGTATTTTCTGTGCGGGCAAAGTGTATAAGTTGCTTTATATCTTCCTTATGTCTGGGCATGGCTACTGCCATGGGCATCTCCCTGTAAACCGATGCGTCTGTCGAATATAGTGTACGCATCATCTTATCATCGTAGACATCTCCGTCCAGGGATGCACGGAGAATACGGATCTTCTCAGTATTTTTAATCACGGTAGCTCAGTTTACGTATCTTCTTCCGGAAGCTATAGATTCAAGGGAATCATAGCTTTCCGCTTCCACTTCAAATTCTGTGACATCATAATAGTATGATGCTACAAGTTAAACCAATAGTATGGTATTGTTGTTGGATTTTTTCTTTGACTGCCATTTAACCATCATCTTCCAGACCTCTCAGCCAGCTGTCCAAACGATTCGATATATCTGTATGCATGAGCAAAACTTTGTTTTCTTCCTTCCAGGAAGTATTGCTCAATAATAAAGGAAGGTCCAAACCATCCTGTGATACTGTAATGCAATGAGCATTTACAGACATCATTTCTGCAAGATATTCCTGCTCAGTCTGCCCCGGAGTGGGAATTAGTATAAGCCGGGATATGCGAATCGCCTGATAATCCATCAGACTGCTATATCCGGAACGGGATACGACTACCTTAGCAAGAGAGAGTGCCAGATACAAATCATTTGTTCCCAGAAATGAAATCTTTATACATTTTCTATCTTCTTCGACTTCAACTTCATGTATCTCTGTTTTCCCACCTACGATCCACACCCACTGATCAATTTGACAGGATTGTTGATATACTTTCTCCTCTAAAATAGATCTTTGAGGTTCCGGGCCAGATATAACAGCTAATACTTCCGGTATTTTACCCCTTAAACCAGGGTTTGTGAAATCTCCAGGCCTTTTATGATGATAAAAACGGGACAAAGGGCCAATAAAATGCGAGGGTTCCGGTAATTTCCAACCATGACTCAAAGACCCTGATAAGCCTGGCTTATCTGCTGTATCTGGTATCCAACATTCCTGAAAACGAGCTAACCAGCTTCTATGGTAGCGATACAGCCAGGGTCTGAGTGTACTGAAGATACCTGGTAGCACAGGCGCCAGCTGATGACAAATGAAAACGGTATTTGCCTGAGGATGCCAAAGTCCATAGCGGTTATCAGAAATAATAGCATCCAACGGGGTTTGTAACATAAAATCTCCGAGCATTTGATGCTCGGCCCTGATGACTTTGAACAAACGGGGAAATTGGGTAACCAGATGAAACAACTGTTTGTTTTCGCTTGTGTAGGTTACTGAATACGCTGGCAGTTCCAAACATTCAAGATCAGGGTACGTACGCTGCCAGAATTTCAGGGCTCTGCCACTAGAAGCAAGGATGACCTCATGTTGTCTATCGCGTAAATAGTCAATAATGGGTACACACCGTGTGGCATGCCCGAGGCCCCAGTCCAGGGCAGCTATCATGATCCGCAGTGGTTTCATCTCCGAATTCTGATTTTTTTCTGGAGAAAAACCAGACTTGTTATATTATTGTTTTAAAAGCACAATTTAGTTATTAAAAGATATATCATTTTGCCCAAATCCATACATAAAATTTCTTTTCAGGATATTCTTCTCTATGAAGATAAAGATATCATGGTGGTAGATAAACCCCGGGGAATGTCTAGTCTGGAAGATAAAAACGAAAAACATTTACAGCAACTATTGAAGGAGTACGATCCTCAGATTCAGTTATGCCATCGTCTTGACAAATATACATCGGGCGTTTTACTTATTGCGAGGAATCCCGAAGCGTATCGTCAAATCTCTTTACAATTTCAAAGTCGCAAGGTTCACAAGTACTATTTGGCATTGGTTTCGGGAATGCATTATTTCGAGCGTAAAGCCATAGACCTTCCTTTACTGATCACGACCAATAAGCGGGTAATTCCCAATAAACCAGAAGGCAAAAAGGCGTTGACTTATATTGAAACGATGGAAAACTTCCGGAACTTTACCCTATTGCAATGTGAACCTGTAACAGGGCGAATGCACCAGATCAGGGTACATCTGGCTGCTATACGATGCCCTATTGTGGGAGATCAACTCTATGGGGGTGAGGAGCTATACCTTTCACAAATCAAAAGAAATTATAATCCCAGTGGAAGGAAGGAGGAAGAAAGACCTTTAAATCACGGATTTTTATTACATGCTGAGCGGATTTCATTTACACATCCCACTACAGAGGAAACTATGGAAGTAAATGCGCCGCTACCCAAAAATTTCCAGGTAGTACTGAAAATGTTGAAGAAGCATAATGCCATCGATTAAAGAAGGGGTAAGAGCAAAGTACTTCCTTACCTTGTCTTACACCTACCAAAACCGTACGCTCTGTTATAGACACTTGAAATTACTGAGTGAACCATTTGAAGCTACTACAGACTGTAAACATACAGTTCCCTGCACTTCATTATCCCGAGCCATAGCTGGATAAGTCAGTTGTTGATTGAGAAATTGTACCATGGCATTCACTCCACCTGGGTAAAATTGACTTCCGGTCTTGCATCACATCAACTGAAAAGCACTGAATATTATTTTATAAAATAGCATTCAGGCCAAAAAAAATTCAATGAGAGGATAAAAAAGATAGAAAAATACTTTTATACTGATTAACAGAAAATCGAATCCAGTATTTTGCTACTTTTCCCACAAAGGAGTAGGATACTCGTTTTGTTCAACTAATGTTTTCAAGCTTGCTACCACAACGGGTTTGTCATCCTGATAGGTAACCCCAAACCAGGTCGAATCTGTGGTCAGCATTTTCACTCTGGCAATATCTTCTTCAATCAATTCTGTAATTAGGGTGGGTATGTAATACTCAGACTTTAACTCTTCCCCTCTCTGTGCCAAAAACTGTTCAAATCTGGCGCCTATTTCATCAAAAACGGATGGAACACATCCCCACATATTCATAGATACCACCGTATCATCTTCAAGTTCAAGCTCCTGGCCTGACTCATCTGGATATCTGATAATCCCATCCTCTTTTCGCTCTATTTTCACACACTCTGTTACTGATTTCAGATAGCCCTGCTCATCCACCACGCAAACTCCACGATTTACTGTCCCAAAATCCGAGAGTGTATTTTTTAACCTATATCCGACCATGGAATAATGCTTTGTATCGTCTGAATTCAAATTTGAGAGGTACGTTCCTAGCTTCTGAAAGGCATCTCTACCATAGAAATCATCTGCATTGATCACTGCAAATGGTTCCTGAATAGCATCTTTAGCCATTAACACAGCATGGGCTGTACCCCATGGCTTAACCCGATCTGGATGGATTTTGTACCCATCTGGAGTTTTATCGAGTTCCTGAAACACAAAGTCAACTTCAATGTCTCCCGAAAAGCGCTCACCAAAAACTTCCTTAAATTCTTTCTCGATATTCTTGCGAATGATAAAAACTACTTTCCCAAATCCTGCACGAACAGCATCGTAGACTGAATAATCTATAATGGTCTCTCCAGATGGACCAAAAGCATCTACCTGTTTCAGGCTTCCGTATCTACTACCCATCCCTGCAGCAAGTACTAGTAACGTGGGTTTCATAGGCTTGATATATATTTAGGATTAATAATGAAACGATGCCCGAATATATGGAAAAAAAAACACCCTGCAGGATGTGCAGGGTGTACAGCAAAAATATCTTTTTAAACGTAACTTTTTAATTATTGAAAGGTATGGATTGCTGCGTGTATAGCATAAATACAAAAAGGTATACCCACATCACCCCAAGGAAATGCCAGAAAGTCGTAGCCAATTCCATACTTCTCTTTTTTCTTTCTTCAGGCAAACGATTCATTATGCTACGTATCAGATTTACAATCAATACAATAATCGCTGACACAATGTGGAGACCATGTAGCATCACAAAAAGGTAGAAGAATGTAACAAGGTTGTCTTTTCGTCCCTTATCCACTGGTGGAAGAGCATCATCCATGACCGCCCAGGCCTGATATTGTCCGACGAGAAATAAAATTCCCAGAATCAATGTCAATCCCAATCCAATAGCAGCCTTCTTGTTTTCCCCTTTTTTGGTAGTCCACATGGCATATTGTATGGTTATACTACTAAACAAGATTACTGCCAGATTATTCCACATCATGTCTGGAAGCTGGAAGATGATTCGTTCACCCGTTTTTAAAAACGACATCTGGACGATATATGCACTGGTCCATCCTGCAAAGGCCATCGTAACAGTGATCAAAAATAACCATAATGCAAATTTATGAGGATGTATGATGTAGTTTTTTTTCTCAAATGTTGTATCCATGTTTCCTTATTTTACTTATGCACCATACCTATTACACTAAGCCAGCAAAAATGTGAGCTGCATAAGTGGAAGGTAAAGAAAAGAGCTGAATAAAAGTCTTTTGGCTAACTTATCATCTAACTTCCTGTACAGATCAAGTGCTACCCAGGTAAAACCTAGACCCAAGAGCAGCAAAATGATCATCCCATATATAGAAAGCATACCCATCAGAAAAGGCAGGATCACCAAAGGTATCAGCATCAACGTATAAACGAGGATCAGCCAGGTACTTTCCTTGGATTTTCCAGATGCAGAAGGCAACAACTGGAATCCCGCTTTGAGATAATCATCGTGCAATACCCACGCAATCGCCCAGAAATGCGGAAACTGCCAGAAAAATTGGAATGCAAACAGAATTAATCCTCCTTTGTCAAGTCCACCTGTCACAGCAGCCCAACCTATTAATGGAGGTAGCGCTCCGGGTATTGCCCCAACAAATACAGCAAAGGGGGAGTATCTTTTCATTGGAGTATACACAAATGCATACAATAGTAATCCGATGATAGATAAAAGCGCTGCAGGCAGATTAAAATAATAGCCCAGAATCCATACCCCAGAGACTACCAACAAGAGGGCGAAAATAATTGCTTCTTTGTAACTGAGATTACCCTGCGGCAGCGGCCTGTTAAAGGTCCGCTTCATTACTGCATCATACTCTTTTTCGAATATCTGATTTAAAATATTGGAAGCACCTGTGACAAGAAATCCCCCTAGCGTAATCCATATCATCATCATCCAGGAAAAAGTATCTCCTGCGGCCATGGCATATCCAAACGCAGCAGATAGTGATACGATCAGTGTCAATCTGACTTTAAGTATCTTGAGATAAGCAGTCATTTTCTTTTTGCCTGCTATCCACAAGTATTTTAGCTGAAGTGTCTGTGTACTCATGTAGTATGCATTAATTCAGGGCTGACTATTCTTTTCCTTTGTGAAAAGTAAAGCACTCCCAGTAATGAAAATTCAGCTCCGGCAATGACCGTCGCCAACATTAAGTGTACGGGTTGTATCCATGGCGGAATACCCAGATGATGCATCGCTATCCCTAACACAATCTCTGAACCGGTAGTTAGGATCACTACGCTCATCAAAGCACGAAATACGGGATGAAAAGAACTCAATTTACGAAGTTGATAAAACCAAATACTCAACCCTGCTACAACTGCATAGTAAAAATACTTATGCACGTGATAAGCCCCCTCAATAAGCGAAAGCCACTCACTCCGCTGTTCATGTCCCAACGTTTTGGCCAGTATGTCGATATCTTCTCTCACCTGAGTGCCCAGTATGATCTGTGTTAAAGTGAGAATGAGTACTATGACTCCCACAAACATAGAACTGCCGGGCACTTGGGGCAAATTCCAAGTAAACCTATAGCTATGTAATCTTGCCAAGATAAGTACCATCAATATTCCCAGAGCCACCATCATATGCAGAGTAATCATACCCGTCTGAAGATTGGTACGAACTACATAAGCCCCTATTCCGCCTTGTACAGCAATTAGGAATACTGACAGTATGCTCAGCAAGGTAACTTTGGGAAGACGCTTACGGAGGTTTAGAGAATAAGCTGCCGTTGTAAGTGCTATCAACCCAATTAGAACTCCTATTAGCCGATTGACATACTCAACCCAGGTCTTAAATGCATTGAACTCTGTGGATGCATATCCACGATCTTTATATACCTCCTGATAGTTATCGGGAAGCTGTGATACATTTGTCGGAGGTATCCATTGCCCAAAACATCTGGGCCAGTCTGGACAACCCATTCCAGCTCCAGCCATTCTCACTATTCCCCCGATAAGTATCAATAACACAACAGCAACTATTGTAGCAGTAGATAGTCTTCGAAACCACTTTACAATTGTTGCTGTTGAATGAGAATTTACATCCATCCCCACAATTTCGTCTTTACAATGTTTATGAATGATCTTTTTCAGCTTCGGTCTTTTCTATTTCAATCATTCTCTTTGGATCGGTAGTTGATGGCTCGGCCTTTTGAGGAATATATCCTTCTTCATATTCAACTTCCTCATCAGGAATGTGCTGTGGAAGATAGTCTTCTTTAACACCAGGCTTACTGTAGTCATATGACCAGCGATATACTTTGGGGATGTCTCCAGGCCAATTGCCATGTCCAGGAACACGGGGAGTGGTCCATTCCAGTGTATTCGCTTTCCATGGATTTAGACTCGACTTCTTTCCATAAAATATACTGTAGAAGAAATTATACAGGAATATAAATTGCGCAAAGAAGGAGATAATCGCAGCGATAGTGATAAATACCTGAAGGTCCATGAACCCTTTGGAGAAATCAAACGCAGTGATTGAATAGTAATGCCTTGGCACTCCACCCATTCCCATAAAGTGCATGGGAAAGAACACCAGATATATAGAAATAAACGTCAGCCAGAAGTGTATATATCCCAACCTCTTGTTCATTCTACGCCCAAACATTTTGGGGAACCACTGATATACGCCTGCAAAGAGTCCGAAAGCTGATGCACTACCCATCACAATATGAAAGTGTGCTGTTACGAAGTACGTATCATGCAGAGGAATATCAAGTGCTGCATTACCCAGGAATATACCCGTGATGCCTCCCGTGATAAACAAGGATACGAGGCCTATGGCAAACAGCATCGGCGGTGTAAACTGAATATTACCACGCCATAGCGTTGTGATATAGTTGAAAGCCTTGATAGCTGAGGGAACTGCAATTACCAGGGTAAATATCATAAATACCGTACCGAGAAATGGGTTCATACCCGATACAAACATGTGGTGGGCCCACACGATGAAAGAAAGTATTGTAATACCCAGCATAGACAGGATCATCGCGCGGTAACCAAATATAGGCTTACGTGAGTGTATTGAGATTACTTCAGATGCGATCCCCAATGCGGGTAGCAATACGATGTATACTTCTGGGTGCCCCAGGAACCAGAACAGGTGTTGGTAAAGTACCGGACTTCCTCCTGAATAGTGAAGCAATTCACCACCTATAAATATATCCGATAAATAGAAGCTAGTACCTAGTAATCTATCGAACATCAGCAGTAATGCTGCAGCAAATAATACGGGAAAAGAAAGTACCCCAATAACTGCTGTCAGAAACAAAGCCCATATAGAAAGCGGCAGGCGCATCATGGACATTCCTTCAGTTCTGAGGTTTAGGACAGTAGTGATGTAATTTATACCTCCCATGAGTGACGATGCGATGAAAAACGTCATGGCCACCAGCCACAGTGTCATGCCTACTCCAGAACCTGGAATAGCCTGAGGCAGTGCACTCAATGGGGGATATACCGTCCAACCTGCGGCTGCAGGACCTGTTGATACGAATAATGATCCCAGCATAATCACAGATGCCAGGAAGAAAAGCCAGTATGAAAGCATGTTGATAAATGGCGAAGCCATGTCTCTTGCTCCGATCTGGAGGGGTATCAAAAAGTTACTGAAAGTACCACTCAACCCAGCTGTGAGTACAAAGAATACCATAAAGGTACCATGCATCGTTACCAGTGCCAGGTAGAAATTGGGGTCTAGCTGGCCTCCAGGTGCCCATTTCCCGAGTATGGTTTCCAAAAAAGGAAAGGATGTATCGGGAAAAGCTAGCTGAAGTCGGAATATCGCAGATAAAAATAACCCTACCACAGCCATGAAAATACCAGTGATCAGATACTGCTTGGCAATTACCTTGTGATCTGTACTAAAAATATATCTGGATATAAAACTTCCATGATGGTGATGATGGTCATGGTGATCATGAGATTCGTCATGCAAGGCGTCATTCTCCAAATTAGATTTTATCGTTGCTTCAGCCATCTTTATACTTTAATTATTTTTTATTATTATGTTAATTCATTGATAAATCCTTCTGCCCTTCAACTTCTTCTTCTGCCAGGTTGACCTCTGGTATATCATCAGTTGGACCGTAATTTTCCTTCCAGGTAGCATAGAAAGGTCTTTGACTATCCAGCCATTGCTTATATGACACCTCTGATTCCACAATGATAACCCGTCTCATATTCCAGTGTCCGCCGCCACAAATTTGCTGACAAGACATCTCATAATTAAACTCAGGATTACCCGTTATCTCACGCATCTCCTCTGTAGTTTTGGTCGGTGTCAGCCAGAAGTTGGTTGCCATTCCCGGTACTGCATCCATCTTCATTCTGAAGTGGGGTAGCGTAGCACTGTGGAGTACATCCCGAGACTTGATGGTAAAGTTTACCGGTACATTTACAGGTAGGTGTATTTCTGTAGTAACAATGTCGTCGTGCGATTTAGAATCTTCAAAATTGAAACCTATAGTATTGCCCTGTGCATCGTCGATGTATTCAACGCTTGTGTAGCCATATTTTTCATCCGCACCAGGATATCTAATGGTCCAATCAAATTGTTTCCCATTTAATTCTACTTCAATAGCATTTTCCGGAACATCTTTAAATATTTTATGCCATGTTCTGATACCATCACCAATCAGTAAAATAAGTACGACAGCAGGTACTGCTGTCCATATCATTTCCAGGCGATCGTTATCAGGATAGTAGAGAGCCTTTCTTCCAGGTCTTCCTCTGTAGTACCAAGCGTAGAAAAACAGAAGCGTATTAGTGAGGACTACCACAAAAATAGAAACTATCATAGTATTCCAGAACATCCTGTCAATATCCTCCCCATGAAGCGAAGCAGGATCTTTCACCAGAATCATTAGATCATACCATCGAGAAGCAGCTATACCAGCAACAACCATCCCAACGACTCCAAAGAGCACAAACAATGCTCCATTAATACTGTTAGGATCCCATTTTCTAAAAGGATCTATATCCTTTAATTTGATTACCAGATAAAGATTGGCGACTACAAGAACCAGTATTCCGACAATCAATATCTGAGCTATACTAACTAAAGATTGTGTCTCCATATATATCAATTTTTCCTTTAAATACAAAAACCCTCGAAGTGAAGTATTGTTAATGAATAGTTCGTTTTTTGTCTACAAGTGACCAGGATATTCTCTCAAGTATATACCTCCATTTCATTGAATCGGTTCTACCCTTTGAGCGTTTATACAGGTCCAGTACTATGGTATACACTCTCTTCTATATAGGGATGTCTGATAGGGACTAGATTGGCTTTTGTAAGTGCATTCAATACTACATACAGAAATATCCCTGCAAATGTCAGGAAGAAACCAATTTCCATAAATCCAATGGTCCAGAAACTTTCGACTGCCCCGGGCATGATCAGGACGAACAGATCTACCCAGTGTCCGATCACAATGAGCAAACATACAGGTATAAATACACTTGGGTTTCTCCGGGCATTACGAGAAGCAAGTGCTAGGAATGGGATCACAAAATTAATAAAGAGGTTGATAAAGAAGATAGCACGGTATCCCATGTAATTTTCAGGATCTGATGCTCTCATGCGTTTTGCGTACCAGATACCTTCTTCAGGGATATTGGAATACCAGATCAGCAAGAACTGAGACAACCAAATGTAAGCCCAGAATATACAAAACCCAAGAACGTAAGTATTTACATCCTGAAAATGAGATGCATTTACATAGCTCATATATCCCTGTTGCTTTAGGAAATATAACAGAAGTGAAATGGTAGCCATGGTAGCCAGCATAGATCCTCCGAAGAAGTACACACCATATATAGTACTAAACCAGTGTGGTTCAAGAGATTTGAGCCAGTCGAAAGAAAAGAGGCTATAGGAAAAAGCAAAGAGAAACACAAAAATCGCTGATACGGTACTGCTCTTTCTGAAATATGAGAGCCCACCTTCCTGATCTTCTCTAATTGAATATCTCCTTAGGAGAACGGCTGCTCCAATCCAAATCACAAAGTAAACCACACTCCTGATCGCATGACCTGTCACGTTGAGATAGGGACGTTTCTTATCGATCAATTCATCGATCCCTTCAGGTAGGATGACCCATTCATAGAGTTGATCCATGAAAAATAATACCGCAGTAAAACCTACAACAGCAACGGGGAGATAGGAGGTGTAAGCTTCAGGCACACGCTTAATCGCAGTATGCCAACCTGAATTACCAATCTGGTGTACAGCGATAAAAAATAAGGCTCCCATCGCAAGTGAGAGGAAGTATACGTTATTGAGCAGAAAGTTGGCCGCTGCGCGATTGACCCAAGTAATCTCACGATGGTGATGTCCTCCTTCGCCATGTTCTTCTCCTTCATGGGGATCAGCTACCTCATGTATGTGAGTGTTAGTAACTACAGCTGAATGATTTTCTTCGTTGTGACCTTCATCGCGAGAATTAGAGCGGCTTGAGAAAAACATACCTGTAAGCATTAATACAATGCCTATCCCTACCAATCCGAAAACGATATTCCTGTAGCGACTGGTAAATTTAAAGCGCTCGATAAGTTGGTCGGTGGAGAAAGTTTCGTGTTCCAATTTCTTCTATATTTTGTTTAATACAACATCCTATATAAATAACAGATATCAAAAGTTTTTCTATTGCATTGCCTGCTCCTGAAACTCCTGAATGTAGCATATGACGTCCCAGCGTTCTTTGGGAGTAAGCTGAGAAGCGTATGAGCCCATGATCCCCTTACCATAAGTAATTGAGTGAAACATCTTACCTTCAGGGAGATCTCTTCTGGTAGGATCTGAATATGAGGGCACAACTCCAAATTTTCCGGAAGTTACCAGATTCCCCTTGCCCTGACCATTGGGTCCATGGCACATCACACAGAATGTAGTATAAAGTCTTTTCCCACTTTCATATGTTTCCTGTGTACAATTAACACCATTGGCATTAAATGCAGGATCATTCAGTGGACTAAACCATTCTTCTCCTGCAGCTTCATATCCTTCAAATGTATTTTCATAAGGATAAGGAACATATGCTTCCTCTATGTACCAGGAAGACTCACGTGGTACTGTACCTTCAGGGGGTTTCTGTGCGTTGAGTCCATCTTTAAACACGTTATTAACTTCCCCTTGTGTAAGTGCTTCATAGGGAATGGAGTAAAACATATTAGGTGCGTACTCCACATTTCTTGAAGACTTATCTGTGTATCTACAACTGCTCATGACCAAAACAAGCAGTACTAATACTGTAAATGAAGTAAGATATCTCATAGTGATTGTTCTTCCTTATCAATGATTTCAAAGGCTCCATTTTCATTCATGATTCCGCGGACTTCCTGTTCATCGCCTAATTCCTGTTTGTCGATGACTACGACAAACACATCGTCAGTTTGATTAATATCAAACAATTTTGCCTTTTTCCCGGGCCAGTATTGTGCAACAATGAAAAAAGTAATCACGATACCATGCGCTGCAAATAATATTGTCAACTCAAACGTGATGGGCACAAAATCAATCCAGGGTACTGATGGTTTACCGCCGATATTCATGGGCCAGTCAATACCAACCATATAAAACATCATAGCAATACCTGCAAAGAGGCCTGTTAATCCATAAATGAATGCAGCAGTTGTCAAACGGGAACGCTTGATATCGAGATAAGGCTCTATTCCGTGGAGGGGAAAAGGTGAATATACGTCATAGATACGTACACCTTCAGCTTTCATTTGCTTGAGCGCTTCCAAAGTATGATCCGGATTCCAAAACTTCCCCACCAGAAAAGTCTTCTTTTTGGCCTTTCCTTCAGCTGCAGGTGTCATGGTTAATGTTTCAGCGGTAGCCATATTTATATATATATTTTTTAGTTATTCTATTTGCTGTAAGTACAATATTAATTACACAGTAACAGTTGCTGTTTCGGGCTCAGAAACTGCATGTTCTGGCTTTTTCGGATGTTTGACCAGTGTTTTTACTTCAAACATATTCACGACAGGCAGGTACTTAGCGAAAAGTAGGAATAAGAACATAAACAGACCGATTGTACCTACGAAGATTCCTACCTCAACCCATGTAGGTGCGTAGTCTGCCCAACTGGAGGGAAGAAAATCACGGTGTAGGGAGGTAACGATAATCACAAAGCGCTCGAACCACATACCGATATTGATGAAGATCGAGATAATAAATGTAATGAACATGTTTCTACGAATTCCACGGAACCAGAAAAGCTGTGGTGTAATCACATTACAGGAGAACATGATCCAATACGCCCATGCATATGGTCCGAATGCTCTGTTGACAAAGACATATCTTTCCCAAAGCGAACCAGAATACCATGCGGTAAAGAACTCAGTCATGTAGGCAAGCCCTACTAAAGAACCTGTTGCGATGATGATCTTAGCGATGGACTCCATGTGATCCATCGTAATATAATTTTCGAGTTTGTATACCTTTCTAGTGATAATCATCAAAGTCTGCACCATACCAAACCCAGAGAATACCGCACCTGCTACAAAGTAGGGAGGGAAAATCGTCGTATGCCACCCTGGAATAACAGAAGTAGCGAAGTCCATACTTACAATACTATGTACTGAAAGTACAAGTGGTGTAGCAAGACCTGCAAGAATCCAAGATACCAGTTCATAGCGCGACCAGTTTCTCGAAGAACCATCCCATCCGAAACTCAGCAGGCTGAAGATGTAAGATCCGATTTTTTTTCCAGCCTTTGAGAGTCTATCGCGTAGTGTAGCGAAGTCAGGGACCATTCCCAGGTACCAGAATACGAGTGAGACGGTCAGATAGGTAGTGATGGCAAATACATCCCATAGAAGGGGTGAATTAAAATTTACCCATAGTGGGCCACGGGTGTTGGGAATGGGAGCAAACCAGAATGCATTCCATGGGCGCCCCATGTGAATCAGGGGAAACAGGCCTGCACAGGCAACCGCAAAGATCGTCATTGCTTCAGAGGCCCTGTTAATAGAGTTGCGCCATTGCTGGCGGAACAGTAGCAGTACCGCGGAAATCAGCGTGCCTGCGTGTCCGATACCTACCCAAAATACGAAGTTTGTAATATCAAATGCCCACCCTACGGTTTTATTTAGCCCCCATAAACCGATCCCCTCTACCATAGTCCACCCAATCAGGATAAACCCAATGACCATGAGGGTTCCAAAAAAACCTACAGTAGCTAGCCATAGCAAATTAGGCTTAGACTCTATGGGTCGGCTGATATCTGCTGTAATTTGATTGTAATGATCCGTATCCCTTAACCACTTCTGGCGAATGGGAGATTCATGATGACTCATATGGTGATATGTTATATTTCTTCAACAATATATTTATTAAGCTGTAGTCTCTTCCGTTTCGTTGCCGTAACTTCTTACTTTCTCAAATTCTTTTTCCTTGTACTTAGTTTCTTCCTCAGTACGATTGCGTACTATCAACTGATAATTAACTGATGGCAAGGTCTTGACTTCTTCCAGCGCAAGATAAGAACGCTCGTGTGTCATAGCCTTGTAAACCTCGCTATTGGGATCGTTGCGATCACCAAATACAATAGCACCTGTAGGACAACTCTGCTGGCAGGCAGTCTGTACTTCGCCATCCTGAGGTTTTGCAAAAGTACTTTGCGCATTTACTTTGGCTTTCAGCTTAGCTTCCTGAAGGCGCTGTACACAAAAAGAACACTTTTCCATAACCCCTCTCCATCTCACAGTTACATCCGGGTTAAGTACCAGGCGTCCATAATCATTCTGAGCAGGGTTTACCGTTTTAAAGCGCTTATTGTATGGATAGCTGAACCAGTTAAAGCGACGTACTTTGTAGGGACAGTTATTGGCGCAGTAGCGCGTACCCACACAGCGGTTGTAGGTCATCTGGTTCAGACCTTCATTACTATGAATAGTCGCCAGTACGGGACATACTGTTTCACAGGGTGCATTGTCGCAATGCTGGCAAAGCATGGGCTGAAATGCTACATCCGGGCTATCAGGATTTCCGCTATAGTAGCGGTCAATTCGTAGCCAGTGCATCTCTCTTCTTTTATATACCTCATCTTTACCAACTACGGGTACATTATTTTCAGCCTGACAACTCACTACGCAGGCTCCACAACCTGTACACTTATTCAAGTCAATAGCCATCGTCCAGTGAACAATACGCTTACTTTCAGGATCTTCAAAGTAGGAATCCCAAAGAGAAACAAGATGCTTCTTTTTCTCCTGATATTTCTCCTTTGCCTTGTTGTAGGGATTTTCTCCTTCACCTTTATAATATGCCAGGCTGGTTTCCTTCAGGATCTGCTCCGAGCGGTCATAATCACCATCATCGGGGATCAATCCTAGTTCTCCTTTATTAGGATCATATAAGGTATTAAAAATCTGGGTTCTTGCGAGTTTATACGTCTGGGCAGACTTTTCCATACTTACACCAGCGGTCTGTGTGTAAGTGATGGTACCATCTCTCATCTCCAACATCGGATAGGCATTCACACCTCCAACCTCATCAATTACTTTACCACCTTTCTCTCGGCCATATCCGAGTGCTATTCCGAGCGTACCTTTTGCCTGTCCAGGCTGTGGCACCACTGGTACGTTTACGGATTCCTCTCCTACGATCAATCTTACCACATCACCTAGTTTCAGATTGCTTTCCTCAGCATCAGAAATGGCCACCGTCAGATAATTATCCCAAGTGATGCGTGTGATCGGGTCTGGCAGTTCCTGCAACCAAGGATTATTGGCATATTTTCCATCTGCCATAGATACCTTGGGGTAAATGACCAGCTCCATCCCGTCATCTACGCGCTTAAGCTGATTGAGCAAAGCTTCTGAAACTTCGACCAGATCAGTCTCATTTGCGTAGGCTTCTACTTCCGCTGATATATTGAGTTCAAGAACGCCTTTTCTCAGCGTTTCCACCCAAAATTCACGGAAGCTCATCCTCTGGTCCTCACGAAGTGGGTAATAATAATTTTCCCAGTATTGTTTGAGATAGTCGACGAACTTTTCATTGCTGCCCGACCATTTAAGCAGGCAATCCTGTGGTTGACGTGTGTCAAAAATAGGATTGATCATGGGCTGAACAATACTCACGTGGCTAACCGTCTGCTGAGCATCACCCCATGATTCCAAATAATGATGTGAGGGACAAGTATATCTACATAAGTCTGATGTCTCATCTACCTTAGCGGCAAAAGAAACTGTCAGTCCTATATTGGACATTGCCTCTGCAAGTAATTCACCAGCAGGTGTATCATAGACAGGATTGGCTCCGTAAATCAACAAGGCATCAACTTCTCCACGTTTAATTTCGCCAACCAGTTGCTCCAGTTCCTCGTCATCTCCTTTACGCGCAAAGAGCGGATTGCTCAGGTCTATAGTATTGCCGTAATTTCCTAGCAGATCATTGATCGAATTAACAAGTTGCTGTGTAGCAACATCGTTGGTACCGCATACCACGAGGGATTCACCCTGGGCATTGAGCAGGTCCTGCGCAGCTACATCCAGCCCATTCATTGCCACATTGAATTGAGGAATACTGGGTAATGTAGGACGCCCAATCTTACGGGCGATCTTATTGTACAAGTTCAAAAGTGCTAGCCCCTCCTGAGAAGGTTTAATAGGGAATCTCAAATCAGCATTGGAGCCTGACAGAGACAGGAGAGATTCGAACTGCAGATGTCTTGACATCTCACCATCAGGATCTCTGTGCTTGGCATATTGATATGCATGAGATACAGGTGAAAGCCAGGTTCCCAGAAAATCACAGGAAAAGCTAACGATCACTTTAGCTTTGTCAAAGTGATAGAAAGGAATATTTCTTATACCGTAATCTGCTTCATGAGCTGAGGCAATAGCAGAAGAAGATATGGGATCATATGCTACATGCCTTGCGTCCTCGAAATCCGCCAAAAACTGATCAATCAGTTCCTGTGTAGCAGGCTGGCCGATGGTATGTGAAAGCAATCTTACTTTACCCCCATTGACTTTAATGGAATTAAGTGCTGAGACGATTTCCTTGTCTACAGTTGTCCAATCTGAAAGGTTCATACCTTTCATTGGCCCTTGTATGCGATCAACATCATACAATTCCAGGACTGTAGCCTGGCCAATAGCTGAGAGTCCTCCACCAGTAAGGCTGGAATCAGGATTACCTTCCAGTTTGATGGGGCGGCCCACCCTGGTTTTCACCAAAACCGGAGTGCCTTCAGGAGTAGTAGAAGCGTACCAGTTTGCCACACCGGGGATGACATCGTCGGGCTTATTGACATATGGAATAGCTTTGCGCACTGGAGCTTCCATACAAGCAGATAAGGTAGCAGCTGTAACACCAAACCCAAGAGCCTTTAAAAAGTCTCTACGGTTGGCCTGCATATCCATGGAAGAGTCAGACTGCTCAAGTGAGTCTTCCAGAGGTATATTGGTGGGAAATTCTTTACTCGCCTGCTGGATGGCTTCTGGCGTTTGCGCTAGCTCCTCTAATGCTTGCCAATATTTGGGTTTATTCATATTGCGTTATGTGATTCAATTCAGGTTGAATGATTAATTAGTAGTGGCATTTTGAACAGTTAAGTCCCCCCATATCTGCAACAGTATATTCAGTATCTTTACCCAGTACTTTAACTTTTTCTTCGCGGTGGCAGTTAATACACCATCCCATTCCAAGATTAGCATATTGATATACTACTTCCATCTCTTCTACAGGACCGTGGCAGGTCTGACATTCCAAATTGCCCACTACAACGTGCTGAGCATGGTTGAAATATGCGTGATCAGGATTGTTGTGGATACGTACCCATTCAATTGCTTCAGGGTCGTTAACGTAGGCAGCCTGTTCTGGATCCCATCCTGTAGCCTCGTATATTTTGGCAATTTCTTCGGTTCCATACTGAGGGCCTTCCTGAATGTACTTGTGGCAGTTCATACATACGTTGGCAGAAGGTATCCAAGCACTTTTACTCTTCCTGACACCAGAGTGACAATATTCACATTCAATCTGATTAGTGCCCGCGTGCAATTTGTGGCTGAATTTGATAGGCTGCTCAGGCATATAGCCTTGATGTAAAGAAACATTTCTACCCACTACAATAATATGCCAGGTTCCAGCTGTAAGTGCCAACATAGTGATCGAAGTAATCACAAACTTGTTTTGCAGGATAGATGTAAAGCGCTGAGTGACATTTTTAAGATTGAATGCTTCTTTTCCATCCTTTGATCTTACAGATGAAACAAGTGTAGCAGTGATAAATACCAACAGAAGGGCAATCAGTACCAATACACCTACTAGAGCCAGCAGTGCATAGTAAAACTTAGGATCGGCCACTGGTGCATCGGCTCCTCCACCCGCAGCTGCAGTTTCAGCTTCAGTAGGTTCTGCAGCAGCTGCTGTCTCAGCTTCTACCCATGCAAGTACATTGGTAATATCCTGATCAGTCAAATTGGGAAAAGCATTCATCATGAGCTTATTATTAGCCTCCCAAAGAGCAACAGCTTTTTCATCACCTTCCTGGATCATACCGGGTGCATTCCGAATCCATTGATATAACCATTCCTCATCCCCTGCATATTTTTCATTTATTCCCGCCATGGCAGGCCCTACCAACTTACGGTTGATCTGATGGCAGGCACTACAATTGTTTCTAAAAAGGGTTTCTCCTGCTGCTATGTCGGCTTGCTCGTCCTGTGCATAAATGCCTGTACTTAGGAGCATCAACATGATGAAGGTCAACGTACTTTTTAAAGAAATCAGGTATTTCATCTTATATTTTTTGATGGCTTTTTAAGTTTGTAATAAAAACCATTTAGGTATCATTTCTGTTAAATCAAATTATTCTATTTTGTTCAACTGGGTGCAAAATAATACAGTAAGGCATTTCTTCAAAGCATTACACTACATAGAAATGATTTCCATACTCTTATTTGTAGCGATTCTAAATTGAGGGATCTGGATGTGTGGAAATAAAGTGAATCTGGAATTTTCTATGGAGGAGAAATCAATCACACTTACGCCTTTGGAAGATAATTGTCTTAATCGTTCCGACTCGCCCGTTACTTTCTCAAAGGTTGAATAAGTTGTATAAATGCTCAGATAATCCAGAAACCAAGCTGAATTATCTACTGGCAAATGATAGAAGGTTTATGTAGTGCACCAATTGAGACATGAGCTAATAAAGCCCTTTGATCACGTGATGGATATTTGATGCCCACGAATTTCTCATGGAGAAATGCTGCTCCTTTTGACCCACCGCCCATTTCATGCAGGGGGACGGGGTTGAGAAATATGTGAAACATCCCTCCATCATTCTTTACTTAACTAAAGAGCGCTTCGCACAAGAAGGGCTGCCGGTGGGCTAAGGGGTTAGTGAAAAAAATGATCTGTCAGATTACAGACTATAAGTGGCGTTGACTTCTGCCTGATATTCTTATCCGGTTATTCTGACTTTTACAACCGACAGTTTTTTTCCTCTCCCCTGATAGTACACCATGATCGCCTCTTCATTATTAATCTGCTCACAAAAGCGGGGATAAAACTCATTCCCGTATTTATACTCTCCAAACAGGGGAATACGCTGTGATACTTTCCCGTCGATCGCTATTGTATTATAATATACATTCACATTTCTTCCCCGGGGCTTATATTCATAGAATATATGAGTCCCGGTAGGGCCAATTGCACTAAAATAAGACAAATTAACAGGAGATTCTCCAACCTGATTTTTGTCGACAATCGCGTGCCACTCGATTTCTCCTGTGTTGGAAACTGAGGTAAGAATAACGTCTTCATAGTGATATACATCCCGATCGATCCAGTATCCATAAATATCACGTAAAGGTTGGGATGTGACATAGAATTTCTCAGCGATCAATAGTATACCTCCATCGGATCTCAACACAATGCCGTCTTTGGAATCCAGGTAGAAATTCTTCAACTCTTTTCCGCGGTCAATCTGTCCGCCCGAGAGGTAATTGGAAAGAAATTGTTCGCTGAACCTTTCGGTGGAGTTAAGTACAATATTTCCATTCTGGTTTATCTGCTGAAATAAGGTACCGATAATCTGATAGGTACTACTATTGGAATAAAAGCCTGCCACATAAATATTTTCATCACGGTCCAATCTGAAAGCCAGATCAGTAATAAACTGATTACCCAGCCTAATCTCTATTTCACGTCCTTCCTGGGTAGCTACATCATGTCGATAAACCATGTATTTGACATCTTCTATATCCCGGATTTTCCTTGCCAGATCAAAGCGCCCCAGTAAATACACATTTCCTGAATTGCTCACTCTTACCGTCCGTATCCGGAAGCGGTTGTCGGGATACTTTAGAGAAATTTCACCGCTTTGTACATAGTCTCCCTCGTCATCAAACAAATAGTAAAGCATTTGTTCTGTGTCTTTTCTGTTTTCAAGATTCTTATAGCATAAGAGTCTTCGTTTGTTGGGGGAAAGCACAAATTGTAGACCCACCTTTTGCTCTTTCACATCGGGATAGATAGATAGAATAGCCTGATCTGCCAGTTCATTACCCAAAAGATCATATACATAATAATAGGTCTTGATTACCCCTTCTTTAGGAAATTTCTCTGATACAAAAACAAAGATGTAGTTCCCAATCACAGATACAAAGTCAATATTCTTGCGCTCGCTTTGTTCCAGCACCCGCTGAGACCATTCCTTTTTCAGGTTACGGTCATATTTGGTCAGGCCGATATATCTGGATGAGACTCTACTAAGTGGGCCGAGTGTCACCAATCCCTGATCTACCGGAGAATACTCATAAAATTCGGGTTTGGGATCTCTTTTACCCAGATCAAGTCTAGCCGTTATCTCTGTGCGTTGTCCCATCAATAATCCACCAGACCAGATGCCTACCATCAATAAAATAATTCGATATATCATAACTATCTTCAGTTTTTTTTAATGGCTTTATACGCTCGAAACATCCGAAAGATGCCGTACATAACCAGAATGACCCCTACTAAGATGTTTTGAGGTTGTGAAAGCCCCAATGATACGGGCGGATAAAAGGGAAAAAAAATGCCCATCACGATAAATATGATGCTCATCGCCAGCCCGAGATATGCAAATGCCTTACCCATGATTATGTAAGTGTAATATTATTAATAATTTTATTCCAAGGTGTCCACATAATTGAATCCCGTCTGTCTTCAATATTATACTGTAAAGATGCTAATCTTTTTATAGAAAATAAATCATTCTGAAATACATCTCCCAGGTATCATTTGGCAAAAGATTTGCAAATACGAAAAACTGGGCAGTCAGAAGCAATATTTCTATAGTAGCATACGAAACTTATTAGCTTTATTTCGTATCTTAGTGTACAATACTTATTAAGCGTGTACTGTTGTTTCTCATTCAAACCAAATAACGGAACGATATTGGCATAAATCTACCTTATAAATTGCGTTTTATTTAACGAGGAGATACCTGGTGCAGAGATATTGAACGCGATCTTGTATTACCAGGTACCTATATTGCCAAACTCTATACGCTATCAAGATGACCAGATTAAAGTTATTCTTTTCCATTTCCATTTTACTTACTGCAACGATACAGTCTTATCAAGCTCAACGCTCATTTTCCAGAACTTTTGGAGGTGAACGCGATGAAAAGGCTATGACTGCTATGGAGACTCGGGCGGGTGCTTATGTGGTTGCCGGACTTACCTTTTCTTATGGTAAAGGGAAAAGTGATATCTGGGTGCTCAAGCTGGATCCTGAAGGACAAGAGATATGGCGCAAGTATCTGGGTAGTGATGATTTTGACTGGGCAAATGATATCATCGAAACCCGCAAAGGTAACTATGTAATTGCAGGATACAGCCAAGATCCAGAGACTGGATATAATAATGCATGGGTCATCGAACTGGACCGAAATGGAAGGGTTATCTGGTCTAACACCTATGGAGGTACTCGTGGGGATGAAGCCAAGAGTATTATCCAAACCAGAGATGGTGGTTTTGCCATTGCAGGTCTTTCACATTCATACAGCAGAGGAAAAAGTGATATGTGGCTGTTGAGACTGGATCAGGAGGGAAATGAATTATGGCAAAAAACCTATGGAGGTAATGAAGCAGACCGGGCTCATGACATCCTGGAAACAAGAGATGGAGGATTTCTGCTTGGAGGATACTCTAAGTCAATGGGAGCAGGAAAAGCAGATGTAATACTTGTAAAAGTAGATCAGGATGGTAACGGCATATGGAATAAAAATTATGGTGGAGAGGAAAACGAAAATATTGAGTCTATGGCAGTAGCGAGAGATGGGGGAATTGTCCTGGCAGGATGGTCCATGTCTGGCTCATCCGGTACATTAGATGCTTTTGTGATGAAGGTAGATGAATCTGGGAAGCGTTTGTGGAGTAAAACATTGGGAAGCGAAGGAAAGGACGTATACTATGATGTAGATGTTGCTCCGGAAGGAGACATCATTCTGGCAGGAGCTACCACATCCAATCCCGAGTCTCGTGCCAAAGTATGGCTTACCCGCATGGATCAAAATGGAAAAGTAATTTGGCACAAGTTCTCCAATGGTTCAAAAAGTGATTTTGGCTATGCCGTCAATATTACTCGGGATGGGGGTTTTTTCATAGCTGGAAGTACCGATAGCTATGCGATCGGCGGTAACGATATGTGGGTGGTCAAGACTGACGCCTCCGGAACGATCAAAGCTCCTAAAACTGAACAGGACTGGGTCTATACAGGAAAACAACTCAATGTAGAAGACATTGAGGGTAATGATAATTTCAAGCCCAACCTGTATATCCTCTCAATAGGTGTCTCCAAGTTTGTAGATCCTGAAGTCAATCTGTCTTTTGCAAACTCAGATGCAGATTCTGTAGCTGAAAAATTTCGTCTCATGGAAGGTAAACTATTCAACGAAGTTCATGTGCGCAAGCTGATCGATGAAAAAGCTACCTTACTGAATATCAAAATGGGCATTAGTTGGCTGGAGCAACAGGCAACTCAAAAAGATATTATCATGGTGTTCATCTCTTCCCATGGAGCCCTGGACAACAAGGGTAATCTCTATATTTTGCCCACGGATTTCAATTCTTACCACCTTTTTGCCACTGCATTGAACATCCACGATTTGACAGAGGGGATGAATGGTACTCCCTGTAAAAAGCTGATCTTCCTGGATGCCTGCCACAGTGGCCAGTCTGCCTTTGACCTGATGGATCTCGCCTATATTAAGTCTGCTGATCTCAACGATATCGTGAAAGAACTTGTCGATGCTGAGGGTGGGGTTACCGTCATGACCTCTTCCAGTGGAAAGGAATACTCCTACGAACAACCTGACTGGGGCCACGGAGCCTTTACCAAAGCGATCCTTGAAGGACTCGATGGCGAAGCTGACTACAATGACAATGAAGTTATCAACCTGATGGAAATGAACCTGTATGTCACTGAACGGGTTAAAGAACTCACTGGAGGCAGACAGCATCCATTTACGCCGATCAATCTGTTTGGCGATATTCCGATTTACATATTGGAAAAAAAGAAGAAAGGGATACTTCCCTCACTTGGGGGGAAAAAATAAAGCGAGCTAACGCGCCCGGTAAATCTACATCGGATCTGGCCTTTTCAAGTTGAGCTGGCTCTGATACCGGTTATCTATGCGGCTATCCCCAACGGACTAAACACAAACCAAATGATCAGCACAATGACAATCAACAGAATTGTCAGAAGAATGTCCTGACGGTTGGCAGGCTGTCGCTCTACAGCTTTAGAATCAAAGGTAAAGCCTTTGATCTTCACCTCCGGAGGATGCTCCCCGGAATAACTGATCAAAATCATGGCTGTAGCACAGATGATAAATAGGATCAGGGCAAAATGTAGAAAATTAATCCCTACCAGAAAGCCTATAATCGGATGAGATTCAGGGTTAATATTCCCTTCTTTCACCTGAAATTCAAAAAATAGACGGGTAATCCCCAGCGCAAACCCCAGCCAAAGGCTCCAGATTGCTCCCCGAGCATTTATCCTCTTCATAAATAATCCCAATAAAAATGCCGCAGCAATAGGGGGAGATATATAGGCCTGTACACTTTGCAGATAGTAGAAGATCCCTTCTTCTTCTGTCAGGGTTCGCATGAGCGGAATCCATCCCAAACTGATCAGTACCAGAATGGTAGTTGCGATCTGCCCTACCCACACCAGTTCCTTTTCCCGGGCATTGGGCTTATATTTGCGGTAAAAATCGATGGTAAACAAGGTCGAGCAGGAATTGAAGGCTGATGACAGCGAACTCATAAGGGCAGCGAGTAAGCCCGCTAATACCAGACCACGGAAACCTACGGGCAGCAGATTGGTGATCATGGTAGGTAATGCCTGATCCGGCTCGTTCTCAATCGAGGAGATTAGCCCTTGACTAGAGAGCGCAAAAGCGATTACTCCAGGTATGACAAATACAAAAAGAGGTAACTGCTTGAGAAACCCGGCAAAGATCGAGCCTTTTCGGGCATTGTGAATATCCTTGGCAGAAAGTACCCGCTGTACGATAAACTGGTCTGTACACCAGTACCAAATGCCCAGTATAGGTGCTCCAAACAGAATCCCGGTCCAGGGATAATTGCTGTCGCTATTGGGTCTCCAAAGACTGAAATACCTTTCCATAGTAGTCTCAACCTGCAGTGGATCGGAGTTCTGTACGATCTCCATCATATTTCCCCATCCCCCCAATGCCTGAAGACCGAGATAAGTCACGACGATCGCGCCACCCAGCAGCAAAAACATCTGAATCATATCCGTATAGATTACCGCTCGCAAGCCCCCAAATATAGTATAAATACCCGTCGCGATCACCACTATGAAGGCTCCGGTCCAGAAGGGAATACCTATTACTTCAAATACCAATGCACCGGCAAAAATCGTCAGGGATATTTTGGTGAGAACATAGGCCAGAATAGATACTACCGATAGGTAGGTCCTGGCAGCAGAGCTGTACCTGCGCTCCAGAAATTCCGGCATCGTGAAGACCCCGCTACGAAGATAAAAAGGGACAAATAACCACCCTAGCAGTAGCAGCATCAGGGAGGCCAGAATTTCAAACTGTGCCTGGGGCATATCTCCACGTGCCCCTCCTCCTGCGAGTCCCACGATGTGCTCCGAACCGATATTAGAGGCAAAGAGCGAAGCGCCTATTACGAACCAGCCAGTGTTTCGTCCAGCGAGAAAGTAATCCGCAGATTCGCTTTCTGTTACTTTAAGTCTCCGGTCGCGTATTGTTACATAGTAAGCGATAAAAAAGATCAGGAAAAAATATCCAATAATGACAATGACATCCAGTAGAGCGATGGTATTTGACATGCAAGTAGTATTTACCAGTTTTTCAGGCCGAGCAGTTTTTCACCCAGAGGAGTGAGTTTAGCTGTTTCGGCGTTTTTCTGTTCCCAGTTTCTGGGATCTCCAGCAAATGCGTAGCCCTCAGGCGCGATTCGGTCTCTCCAGGATTTGATCCGCCAGTCTCTCAGTGCTTCACGATCTTCTGCTGGTGGAGCCATGGAAATATACTGAGCGATCCTCGGCCGGTCAGCGTGATTGGGGCGAATACCATGAGCTAGCATGCTGTTGAACACCAGCAAATCCCCTGCTTCCATATTGACCTTCACGATCTCAAAACTTGTTGTATCCGGCTTAAAGGGATCTCTATCAGCAGGCTGTGTTTTCACCCATTCATCAAAATACCTGTACAGTTCAGGTACACACTGAAATCCACCCGTCATATCGTCTGTATCAGACAGCGCCAGTACTCCCTGCACATTTACAGGTTTGGGATTCAGCGAGGTATTGATATCCCAGTGGATGAATCCCGTAAATTCGTATCCCGGACGTACAGGGAAATTCAAATTAGCTCGATCAATCGTCACCCAGAGTTTTTCTGTACCCCAGATGTCGACAAATATATCATAAACTTTTGGATATTGGCGATTGTCCCACAAAGATTGGTGATTGTAGATCTCTACCATTCCACTGTTTTTGAGCTCTTTCATGCGGATCTCCCTGCGAGCCTCCTGATACCAGGTAGCGGGATCATCGGGGTCTTTTTCTTCAAACTCCCAGATCAGCTGGGCAGTTGCTTCTGCCTGCTTGCGTGGTACGGCATGTTTGACCACAATGTAACCATTGTGTTTCCAGAAGGTAAATTCCGCTTCAGAAAGTATGCGAAGGGGCTCGTTGTTGAGACGTTCGTTGAGCTGATGGCGACTTTCATAGGCAGTGGTAGGATTGCCAGGTTGTTCTTTGGTTTGGAGTTTTGAATTTTCCATAATAGGTATGTATGAGGAGATTGTGTTATCGCAAATCTGTGGCATTTAACCATGATTAGTACCCACATATCGTAAAATTTCGTAATTATTCTCTTTAATATCAAATTTTTTTCGTAAATTTCCGTAAAATACTTTAACATGTTGAGAGAAGAGCGGCTCAAGTACATCATCGACTTGCTGAACCGCGAGCAGCGAGTATCCTCCACAGCGCTCGTGGAGGAATTCAATGTATCGGAGGGGACGATCCGCCGGGATTTGAACGAACTGGAAGCCCAGGGGCTACTCAAGAAGGTGCATGGCGGCGCGGTGCCGCGCCCGGAGGCTCCGCGACCCTACGAGGGCCGGATGGAGTTTGCCTCGCAGCGCAAAGCTGCGCTGGCGCAGAAAGCCATTTCCATGCTGAAAGACGGTCAGCTCCTCATTATCGATGGTGGCACCACCCATTTTCACCTAGCACAGCTCATTCCCCTGCACCTCCACCTCACAGTGTTTACCAACAGCATCCCTGTCACTCATGCGCTGATGCATCACCCGCATCTGCACCTCCACCTGCTCGGTGGCCCCGTCTTCAAGGCCTCACAGGTGACCATAAGCACAGATATGATTACCATACTGGACAGTCTGAGAGCAGATATCTGCTTTATCGGAATACGCAGCATACACCACCAGCTCGGTGCCTTCACCCTGGAATATCAGGAGGCCCGCATCAAGCACCGAATGGTGCAGGCCAGCCAGCAAACTGTGGTCATGGCCACAAAAGATAAGATCGACACAGTGGATCATTTCAAGATCTGCGATTTAGAGGAGATCGATGTGATGATCGTGGAAGATGTGGAGGATGAATTGATTCAGAAATACCGGGATAAGGATCTGAAGATTTTTTAAGACTCGCCCACACCCGTTACAAACGAGCGCGGGCTTAAGCAATCCCCTAAGGTGATGGCGGGAGTTTCCAACTTCCGCCATGCAATCGGCATACGCAGCATCGTATGGCTCGCCCACACCCGTTACAAACGCGGGCAATCCCCTAAGGTGA